>NZ_MAUD01000191.1 GCF_001700515.1 Streptomyces lushanensis
CGCGCCGGGCACGGCGGCGGCGGGGAAGCGCGGATCGGTCAGGGCCAGGCGCAGCGCGTGGACATGGCCGACGAAACGGGGGTCGACCAGGGCGACGCGCTCGGCGGCGGGGGCCGAGACGAGCAGGCTTCGCGCCTCCTCGGCGCCCGGCGCGGTCCGTACGTCGTACCCCAGCGACCTCAGATGACCTTCGAGCGGCGATCCGGGGACCGGGGGACCGGTGAGGATGGCGGTCGGCAGACGACTCACTCCTTGGCACTGACAGGGCTGGGTGCGCGGCGTCGGGACCCGGGATCCGGGTGGCGGCACGTCGGCAGAGAGGCTATCGGATGAACTGAAGGCTGAGTTCACCGGCCGTTTACGTTCCGGACGCCAAGGTCTGATTCGTGGACGGTTCGCGCGTTGATCATCATGGGTCACCGGCGCTCTCCCGGACAAACGAGGACCGGGGCCCGGAGGGCACCCTCCGGGCCCCGCCGTCACGGTGTCGTCCGCCGCGTGGCGCCCGCGGTCGCACGGACCGGACGCCGCGAGCCCCGGCCCCGCGGGCGGACGGCGCGGACGTGGCGACAGGCCCTAGGGTTGCGGCCATGACTTGGCTGATCACAGGTGGTGCGGGTTACATCGGGGCACATGTGGCGCGGTCGATGACCGCGGCGGGAGAGCGGGTCGTCGTGCTCGACGATCTCTCGACCGGTGTCGCCGAGCGGCTGCCCGCCGCGATTCCGCTGGTGCGGGGCTCCCTGCTGGACCGGGAGGTGGTGGACCGTGCGCTCGCCGCGCACGAGGTCACCGGTGTGGTGCATCTCGCGGCGAAGAAGCAGGTCGCGGAGTCCGTCGAACAGCCGCTGCGGTACTACCGGGAGAATCTGCACGGGCTCACGGTGCTGCTCGACGGCGTGGTCGCCGCGGGCGTACGGCGCTTCCTCTTCTCCTCCTCGGCGGCCGTGTACGGGGTGCCGGATGTGGAGTTGATCACGGAGCGGACCCCTGCCGTGCCGATCAATCCGTACGGTGAGACCAAGCTCGCGGGCGAGTGGCTGGTCCGCGCGACCGGACAGGCGCACGGGATCGCCACCGGCTGTCTCCGTTACTTCAATGTGGCGGGCGCCGCGACGCCCGAGCTGGCGGACACCGGAGTGTTCAACATCATCCCGATGTTCTTCGACCGGATCAGCCGCGGCGAGGCGCCCAGGATCTTCGGTGACGACTATCCGACACCGGACGGCACCTGCATCCGTGACTACATCCATGTGGCGGATCTCGCCGACGCCCATCTCGCCGCCGCGCGCCGGCTGGCGGACCAGGAGGGCGCCGGAGACCTCACGGTCAACATCGGCCGCGGTGAGGGCGTCTCGGTCCGTGAACTGGCCGGTCTGGTGGCCGAGGTCACCGGCCACCGCGCCAGTCCGGTGGTGGAGGCGCGCCGTCCCGGCGACGCCGCGAGGGCCGTCGCCTCGGTCGGGCTGATCGCCGAGGAGCTGGGCTGGACGGCGAGCCACGGGGTACGCGAGATGGTCGAATCGGCTTGGGAGGGCTGGCGGCTGCACCACCCGGCGACCATGGCCGGGTGATCTCGTCCCTGCTCTGACCTGCGATCATTTCCGCAGGTCAGAGCATATGACAACGGTGTTCAGTGCCGTGTTGCCGCATACCCCCCACCCGTAGTTCACTGGCGTGGTCGACAGATCGCACAGACGACCGGAAGGCGGTCCCATGGGGGCAGGGCACGACCACGGGCACGGCCACGGCGGGCCGCCGGCGGGCACCGCGACCGCGGCCTACCGCGGGCGGCTGCGGATCGCGCTGTCCATCACGCTCTCCGTGATGGTGGTGGAGATCGTCGGTGGTCTCGCCGCCGACTCCCTCGCCCTGTTCGCCGACGCGGCCCATATGGCGACGGACGGCGTGGGGCTCGGGATGGCGCTGCTGGCGGTCCACTTCGCGGGCCGCCCCGCGGACAAGAAGCGCACCTTCGGCTACGCGCGGGCCGAGATCCTCGCCGCGCTGGCCAACTGTCTGCTGCTGCTCGGTGTCGGCGGGTTCCTGCTGTACGAGGCCGTCGAGCGCTTCGTCACGCCGCCCGAGACCAGGGGCGGACTGACGATCGTATTCGCCCTGATCGGTATGTTCGCCAATCTGGTGTCCCTGTCCCTGCTGATGCGCGGGCGGAAGGACAGCCTCAATGTGCGCGGGGCGTATCTGGAGGTGCTCGCGGACACCCTGGGTTCGCTCGCGGTGCTGGTCTCGGCCGGTGTCATCCTGCTCACGGGATGGCAGACGGCCGACCCGATCGCGGGTCTGCTGATCGGGCTCATGATCGTTCCCCGTACGGTGAAGCTGCTGCGGGAGACACTGAACGTACTGCTGGAGGCCGCGCCCAAGGACGTGGACATGGCCGAGGTGCGCGCACATATGCTCGGGCTGCCCGGTGTGGCAGACGTACATGATCTCCATGCCTGGACCATCACATCCGGTATGCCTGTGCTCTCGGCACATGTGGTGGTGGACCAGGACGCGCTGGACGCGGTGGGCCACGAGAAAATGCTGCACGACCTCCAGGGCTGCCTCGGCCATCACTTCGACGTCGAGCACTGCACCTTCCAGCTCGAACCGAGAGGGCACGCCGAACACGAGGCGAAACTCTGTCACTGACCCCCTGCCGGCCACACCCCCGGGGGCCTGGGAGAACGGACATGCCCACACTCCCGAAGTGCTGGCACGGGGCTTTTGTGCGGCAGACTTGGGGGCTGAGGCCCGAAGCGAAGGATGGTTATGCCGACCACACCAGTCAGTACGGCGAACAGCTCGTCGAACGGCGTTCAGGAAACGATCATGCTGGAGCTGGTCGACGAGAACGGCAATACCATCGGCACCGCCGAGAAGCTCTCGGCCCATCAGGCGCCCGGTCAACTGCACCGGGCGTTCTCCGTCTTCCTCTTCGACGAGCAGGGACGGCTGCTGATCCAGCGGCGCGCGCTGGGCAAGTACCACTCCCCCGGTGTCTGGTCGAACACCTGCTGCGGACATCCGTACCCGGGCGAGGCACCGTTCGCCGCCGCCGCCCGCCGTACCCACGAGGAGCTGGGCATCTCGCCCTCGCTGCTCGCCGAGGCCGGTACGGTGCGCTACAACCACCCGGACCCGGCGTCGGGACTGGTCGAGCAGGAGTACAACCATCTCTTCGTCGGGATGGCGCAGTCCTCGCTGCGGCCCGACCCGGAAGAGGTCGACGAGACGGTCTATGTGACTCCGGCGGAGCTGGCCGGGCGGCATGGCCGGGACCCGTTCTCGGCGTGGTTCATGACCGTGCTGGACGCGGCGCGGCCGGCGATCAGAGAGCTCACAGGGCCTGCCGGGGGCTGGTGACACCGCCCTCGCGCGCCGGCGCCCCGCCGACCGGGGCCAGGAACGGCAGCGTCGCCCAGATGATCTTTCCGCCGCCGGCGGTGTGCTCGACGGCGCAGCTACCGCCGGCCTCGCGGGTGATCTCCCGTACGAGCAGCAGCCCGCGCCCGCCCGTCCGGGCGTGATCGGTCTCCAGGGCCTTGGGCCGGTACGGGTGGTTGTCCTCGACCGCGACACGGACCCACTCCGCGCCGATGGTGACCTCGACACCGATCTCCGGCGAGAGCAGGGCCGCGTGCCGCACGGAGTTGGTGACCAGCTCGGAGACGATGAGCAGCAGACTCTGGACGACCGTGTCCCTGACCGGTACACGCTGGCGTCTGAGCAGATCGCGTACGGCGTGCCTGACCCGCGGTACGGAGGCGTCGACGGCCGGAGCGGTGAACCGCCAGACTCCCTCGTACGACAGCGGCCGGGCCGGAACACTCCCGCGGCTCTCCATCCTTGCGGCACCCACCCTTGTTTCGACCTGTGGCCCGACTGGCTCGACCGGTTCGGCCGGCGGATTCCGAGTCTTGGGAACAGGCCGGTCCACACCGGGCGACTGAACAGAAGTCAGTCGTAATTGGCGAAGGGCGACCGCCTTCGACCGAGCGAGCCGTCAGAGCAATCGCATGTGATCGGCGACTGACGCTTCAGGAACGGTCGAGGAGGCATGACGGGCAACGGCGGACCGTCGCCGGGCCGGGGATAGCATCCGGCGCATGGAGCCGCAGCTGCTGCACACCGTCTCCGACGGCATCGCGACCGTCGTGATCCACCACCCCGCGAAGCGCAACGCGATGACGGCGTCGATGTGGCGGGAGCTGCCGCCGCTGCTCGGGCGGCTGGCGGTGGATCCCGCCGTACGGGCGCTGGTGCTGACCGGCGAGGGAGGGACGTTCTGCGCGGGCGCCGACATCTCCTCGCTGCGTGAACCCGCGCAGTCGCGGGAGACGCGCGGCGAGGTGCCCGGGGAGCCGCGCGACGAGGCGCGCCGGGAGGTGCCGCCGGAGGCAGGTGGCGATCCCCGGCCGGACGATCCCCGGTCGCTGGCCGTACGGGCCGAAGAGACGCTGGCCGCCTTCCCCAAGCCGACTCTCGCCGCCGTGCGCGGTCACTGCGTGGGCGGCGGCTGCCAGCTCGCCGCGGCCTGCGATCTGCGGTTCGCCGAGGAGGGCGCCCTGTTCGGCGTGACTCCGGCGCGGCTCGGGATCGTCTATCCGGCGTCGTCCACCCGGCGGCTGGTCTCGCTCGTGGGGCCCTCGACGGCCAAGTATCTGCTGTTCTCGGCCGAGTTGATCGGCACGGAGCGCGCGCTGCGCACCGGACTGGTGGACGAGGTGCTTCCGGCCGGTGGGCTGGACAGACGTGTGGCGGAGTTCGGCCGGGTGCTGGTCTCGCGCTCCCGGCTGACCCAGGCGGCGGCCAAGGAGTCCGCCTCGGGAGGCCCCGACCGTACCGCGTACTGGACGGAGCAGGCCCGCTCCAGCGGCGAGACCGAGGAGGGCGTCGCCGCGTTCCTGGAGCGCCGGGAGCCGCGCTTCGGCTGGACGGTGGGCGCGTGAGACGGCGCGTTCCGGGCCCTCGTGCGGGCGGCCGGGAGCGGGGTTCCATCGGTCCGACGGTGAACGTACCGACCAGTCGGTAACATGCGGCCATGACCACTCTGCCCGAACGCGCCGTGCGGCGCTGCCACTCCGTCGTCAACCCGATCCACTCGGCTCTCTACTTCTCCCCGGACCTGCGCCGCGAGTTCGCCCCCGCGGGCCTCGACGACATCAACGCCGCCTACTTCGCCGCCCGTTCGGCGCCGCTCGGCCGGGTCGGGGCGGGCATCGTCACCGCGACCTTCCACAACTTCAAGCACGAGCTGGTCGCCCGCCACCTCCCGCGCGTGTGGGACGTCCTCTCCCCCGAGGACGCGCTCGACGCGCGGCTGCGCGCGGTCGACTCACTGCTGCGGCGGCTGCTGGGCGAGGAGGCCCTCGCCTCGCGGGAGCTGGCCGAGGCGGCGGAGCTGGCCCTGCGCGCCACCGAGGCGTGTTCGCGTCCGGCGCGTCCGCTCTACGCGGCCAACGCCGATCTGCCGGTCCCGGAAGCGCCGCATCTCGCCTTGTGGCACGCCGCGACCCTGCTGCGCGAATACCGCGGCGACGGCCATCTGGCGGCGCTGACACACGCCGGTCTCGGTCCTCTGGAGGCGCTGGCCAGTCATACCGCGAGCGGCCGTGGCATGTCACCGAAGTGGATCCTGGCCAGCCGCGGCTGGAGCCGGCAGGAGTGGGAGGCGGCCCGGGAGGGGCTGCGCGGGCGCGGGCTGATGGACGGGGAGGGCGGGCTGACCGAGGCGGGTGTCCGGCTGCGCGGCGCCCTGGAGGACGAGACCGACCGGCTCGACCGGGCGCCGTACGAGCATCTCGGCACGGCCGGGGTGGCCCGGCTCACCGAACTGGCGGGCGTGTTCGCCGGTGCGGCGGTGGCGGCGGGCGCGTTCCCCGCGGACCTCATCGGCAGGAGCTGAGCCGGTCGTGCCCGCCGATGTCACCGCCACCTGCCACAATGCAGTCGGCGGACCACAGAACAGCGGAGCGTG
>NZ_MAUD01000192.1 GCF_001700515.1 Streptomyces lushanensis
TCCCTGGCCGCGGCCAGGGACGCACGCGACGCCGGGTCCGCCACCGCCAGAAACCCGCCGGTCCTCGCGCCCACATGCTTGGAGAGGCTGAACACGGACGCGTCGCCGAAGCTCCCGACCGGCTCTCCCGCCACCTCGCTGCCCAGCGCGTGCGCCGCGTCCTCGATCAGCGGAATGCCCAACGCGTCGCACCGGGACCGCAGTTCGGGCGCCGGATCGGGATTCCCGTACAGATTGGTGGTGAGTACGGCGGACAGCCCGCGCCAGCACGCGTCGGGCACGGCCGCCGGATCGAGAGATCCGTCCCGTGCGTTCAACGGCGCCTGTACGGGACGGAGCCCGGCCGCGAGCACCACAAAGAAGATCACGTCATCGTTGACCGGCGACATAAGGACGCGCCCACCGGGCGGACACCAGTGGCGCAGCGCCACATACAGCCCCAGACGGCAGGAGGGCATGTACACACATTCCCTGCCCAGCCGCCGGCGCATCAGCGCCTCCAGCGTCGTGTACGCCGAAGAGGCGCCGTCGTCGTCCGTGTCGTCCGCCGGGTGTCCCGTGCGCGCCGGAAGCACCGAGTGCTCCGGCGGGCAGCCCTCCCCAAGAGCCATTCCGTTTCCCCCCTGCCCCCGGCTCAATGTGGCCCATACCGGACGAGCCGTCAACAACGCCGAAGGGCCCGCCCTGTGCACGGGCGGGCCCTTCGGCGACGGTGCCGCGACGGCCGTGGCCGCCGCCGGGTGCTACTCGTCCAGCGTCAGTGCCTTTCTGAGCCTGGTGAGCGTGCGTGAGAGCAGCCGGGACACATGCATCTGGGAGATGCCGAGCTCCTCGCCGATCTCCGACTGCGTCATATTGGCGACGAAGCGCAGGGAGAGGATTTTACGGTCCCGTTGCGGAAGGCATGCGATCAGCGGCTTGAGCGACTCGATGTACTCGATGTCCTCAAGTCCGTGGTCCTCGTAACCGATCCGGTCCGCGAGCGAGCCCTCGGTGCCGTTCTCGTCGGGCTGGGCGTCCAGCGAACTCGCGGTGTAGGCGTTGCTCGCCGTCATGCCCTCGACGACCTCGTCCTCGGAGATGCCGAGGTGCTCGGCGAGTTCGCCGACGGTGGGCGCGCGGTCGAGCCGCTGCGCCAGTTCGTCGCTCGCTCCGGCGAGGCCGAGGCGGAGTTCCTGGAGTCTTCGCGGGACGCGCACCGACCACGACGTATCGCGGAAGAAACGCTTGATCTCGCCGACGACGGTGGGCATCGCGAAGGTCGGGAACTCGACACCGCGGCTCAGCTCGAACCGGTCGATGGCCTTGATCAGGCCGATCGTGCCGACCTGGACGATGTCCTCCATCGGTTCGCTGCGGGTGCGGAACCGGCCGGCGGCGAATTTCACCAGGGCGAGATTCAGTTCGACCAGGGTGTTACGGACGTACGCGTGTTCGTGCGTGCCCTCTTCGAGGGACTCCAGCCGGGCGAAGAGTGTCTTCGACAGGGCCCGTGCGTCCACGGCCCCGACTTCGGCGAAGGGCGGAATCTCGGGCAGATCCGCCAGACCTGCCGGGACGCCCGGACCCGCCGGGGTTCCCGGACCTGCTGGGGCTCCCGGGGCCGCAGGACCTGCCGGGGCTGCCGGGCCGGACGGGACTGACATGGTCTCCTCCATCGTTCTCGGCATATGGCTGCCGACGCCAGTACGTGTTCGCAGCGGTGTGCGGCGCCTCCGAAGCCGGCCGTGTCGGGTGTGTCCCTTCCAGCCCTACCGGTTCACCCCGGATCGTTGCAAGTGTAAATTGTGCTGTTTGCCCGCAATGCTGGGGACTTGGAGTACCGAGCCGCGTGTGAAAGGCGTAATGTTCGACCGGCGATGGCAACTGACACGCGGCATCTGACAACAGCGAAGAGGACGGGCATGGACCGCCAGACAGTCGGCAGCGTGAACCGGGGCCGGCTTCGGGTCGAGGTTCGGACCGAGGGCCGGAGTGAGATAGTGACAGTGGTCGGTGAGCTGGATCACCATACGGCCGAGGTGTTGCGGGCGCCTCTCGACGACGCGCTCGAACAGGGCCGGGCACGGCTGGTGATCGACTGTTCGCGGCTTGAGTTCTGTGACTCCACCGGGCTCAACGTGCTGCTCGGTGCCCGCCTCAAGGCGGAAGCCGCAGGGGGAGGGGTTCATCTGGTCGGCATGCTGCCGGTGGTGGCACGCGTCTTCGAGATCACCGGCGCGGACGCCGTGTTCGCTCTCCATGACTCGATGGACGAGGCCCTGACCGACTGAACCGGCCGAATCGGTTGAGACGGCCGGGGCCACTGGGCCCCAGGGGGTTTCCTCGGATTCGCGTTCCGGCTCGTGCCCCTTTCCGAGAAGTGGGTGTTGTCACGATTCGGAGGGGCAGAAGACCCCCGGTGGGCCGCACAGGATCCTGCACACTCTGTATTCATGAACTCGTGAATCGGTGAATCGGTGAGGTGAAGCGCTGATGAGCACCACCCGGCAGCCTCGGCCGGGCGACCTCGGCCCCGAGCCGGACGCGGCGGAAGCGTCTTCCGCGCCGTCCGGTGTACGGGTGCGGACGCTCGCGCTCTCCGGCGCCAGCGGTGTCGTCCCGTTGTCGCGCGATTTCACCCGCCAGGCGCTCCACGACTGGGGATGGCTTCCCGCGTCGGCCGCGGACCGGCGGGCGGCGGCGGAGGACGTGCTGCTCGTCGTCTCCGAGCTGGTCACCAACGCCTGTCTGCACGCGGAGGGGCCCGAGAGGCTACGGGTCACCTGCACCGCCAAGGTGCTGCGGCTGGAGGTCACGGACCGCGGCGCGGGACAGCCGGCGCCGCGCACCCCGCACCGCGCGGGACGGCCCGGCGGCCACGGCATGTTCATCGTCCAGCGGCTCTGTCTCGACTGGGGCGTGACCAGGACGCCGGGCACCACGGGCAAGACGGTCTGGGCGGAGCTGGCCGCGCCGCCGATGTAACGCGCGTAAATGTACGCGAATGTGCCGTACGGCGGTCCGCCCTGCCCTCGGGTACGAGGAGGCCCGTCGCCCGGCCCGGCCGCCCGGCCCGTGCAGCCCCCGGCCCGTGCGGCCCCGGCCGTGCAGCGGTGGCCCAGCTGTGACCGGCCACATGTGGCATGCGTCTCTGTGGCATGCGCCTATATGGTCGGGCCCTGTATGGCTGGGCCCTATGGGGTCGGCTCAGTGGATGTCGCCCATCAGCGCCCGCACCCTTCTGCGGTACATGAAGAGCGCGCCGCCCGCCGCGACGGCGAGCACCGCCTCCAGCGCCACCACTCCCGCGCGGCTCAGATCGGCTCCGGCGATGGAGAGCATCCCGGTGACCGAGTCGCCCGCGGTGACCGCCAGGAACCAGACGCCCATCATCTGGCTCGCGTACTTCACCGGCGCCGTCCTCGTCGTCACCGACAGACCCACCGGCGAGACGCACAGCTCCCCGACCGTCTGGATCAGATAGATGCCCACCAGCCACATCGGGCTGACCAGGGTGCCGTCGCCCGACATCACCAGCGGGACCAGGAAGAAGAGGAACGAGACGCCGACGAAGAACAGCCCGGCGGCGAACTTCGCGACCGTGCCGGGCCCCTGGCCGCCCCGGTTCAGCCAGAGCCAGAACCACGCGGCGACCGGCGCCAGCGCCATGATGAACACCGGATTGAGCGACTGGTACCAGGAGGTCGGGAACGTCAGCCCGAAGAGCCGGCCGGCGGCCCTGGTCGTACCGAACGCCTGGACCGTGGAGCCGCCCTGGTCGTAGATCATCCAGAAGACGGCGGCGGCGACGAAGAACCAGATGTACCCCGACATCCTGCTCTGCTCGGCCGAGGTCAGCTCCTTGTCGCGCTTGATCCGGATCAGCACGCCGGCCGGGACGGCGACTCCGGCGAGCGTCAGCGGGACCATCGCCCAGTTCGGGGTGAAGTGGCCGCTGAGGCCGACGGCTCCGTAGATCACGGCGGCGACCAGCAGCCAGGCCATGCCCCTGCGCAGCCAGGTCGCGCGCTCCTCGCGGGACAGGGGCGTGGGGACCACGCTGCTGCGCGGGCTGAGATGCCTCGTACCGAGCAGGAACACGAGCAGGCCGATGCCCATGCCGACGGCGGCGAGGACGAAGCCGAGATGCCAGTCGTACGTCTCGCCCACGGTGCCGATGACCAGCGGCGCGAAGAAGGCGCCCAGGTTGATGCCCATGTAGAAGACGGTGAAGCCGCCGTCGCGGCGCGGGTCGCCGGTGCCGCCGCCGGCGGTGCCCGCACCGGCGGCACCGGCGTTGTCGGCGTCGGCAGCGTTGTCCGCGTTGTCAGCGTTGTCGTAGAGATGGCCGACCATCGTGGAGATGTTCGCCTTCAGCAGCCCCGAGCCCAGCGCCACCAGCGCCAGCCCGGCGAAGAAGCTCCTCGATCCCGGCAGGGCCAGCACGAGATGGCCCGTCATGATCGTGCAGGCCGCGATGGTCACGGTCCTGCGCGGGCCCCAGACACGGTCGCCCAGCCAGCCGCCCGGCAGCGCCAGCAGATACACCATGGACAGATAGATGGAGTAGACGGCCGTCGTCGTGGCCAGATCCATTCCGAGCCCGCCGGGCTGAAGGCCCTTCGACGCGTCGGGGCCGCCGGAGAGCAGATAGATGGTCAGCAGGGCCTTCATGCCGTAGAAGCTGAAGCGCTCCCACATCTCGGTCATGAAGAGGGTGGCCAGTCCGCGGGGATGGCCGAAGAAGGTTTTCTCCGGGCCTGTGGGGAGGCTGGGCGGGTCCTTCGTCAGGCTGGACGCCATGGGGTCGTTCGTTCCTTCCGGCACCGGACCGGCGGTGGGTCCGGCCACCATACGACAGGACAGAGTGGCATATGGGGGGACTTGGGATAATGAATCCTAGGTGGTGATGGAATAACACACTTATATTCGAAGGTGGATCACCGGATCGAACCCTGGACCCGCAGGGGTCGCGGAGCGCGGCCCGAGCGCCGCCCCGTGCGGTCTACCATCACCACATGACCCGTGTACTGCTCGCCGAGGACGACGCTTCCATCTCGGAGCCGCTGGCCCGCGCCCTGCGCCGGGAGGGTTACGAGGTCGAGGTCCGCGAAGACGGTCCGACCGCGCTGGACGCCGGACTCCAGGGCGGTGTGGATCTGGTCGTGCTCGATCTGGGCCTGCCCGGCATGGACGGCCTCGAAGTCGCCCGCAGACTGCGCGCCGAGGGCCACGCCGTACCGATCCTGGTGCTGACCGCCCGCGCCGACGAGGTGGACACCGTCGTCGGACTGGACGCCGGTGCCGACGACTACGTGACCAAGCCGTTCCGGCTCGCCGAGCTGCTCGCCCGGGTACGGGCGCTGCTGCGGCGCGGCGCCGCCGACCCGTCCCCGGCCCCGGCCACCCATGGCGTACGGATCGACGTCGAGTCGCACCGCGCCTGGATGGGCGACGAGGAACTCCAGCTCACCGCCAAGGAGTTCGACCTGCTGCGGGTCCTCGTCCGGGACGCGGGCCGGGTCGTCACCCGTGACCAGCTCATGCGCGAGGTCTGGGACACCACCTGGTGGTCCTCCACCAAGACCCTCGACATGCACATCTCCTGGCTGCGCAAGAAACTCGGCGACGACGCGGCGAACCCGCGCTACATCGCCACGGTGCGGGGCGTCGGCTTCCGCTTCGAGAAGAGCTGAAGCGAGCGCGACCGCGGAAGATTCGAGGAGCGCCGGAATTTCGAGAAGCGCCGAAAGTAGAGCCGACGCCTCGGGCCGTCGAACGCGTCACCTCGCCCGGAGGGCAGCACCATGCGCCGTCGTCTGATCAATTCCACGCTCGCCGTGGTACTCGTCGTCATCGCCGTGTTCGGTGTCTCGCTCGTCATCGTCGAGACGCGCACGATCAGCAACAGCGCCCAGGAGAGCGTGGAGACCGAGGCGGTACGCCTGGTGAGCATCGTCGACAGCCGGCTCCTCGGCGGCGACAACATCTCGGCCAAGGTCCTCTCCGAGCAGATCGACCGGACGCGGTACGCCAGGATCGAGATCCCCGGACGGGCGCCCGTCGAGATCGGCACCCGGCCCACCGGCAGCGTCATCCGCGGCCACGCCGACGGCGAGGAGGGCGAGACCGTCACGGTCGAGGAGGCCCGCTCCTCCATCAACCGGGAGGTCGGCAGAACGCTGCTGATCATCGGCGCGGTGGCCCTGCTCGCCGTGATCGCCGCCGTCCTGCTGGCCGTACGGCAGGCGAACAAGCTGGCCTCGCCGCTCACCGATCTCGCGGAGACCGCGGAGCGCCTGGGCTCGGGTGATCCGCGCCCACGGCACAAGCGGTACGGAGTGCCCGAGCTGGACCGGGTCGCCGATGTCCTCGACTCCAGCGCCGAACGCATCGCGCGGATGCTCACCGCGGAGCGGCGGCTCGCCGCGGACGCCTCGCACCAGCTCCGTACGCCGCTGACCGCGCTGTCCATGCGGCTGGAGGAGATCTCCGCCACCGACGACCTGGACACCGTGAAGGAGGAGGCGATGGTGGCGCTGACGCAGGTGGAACGGCTGACGGACGTGGTGGAGCGGCTGCTCACCAATGCCCGGGATCCGCGTACCGGCTCGGCCGTCGCCTTCGACCTCGACGAGGTCGTCAAGCAGCAGATCGAGGAGTGGCGCCCGGCCTACCGCAGCGCCGGACGCGCCATCGTCTGCTCGGGCCGGCAGGGCATGCGGGCCGTCGGCACCCCGGGCGCGGTCGCCCAGGTGCTCGCGGCGCTGATCGAGAACTCACTGATGCACGGTGGCGGTACGGTCGCGCTGCGTACCCGGGTCACCGGCAACCAGAGCGTGATCGAGGTGACCGACGAGGGCCCGGGCGTCCCGGCCGATCTCGGCGCGCGCATCTTCGAGCGGACCATCAGCGGACGCAACTCCACCGGGATCGGGCTGGCCGTGGCGCGCGATCTGGCGGAGGCGGACGGCGGCCGGCTGGAACTGCTCCAGCAGCAGCCGCCGGTCTTCGCCCTCTTCCTGAGCCGTGAGGCCGGTACGCGCAAGGCGCAGAAGGATCAGGACCGTCCGGTCCGCTGACGCGCACGCGCGAGAGCCTGGTCCGTGGCGTCCACCGCGTCCGCCGTGTCCACCGCGCCTGTCGCGCTCGCCGCGCTCGCCGTGAGTGAGCCGGCCGCGGGAGCGGTCCGCTCGGCGCCGCCCGGCAGGGTCCTGAACACCCAGGTGCGGTAGGACCAGAAACGGAAGAGCGTGGCGACGCCGATGCCCAGGAACTTGAAGACATTGCTCTGGAGCGGGCTGTCCCAGTCGAAGCCGTAGGTCGCGGTGTAGAGCACACCGTTCTCGATCACCAGGCCGACCGCGCTGAACAGCAGGAAGAGCGAAAGCTCCTTGGTGCGGCGGTTCTTGTCGCGGTCGCGATAGGTGAAGTAGCGGAAGCCCACATAGTTGAAGGCGATCGCCACGACGGTGGCCAGGACGCTGGCCCGGACCACGGGCAGGGAAGTGGTGTGCCGTACGAGATTGAAGACCAGGAGATTGACCAGCAGACCCGCGCCGCCCACCGCGCCGAACTTGGCCACCTCGCGTACGAGCCGGTCCAGTCGCACGCGGAGTGCGCCCCGTTCGCTCATATGCCTGTTCAGCCCCGTCCGGTCGACGTCAGTTCCGACCATGCTAACCAGGGCCTCCCACGGCCGCCTGGGCGACCGTATGTGAGGAAAAACCACCACGTTGAGTGGCTGAAAGTAACTGAACGTGACAGCGTGCGGGCGATGGTGGCGGGCGGGTGACGCGCGGGGTGACGGAGGTCGCACGCGGACGGGCCCCGGCGGGCGGCGGATACCCTGGGAGCGTGACGTTCCCGGTAGTCGGCATGGTCGGCGGCGGTCAGCTCGCCCGTATGACCCACGAGGCGGGTATCCCCCTCGGCCTCAGATTCAAGCTTCTCAGTGACACCCCGCAGGACTCGGCGGCCCAGGTGGTGAGCGACGTCGTGATCGGCGACCATCGCGATCTGGACACGCTGCGTGACTTCGCGCGTGGTTGCGATGTGATCACCTTCGATCACGAGCATGTCCCGATCGAGCATCTCCGTGCCCTGGAGGCGGACGGCATCGCTGTCAGGCCGGGCCCCGACGCGCTGGAGCATGCCCAGGACAAGGGCGTGATGCGCGCCCGTCTCACCGAGCTGGGCGCTCCTTGCCCGCGCCACCGCATCGTGGCCGGTCCGGCGGATGTCACGGCCTTCGCGGCCGAGGTGGGCGGCTTCCCCGTCGTCCTGAAGACGGTGCGCGGCGGCTACGACGGCAAGGGCGTCTGGCTCGTACGGTCCGAGGCGGACGCCGAGCAGCCGTTCCGGGCCGGGGTTCCGGTGCTCGCCGAGGAGAAGGTCGACTTCGTACGGGAGCTGGCCGCGAACATCGTGCGCTCGCCGCACGGCCAGGCCGTGGCCTATCCGGTGGTCGAGTCGCGGCAGGTCGACGGAGTCTGCGACACGGTCGTCGCGCCGGCGCCCGGTCTGCCCGACGAACTGGCGGGAGAGGCCCAGCGGCTCGCCCTGCGGCTCGCCGCCGAGCTGGGGGTCGTCGGCCATCTCGCGGTGGAACTCTTCGAGACCCGAGACGAGGACGGGACGCCCGGCATCCTCGTCAACGAACTGGCGATGCGCCCGCACAACTCGGGGCACTGGACCCAGGACGGCGCGATCACCTCGCAGTTCGCCAACCATGTACGGGCCGTGCTGGATCTGCCGCTCGGCGATCCGCGTCCGCGCGCGCCCTGGACGGTCATGTGCAACGTCCTCGGTGGCGACTATCCCGACATGTATGCGGCCTATCTGCACTGCATGGCCCGTGACCCGCAGTTGAAGATCCATATGTATGGCAAGGACGTGAAGCCCGGCCGCAAGGTAGGGCATGTCAACACCTACGGCGACGACTTGGACGACGTGCTGGAGCGCGCCCGCCATGCCGCCGGCTATCTCCGAGGAACGATCACCGAATGACCTCATCTCCCGTCGGACCACTTGTCGGTGTCGTCATGGGCTCGGACTCCGACTGGCCCGTCATGGAGGCCGCAGCGAAGGCCCTCCACGAGTTCGAGATCCCGTACGAAGTCGACGTCCTCTCCGCCCACCGGATGCCGCGCGAGATGATCGCGTACGGCGAGGACGCGGCCGGGCGCGGGCTGAAGGCGATCATCGCGGGCGCGGGCGGCGCGGCCCATCTGCCGGGCATGCTCGCCTCGGTGACCACGCTGCCGGTGATCGGCGTGCCCGTCCCGTTGAAGTATCTGGACGGCATGGACTCGCTGCTCTCCATCGTCCAGATGCCGGCCGGCGTCCCGGTCGCCACGGTGTCGGTGGGCGGCGCCCGTAACGCGGGGCTGCTGGCGGCCCGGATCCTCGCGGCGTACGACCCGGAACTGCGCACCCGGATGCGGGAGTTCCAGCAGGAGCTGAACGAACAGGCCACGGAGAAGGGCAAGCGGCTGCGGGCCAAGGCCGAGGGCGCGGAACACTTCGGGTTCGGCCGGTGAGCGCCGCCGCGAAATCCTCCGGGGCCGTGACGTCCGCCGGCGGCGCGAGCTCTCCCGGCGCCGACGAGTTCCTCGCCCAGGCGATCGGACTGCTCTCCGAGTTCCCCGTGGTGGACGGCCACAACGATCTGCCGTGGGCGCTGCGGGAGCAGGTCCGCTACGACCTGGACCGGCTCGACATCGCCGGCGACCTGTCGGCGCGGCTGCACACGGACATCCCCCGGCTGCGGCGCGGCGGTGTCGGAGGACAGTTCTGGTCGGTGTACGTACGGTCCGACATGGCCGGTGACGACGCGGTCAGCGCGACGCTCGAACAGATCGACGTGGTCGGCCGGCTGATCGCCCGCCATCCGCGCGATCTGGTCCGCGCGCTGACGGCGGACGACCTGGAGAGCGCGCGCCGCGACGGCAGAATCGCCTCGCTCATGGGCGCCGAGGGCGGCCACTCCATCAACAACTCCCTCGCGACCCTGCGCGCACTCCATACTCTGGGTGTTCGCTATATGACGCTCACCCATAACGACAACAACGCGTGGGCGGATTCGGCGACCGATGCCCCGGGTGTGGGCGGGCTCTCCGCCTTCGGCCGTGAGGTCGTCCGCGAGATGAACCGGACCGGCATGCTGGTCGACCTCTCGCATGTGGCCGTCACGACCATGCGGGACGCGCTGGCGGTGAGCGAGGCGCCGGTGATCTTCTCGCACTCGTCGGCGCGGGCGGTCTGCGACCATCCGCGCAATGTCCCGGACGATGTGCTGGAACTGCTGCCGGCGAACGGCGGGGTCGCGATGGCCACGTTCGTACCGAAGTTCATCCTGCCCGCGGCGGTGGCCTGGACCCTGGCCGCGGACGAGAACATGCGGGCGCACGGTCTGCATCCGCTCGACACCACGCCCGGGGCCATGAGGATCCATGGGGCCTTCGAGGCGGAGCACCCGCGTCCGGTCGCCACGGCGGCCACGGTCGCCGACCATCTCGACCATATGCGCGAGACCGCCGGTGTCGACCACATCGGGATCGGCGGCGACTTCGACGGTACGGCCTTCACCCCGCGGGGCCTGGACGATGTCTCGGGCTATCCGAATCTGATCGCGGAACTCCTCTCCCGCAAGTGGTCGACGGCGGACCTCGCCAAGCTGACCTGGCAGAACTCGGTCCGCGCACTGCGCGCGGCGGAGGACGTGGCGCGCGCCGCCCAGGCCGTACGGGGTCCGTCGCGGGCGACGCTGGAGGAACTGGACGGTGAAGGGGCGGCCTGAGCGGGCCCCCGCGACCCGGTCGCCCGGCGACCGGGTCGCGCCCTTGGCGTCCTGACAACTCGGTGACCCGGCGCGCGTAGGAGCCAGCTCGCGCGCCGGAGCCCGTTCGCACGTCGCGTGTGCCGGGCGCGCCGGGCCGGTTCCGGCGGGTGCGGAGGGGTTCAGCCGGCGCAGAGACAGAACGGGTGCCCCGCGGGATCGGCGTAGACACGCCACGAGCGCGTGGGGTCCGCCGCGTCCAGCGCGGTCGCGCCGAGGGCCAGCACATGCTTCTCCGCCGCGTCCAGATCCTCGACGGTCAGATCCAGATGGAACTGCTGGGAGCCGTCCGGCGCGGGCCAGGCCGGAGGCACGAAGCCGGGCGCGACCTGGAACGCGAGCGCCGTCCCGGTCGCTCCGGTCAGATCCACCCAGCCGTCGCCGTCGTCCTCGATCTCGCCGCCCAGCACCTGGGCGTAGAAGCCGGCGAGGGCGACGGGATCGGGGCAGTCCAGGACGACGGTGCCGAGCGTGGCGATGGCCATGACGTTCTCCTTCTCGCGTGTTACCGCTAGAGCTCCTCAACCGGTAACGGCTGTGGTGACTGCATGCTCCCGCACAGGAGGTAGCGTCGCAACCATGAATGACAGGCCGTCCGCACCTGGTGGGCTCGCCCTCATCGAGGCCCTGGTGAACACGCTGGACATCGAGACGGGCGCCGACTCCCTCGACTCACCGGACGGACGCGCGGCCTTCGGCCTCACCGAACGGGACGCCGTCGCGGCCCGCGAACTGCGCGAGGCCCTGCGTACGGTCTGCCTCGCCCACGCGGGCCACCGTCCGAGGGGCCGCTCGACCGCTGACCTGGACCGTCTTCTGGCCGCCGCGCCGCTGCGGGTCGCCGTCGACACCGACGGCGCCGCCGCCCTCCGCCCGGCCGCGGCCCCCGGCGCGCTGGTGTCCCGGGTCGCGGAGGCGATAGCGGCGGCGGTCGCGGAGGGCACCTGGCTCCGCCTCAAGGCGTGCGAGGCGGAGGACTGCCAGTGGGTGTACTACGACCGCAGCCCGGCGGGGCGTGGGCGCTGGTGCTCGATGTCGGTATGCGGAGCCCGAGCGAAGATGCGGACATACCGCGCGAAGCGGGGCCCGGCGGTCTGAGGGTTTGTTGTGCGGGTGCGTATATCCAAGCCCGTCCGGCGATCGAGGACGGAACCGTCAGCCCCGGTGACGGGTTCGTGAGCGGCGGGGGCGACCGGAGAGGGACCGGGCGGAGATCAGGCCCGGGGGCGGCCCATCGCGCGGTAGGTCCAGCCCGCCGCGCGCCAGCGGACCGGGTCCAGGGCGTTGCGGCCGTCCAGGATCAGCCGCCGCGCCGCCGCCGCGCCCAGGACCACCGGGTCCAGCTCGCGGAACTCGCTCCACTCCGTCAGATGCAGCACGACATCCGCGCCGCGTACCGCCTCCACCGCGGAGTCCGCGTACCCCAGCGTCGGGAAGACACGCTTCGCGTTCTCCATGCCCTTGGGGTCGTACACCGTCACCTGCCCGCCCTGGAGATGGATCTGCCCGGCGACATTGAGCGCGGGGGAGTCCCGTACGTCGTCGGAGTCCGGCTTGAAGGTCGCGCCCAGGACGGCGACGCGCTTCCCGAGGAAGGAGGAGTCGCCCCCCACGGCCTCACGTGCCAGCTCCACCATGTCGCGGCGGCGGCGCATGTTGATCGAGTCGACCTCGCGCAGGAAGGTCAGGGCCTGGTCCGCGCCCAGTTCGCCCGCGCGTGCCATGAACGCGCGGATGTCCTTCGGCAGACAGCCGCCGCCGAAGCCGATTCCCGCGCGCAGGAACTTGCTGCCGATCCGTTCGTCGTGGCCGAGTGCCTCCGCGAGCTTCGCGACATCGCCGCCGGCCGCCTCGCAGACCTCCGCCATCGCGTTGATGAACGAGATCTTCGTGGCCAGGAAGGAGTTCGCGGAGGTCTTCACCAGCTCGGCGGTCGGGAAGTCCGTCACCACGAACGGCGAGCCTTCCCCGACCGGCGTCGCGTACACCTCGCGCAGCGTCCGCTCGGCGTGCCCGCCGCGGACGCCGACCACGATGCGGTCGGGGTGCAGGGTGTCCGCCACGGCGAAGCCCTCGCGCAGGAACTCCGGGTTCCAGGCCAGCTCCACCCGGGCGCCCGCGGGCGCCAGTTCGGTGATACGGGCCGCCAGCCGTTCCGCGCTGCCGACCGGCACCGTGGACTTGCCGACGACCAGCGCGGGCCTGGCGAGATGCGCGGCGAGGCTGTCGACCGCGGAGTCGACGTACGACATGTCGCACGCGTACTCGCCGTGCTTCTGCGGGGTGTTCACACAGATGAAGTGCACATCGCCGAACTCCGCGACCTCCGCCCAGTCCATGGTGAAGCGCAGCCGGCCGCTCGACCCCTCGATGCCCGCGACATGCTTGCGCAGCAGCTCTTCGAGGCCCGGCTCGTACATCGGCACGCGGCCCGCCGAGAGCATCTCGATCTTCTCGGGGACCACATCGAGCCCGAGGACCTCGAAGCCCAGCTCCGCCATGGCCGCCGCGTGCGTGGCGCCGAGATAACCGGTGCCGATCACTGTGATCTTGAGGGCCATGGGGTGCTCCAGGGGACGGGCGGCGGGGGTGCGGGCCTGAGCATAGCCCCGCGTAGTGACAGCTCCGCGGGGCACTTGTCCGCAGGTTGAAGGCTGTCGGCAAACTCACCTGTACCTGCGGGAGCTCCGCCCCTAAAATTGGGTTACTTAACGGTAGTTAGCATCCCTGGGGAGTGAAGGACCGTGGCCGGATCGGCTGATTTCGACCTGTACCGCCCGTCCGAGGAGCACGACATGCTCCGCGAGACCGTGCGCGCGCTCTCCGAGGCGAAGATCGCGCCCTTCGCCGCCGCGGTCGACGAGGAGGCCCGCTTCCCGCAGGAGGCGCTGGACGCGCTGGTCGCTTCGGATCTGCACGCCGTCCATGTGCCGGAGCAGTACGGCGGGGCCGGGGCCGACGCGCTCGCCACCGTGATCGTGATCGAGGAGGTCGCGCGGGCCTGTGCCTCGTCGTCCCTGATCCCGGCCGTGAACAAGCTCGGCTCGCTGCCCGTGATACTCGCCGGCGGCGAGGACCTGAAGAAGAAGTACCTGGGCCCGCTGGCCAAGGGCGACGTGATGTTCTCGTACTGCCTCTCCGAGCCGGACGCGGGCTCCGACGCGGGCGGGATGAAGACCAAGGCCGTACGGGACGGCGACCACTACGTCCTCAACGGCGTGAAGCGCTGGATCACCAACGCCGGTGTTTCCGAGTACTACACGGTGATGGCCGTCACCGATCCGGAGAAGCGCACCAAGGGCATCAGCGCGTTCGTGGTGGAGAAGGGGGACGAGGGCGTCTCGTTCGGCGCCCCGGAGAAGAAGCTCGGCATCAAGGGCTCCCCGACGCGCGAGGTCTACCTCGACAACGTCCGTATCCCCGCCGACCGGCTGATCGGCGCCGAGGGCACCGGCTTCGCCACCGCCATGAAGACGCTGGACCACACCCGCATCACGATCGCCGCCCAGGCCCTCGGCATCGCGCAGGGCGCGCTCGACTACGCCAAGGGTTATGTCCAGGAGCGCAAGCAGTTCGGCAAGCCGATCGCCGACTTCCAGGGCGTGCAGTTCATGCTCGCCGACATGGCGATGAAACTGGAGGCCGCGCGCCAGCTCACCTACTCCGCCGCCGCCCGGTCGGAACGCGTCACCGCCGGCGCCGCCAAGGAAGACCTGACCTTCTTCGGCGCGGCGGCCAAGTGCTTCGCCTCCGACGCCGCCATGGAGATCACCACGGACGCGGTCCAACTCCTCGGCGGCTACGGCTACACCCGCGACTACCCGGTGGAGCGCATGATGCGCGACGCGAAGATCACCCAGATCTACGAAGGCACCAACCAGATCCAGCGCATCGTCATGGCCCGCAACCTGCCGTAGCAGGGTTTTTGCAGGTCAGCGGCCCTGTGGCCCGGTCAGGGCTTCCTTGCTGATTCGGCTGCTCGACTGGGCGTGCGGGTCAAGCGATCACGGTTGACGGAACGGGAAACCGCGTAACCTCCCCGGAGCCCGCCGCTCCTGCGACCGGTCGGGGAGGCTGCCGCCAGTACGGCGCCGACCTGGGCGAACTCCGGCAGGCTGATCAGTGGTCCTCGATCGATTCAAGGTTTCCACAAGCCCGGACGCGCACAGTCGGATCAGTTGGTGACCGCGAGGGCGGGTCTTTCGCCCTGGCGGTCACCGTTCGGGTGCGTCCGACCTTCCAGGAGGAACCTTGTCCGTCACAGCTACGGCAAAGAAGCTGTTCGCCGTCGGTGTCTCGTCGCTCGCCATCGCCGCAGCGCCGTTGGGCACGGCGGTTGCCGCCGAGGCCGCGCCCTCGGCGGCGGCTTGTGTGAAGTGGACAGACAGCGCCGGCCCCGGTGCCGCAGGCCGCGGGCACGCGGACTGTACCGGCATGAACGTGTACGTCGTCACCACGGTCAACTGCGCCGACGGAAGCTCTTCCAGGAGCGCCAAGAGGTGGGAGTACGCGAAGGCCGAGTGCCCCTACGCGATCAAGGCTCGCTCCGTCACGTTCGTCACCAGCAAGTCTTAGGGGGAGGACGCGCGTCCCCACATGCGGGGGCGGCGCGGGCAGATACGACGAGGCCC
>NZ_MAUD01000193.1 GCF_001700515.1 Streptomyces lushanensis
GGCGGGCGGCCCCGCGGCTTCGACGCGGACCGCTACAAGAAACGCAACACCGTCGAACGAGCGATCAACGGTCTCAAGCAGGCCCGGGCCGTTGCCACGCGCTACGACAAGCGCGGCTACGTCTTCCTCGGCACCGCCACCGCGGCGTCCGCTGCGATCTGGCTCCGAACGTGAACTCCTACGCGACCCAGCAGTAGACGTCTTGGCCCTGGCGTCGGGCGCTGCTGACGAGAGCCGCCAGATCGCTCAGGATCGCTTCGGCGATCTCCGTGTCGACGACCTCGCCGCCCTCCGCCCGCTGCAAGGACCACGCGGCAGCGGCTTCCTTCAAGTCGGACCGCTCGGCCCCGGCGAGTGCAGCGGACAGGCGAGGCGAAATCACGAAGACGACGCCCCCGTCATCGTCCTGGCCGGCGACGAGACGAGGCTCGTCGGCTTCGACGAGTTCCTCGAAGCTGCCGCCGGAAAGCAGGCACTCCCACTCGACCACAGCTTCTTCGGGATCGAAGTTGCCGAAGGAGAGCGACTCGAATGCACATCGCGGCCCGCTCTGAAGAACCAGAGCCGCTGACGCGTCATCCGCAGCCGCGAAGAACTCGACGATGATGCTCACCCTGGCATCATGCCGGACCGCCCACGACCATGATCGGCCGGACATCTCCTAGAAGCCGCGGAAGGCGATGACCAGGTCGCCGGGACCGGCCGAGCCGGCCAGCGGGTGGGTGAAGGCCGCGTTCGCCGTCGCGGTAGCCGCCGAGGCGGGCATCGAGAACTCCGTGCGTTCCGATCTCTGCCAGGACCACCGCTCCGACTTGAGGGAACCCCCTACACGACCAGCCGGGCCGGCAGGAGTCGGCGGCGCCGCTCGGCTCGGTGGTGCTCGGCAGTCGCCGCGTCGACCAGCTCGGTGGTGAACACCATCGTCAGGATCCCGATCCGCACCCGCTGTCCCGCACGCCGCCCCGTCACACGCGGGGAACGATCCCCGCACCTCAAAGGCAACTGCGTTGGCCTTCTGCGGCCCCGGCCGGGGGTGCCTGAGACCCGGAGGCCACCCGTACGGCTCCTGTTGTCCGTGGCTTCTGCGGTGCGTCGGCCGTGGGGGAGTCCGGCCCGGACGGCTCTTCTCGGGTGGTGGCCCGGTTTGCCGCGGCGTGCCCCGGTGTCAGACTCGTCGTGCGGGCGGGCGCAGACCCCCCGCGCGGGGAGTCCCGTGATCCCATCCGATCCCACCGAAGGGAGCGGCGCGATGGACACGACGGAGCGGACCACGTGCTGCGTGGTGGGCGGCGGCCCCGCCGGGATGGTTCTCGGTCTGCTGCTGGCCCGGGCCGGTGTCGAGGTCACGGTCCTGGAGAAGCACGGCGATTTCCTGCGCGACTTCCGCGGCGACACCGTGCATCCGTCCACCCTGGCCCTGCTGGACCGGCTGGGCCTGGCCGAGCGGTTCGCCCGGCTGCCGCAGCGGCGGGTGACCACGGTCCGGCTGCCGCTCGGCCGGGACCACTCGCTGGTCACCGTCGCGGACCTCGGCGCGCTGCGGGAACCGTACAACTACATCGCGATGGTGCCGCAGCGGGACCTGCTCACCCTCCTGGCGGACGAGGCGAGGCCGGAGCCGACCTTCACCCTGCGGATGAGTACGGAGGCGACCTCGTTCCTGGTGGAGCGCGGGCGGGTCACCGGGGTGCGCTACCGCACGTCCGACGGCCGCACCGGTGAGCTGCGGGCCACGTTGACGGTGGCCTGCGACGGCCGGGGCTCGTCGGCACGGGCGCTGCCCGAACTGCGACCGCGGAGGTTCACCTGCCCCATGGACGCCTGGTGGTTCCGGCTGCCACGGCACGAGGGCGACCCGAGCGGGCTCGTGGGAGGGGCAGGCGACCGGTTCCTCGCCGTCATGATCGACCGCGGGGAGTACTGGCAGTGCTCCGCGCTGATCCCCAAGGGAAGCGACGGCCTCCGCCGCGCGGCCGGTCTCGGCCGTTTCATGGCCGAATTCACGGCCGCCGTCCCATGGCTCGCGGACCGGGCGCACGCGCTGCGGTCGTGGGACGAGGTGAAGCTGCTCGACGTACGGCTCGACCGGCTCAGGCGCTGGCACCGGCCGGGACTGCTCTGCGTCGGCGACGCGGCGCACGCGATGTCGCCGGTGTTCGGCATCGGTGTCAATCTCGCCGTGGAGGACGCCGTGGCCGCCGCCCGGCATCTCGTCGGGCCGCTGCGCGAGGGGGTGGTCGGCCTGCGGGACGTACGGGCCGTCCAGCGCCGCCGGTGGCCCACCACGGCGTTGACGCAGACGCTGCAACGGATCGCTCACGCGCGGGTCATCGGACCGGCGCTGGCGGGACAACCGCCCTTCGGCGACCCGGGGCGCGCGCGGCGGATCACCGGCCTGCTCACGACCTCGCCGTGGCTGAACCGGGTGCCGGCGTACTTCTTCGCCTACGGAGCCGTGCGCGAGCGTCCGCCGGCGGCGTCGGTGCGGTGAGCCGCGGCGGTCCTCCGGCCCACGGGCCGCTCGCGGTCCGGGTCCCTGGGGTGTGTTTCGAAAGCCCCGCCCGCCCGGCGACGCCTGGCACGCACGCTCGCCGCGTTGTCGGAGTCGTGCGAGTACGTCCGGTACGAGCACGATCCTCCGCCCTGCGATCGCACGCACCGAACGCCGCGGGCCCCGCCCTTCGGGCGGACGGCGCTACTTTCGACACACGACCCAGGCGGATCGCCGTCGGGCGGGCCTCGGTGGATTCGACTGCTCCGCCCGGCGGTTGTGGACACAGGGATGTCGGCCATACTGCTCCCCGTGGAGCAACAAACAGATCCCATCATTCTGCCGACACACCCGGCCGGGACCGATCCGGCGTATGTACCCGGGCTCCTGCCCTCGCGCCCCGCCGGGGCGGACGAGGGGAACGAGACCGCCTCGGATACGGAGCAGGAGGTGGTGGACACGCCGCCGGAAGACGTTGTTCCGGCGGAAGAGACCGCCGACTCCGCCGAAGGGGAGGTGGCCGACAGCGAGGTGGAGGCACCCGCCCGGGAGGAAGAGGAAGACGAGGGGCCTGTCTTCGAGGTGTCCGACCGGCGCGGAGCGATCGTCGCCGACCACGCCGGTATCACGTTCCGGCTGGACGGCGAGGAGGCCGGCTTCGACTGGGAGGAGATCAAGGCGGTGGAGACCGACGTCCCGCGGTTCGGGCGGCGGTTCGGCATCACGGTCTACACATCGCCTCAGCGCTGGTTCCAGCACGATGTCGAGGGCTCGTCCAGGGAGCAGATCAAGACCTGGGCCGCTGAACTCGACGAGGTTCTGGACGCGCGTTTCGACGACGGCGAGGACGACGGCGAGGCGTAGTGAACGGGCCGCCGGACGCGTTCACCGGCCGGCGGATCGAGTCGGCCACGCCCGCCCGGGCGTGGCCGACTCGCGTTCCGCCCCGCGTCGAGCCGTCCGCCCGGCGGCAGGGGGAGGGGTGGTGTGCCGTCCCGGCGTCGGCGTCGGCGTCGGCGGGTGCGGACCGTGCGACGGGCATGGCCTGAACCATCGCCGTCGCCCCATGAGTCGTCTACTGTATACAGTGACTCGCGGTCCATGGGCCGACGCTGATCGATCACCCCAACTCGGAGGTGTCATGGAAGACTTGGACCCCGAAGTCGTCCTCGGGATGGCGGCCAAGGCGCCCGATGGTCTGGTGATCATCGACCGTGAGGGACTGATCCGCTACTGGAACCGGGGAGCGGAGCGGATCTTCGGTTACGCGGCGGCCGAGGTGGCCGGGCGCAATCTGGATGTGATCATTCCCGAGAAGCACCGGAAGCGTCACTGGGACGGTTTCGTGGCGGCCATGGCCGCCGGCGCCAGCAAGTACGGGGACGACGACCTCCTGGCCGTTCCCGCGCTCACCGCGGACGGTTCGACCGTCTCGATCGAGTTCAGTGTGGTGCTGCTGACCGATGCCGACGGCAACGCGACCCATGTCGGGGCGGTCATCCGGGACGTCACCGCGCGGCGGGCCCAGGAGAAGGCGATACGGCAGCGACTGCTGGAGGCCGAGCCGAGCCGTACGCCGTCCTGACGGCCGGCTCCGGAGGCCGCGTCCCTCCGTGGCTGGCAGGCGTGGTCACCGGGAGCGAGAATTGCGGACGCAGGCCGGGTGCCGATGCTCCTGGCGTTTCCGATGCCCCGGAGGCGGCGAGACCCATGACCATATCGCGGGACCTGTTCCTTGTGTCCGTGGACATGTCGACCGGCCGCCCGGTGGAGCGGGGTGAACTGTCACTGGCGCTCGCCGGAGCCGAGGTGATCGACCTCATGGACGCCCGTGCCGTCCTGGTCGAAGACGATCGTCTCGTACCGGGCGACCGGCCGGCGACGACGGACCGCCTGCTGGCCGAGGCCGCCTCCTCGCTCGTCCGGCGGGCGCCCTACGAGACGGTCGCCGACTGGCTGTGGCGCAGGGGCCGCGGTCTGGCCGCCGCCTATCTGGCCGATCTGGAGGCGGAAGGGCAGATCATCCAGGAACGGCACCGCCGCTGGAAGGTCTTCCAAAGCAGCCGTACGGTGCTGACCGACTCGCCCGACCGGCGCCGGGCGGCGAGCCGCTGGGCATCGGACGAGCCCGTCCTCGCCGCACTCGCGGCGGCCGTCGGAATCCAGGACGGGCGGACCGGGGACGACGACGGGCGGACGGAGGACACCTCGGACACGGTTTCCGACGCCGTGGAGACCGTCCTCACGGAGGTCGAGGACGCGGTGGCGGAGCTGGTGGCGGAACGGCAACGGCGCGTCTGGAGACGCGAGGAGGCCGCCGAGGAGAACCGCCGACGGGGCTACTGACAGGCCGTCGCGTACGGGGCCCGCGCCGGCCGTACGGGCGGGCCCGCGTGGACCCGCGCGGACCGTGGCGCCCGCGCCGCGACCGGCGGCGCCGGTCCGGCCGCCGCGTTCCCGAGGCCCGCCTTGAGGCCCACCTGTAGGCCCGACCCGAGATCCGTTCCGAGGTCCGTTCCACGATCCGCTCCGTGCCGCTGGCGGCCGGTCGTCTGCTCGAACCGGTCGCCAGCGGGATCCCGCACGGGTGATCCCCTCGGCTCAGGACGCGTGGTCCTCTCGGCTCAGGTCGGACGGCGAGAGACGGTTCCGACAACGATGTCGCGCGATCTCGGTCCGGAGAACTCCCACTGGGTGCGTCGGGCGCGGTCGGGCGCGGTCGCCGGGGTGCGGATACGTTGGAAAGGAGACCACCGACGTGGGGACAAGGGCCGTCGGCGCGGGTCGGCGCCCGGTTCGCCGTCCGAGGGGATCGACATGGATATGTCCGGACAGACCGCACTGATCACTGGCGCCACCGCCGGCATCGGCCGGGCCGTGGCCCTGCAACTCGCGCGGGAGGGAGTGGAAGCCCTCGTGCACGGCCGCGACGCCCGGCGCGGCCAAGATGTCGTGACCGAGATCGGGACCGCCGGCGGCAGGGCCCGGTTCGTCGAGGCCGATCTCACCGACACCGCCCAAGTGCTGCGGCTGGCACGGGAGGCGGGTGAGGTCGACATCCTGGTCAACAACGCGGGCGTCTACAAGTTCCTGCCCACCTCGCAGATGACCGACGAACTGTTCGACCTGCACATGGACCTGAACACCAAGGCTCCGTATCTGCTGGTCCGTGAGCTGGCGCCGGGAATGGCCGCCCGTGGACACGGCTCGATCGTGAACATCAGCACCGTCGCCGCCTCGGTCGCCACCACGGGCACCGGCATGTACGGCGCCTCCAAGGCCGCCCTGGAGCAGCTGACCGCGGTCTGGGCCGCCGAGTACGCGCACAAGGGCATTCGCGTCAACGCCGTCGCACCCGGCCCGACCCGGACCCTCGGCACCGACGCGATGGACCCCGCCACCCTGAAGACCATCGCCGACACCACCGCGCTGGGACGGGTCGCCGAGCCCGAGGAAGTGGCCGAGGCCGTGGTCTTCCTCGCCTCCGACCGTGCCGGCTACATCACCGGCGAGGTGCTGGAGGTGGCGGGCGGCCGGCTCGGCATCGGCTGAGGGCCGGCGCCACGGGGATCGCCCCTGGCCGCCCGACACCACGGGCATCGTGGCTGGAGCCGGACGCCTGACGCCACAGGTGCGGGAGCGCGCCCGTACCCGCTGTGCCCGACCGTGTCAGGCCCTCGCGGGGTCCGGGGGCGCGTTCTCGGCGGCGGGCCGGGGCCAGGGGCGGCCCAGGTGGCGTTCGATGTCGGAGTTGAAGCGTTCCAGCGCGTCGGTGAAGGCCGTGACCTCCTCGGGGGCCCAGTGCGCGAGGAGGTTGCCCAGTCCGTTCACCACGCGGTCGCGCTCCGTGGTCAGTCTCTGCCGCCCGGTGTCCGTGATGCGGAACTTACGGGCGATACCGCCGTCGGGATCCGGTACGCGGTCCACCAGGTCGTCCCGGAGCATCGCCGAGGTCTGCCGGTTGAGTGTCGACACGTCCAGTCCGAAGGCGTCCGAGAGCTGTGCGATCGACATCGGGCCTTCGAGCTCGATCCTGCTGAGCAGCAGATAGGCGCTGCGGTCCATCAGGCCGCCCTCGCGCTTGCCCCGGGGAGAAGTCGAGTGGCGCCCCAGGAGCATCAACTCGCGCTCAAGCCGTCGGCTCTCCCTCTCCACAGCGACCGTCCTTCATCGTCTCTTCGCGGGCTCGTTCCTCTTGTATACCACGCAATATGCATAGCGCATATCGCATGTATGATGCCTGTCGTTTGTATGATGCACATCCTTGCCCGTGAAGGGAAACACAGTGAACGACCAACAGTCCGGCTCCGGCCGCGGCACGGCACCCGGCGTGATCGTCGTGGTGCTGGCGAGCGCCGGAATCGTCGCCGCCCTGATGCAGACCCTGGTGGTCCCCCTGATCGGCGAGCTGCCGGTGATCCTGCACACCAGCCCCTCCAACGCGTCCTGGGCGGTGATCGCCACCCTGCTGGCGGGAGCCATCTGCACCCCGGTGGTGGGCCGGCTCGGTGACATGCTCGGCAAGCGGCGCATGCTGCTGATCTGTGTGCTGCCCCTGGTGGCGGGCTCGGTGGCCTGCGCCCTGGCCGACTCACTCGTACCGATGGTGATGGGCCGTGCCCTCCAGGGCATGGGCATGGGCATCGTCCCGCTGGGCATCAGCGCCGTCCGTGATGTCGTGCCGACCGAGCGCGTGGGCTCCTCCATCGCCCTGATCAGCGCCTCCCTGGGGATCGGCGGCGCGCTCGGTCTGCCGATCGCCGCCGCCGTCGCCGAGAACGCGAGCTGGCGCATCCTGTTCTGGGGAGCGGCCGGCCTCAGCGCGCTGGTCGGCGTGCTGATCTGGCGGTTCGTACCGGACGCCGTGACCACCGGGCGGGGCGGCTTCGACTACGTGGGCGCCGTGGGGCTGGGCGCGGGGCTGCTGTCCCTGCTGCTGGTCGTCTCCAAGGGCGCCGACTGGGGCTGGACGAGCGGCACCACGCTCGGACTGTCCGCGGCGGGTCTCGTGCTGCTGCTGCTGTGGGGCCGGTGGGAGCTGCGCGTCAGCGATCCGCTGGTCGATCTGCGGGTCACGGCCAAGCGTCAGGTCCTGCTGACGAACGTCGCCTCGGTCGTCGTCGGCTTCTCCATGTACGCCCAGTCGCTCATCGTGCCGCAGCTTCTTCAGATGCCCAAGGCCACCGGCTACGGTCTGGGCCAGTCCATGCTGGCCGCGGGACTGTGGATGGTGCCCGGCGGTCTCTTCATGATGGGTCTCTCGCCGGTGGGCGCGAAGCTCTCGGCGGCCCGTGGCCCCAAGGTCACCCTGTTCGTCGGCTCCCTGGTCATCGCCGCCGGCTATGCCTCGTCCCTCTTCCTGATGGGCTCGGCCTGGGGACTGATGATCGTCGTCTGCATCGCCTGTGCGGGCGTCGCGTTCGCCTATGGAGCCATGCCCGCGCTCATCATGTCCGCCGTGCCCCAGTCCGAGACGGCCGCCGCCAACGGCTTCAACTCCCTGACGCGTGCCGTCGGCAGCTCGGTCTCCGCCGCGGTCGTCGGTGTCGTCCTCGCGCAGATGACCGTCCACATGGGCGGGGTCGAGATTCCCTCGGAGAACGGATTCCGCACCGGCATGATCATCGGAGGCGTGGTGGCGCTGATCGCGGCGGCCGTCACTCTCGCGATCCCCGGCGGCAAGGCGCGGTCCGTCGACCAGGCTCCCGTCTCCGCGGGCCCGCAGGAGGTGTCCGGCCTCGCCCGGAGCTGATCCGGCCAGGAGCTGATCCGTACGGGGGCCTTCTTCTTCTCCGCCCGTCACCGCGGTGGCGCGGCACCGGCGGTGCCACGGCGCGTGTCAGCCGTGTACCCGTGGGCGGATTCCGCCGGTGAGGAGCAGGAGCAGCAGCCGATCGGTCTCGGCCGCGCTGTCGCTGTGCTCCTGCGTGGCCAGCGAGACGCCGTTGACCACGGTCAGCAGATCCTTGACGGACACGGCGGGGCTGATCGCGCCCGCCTCGACGGCGCGTCGCAGCAGCGGATCACCCGCCTCGGTGAGCATCGCGAGGCAGTTCTCCGGGCCGGTCCGCCCGCTGTGCCGGCCCGCGTGGACCAGCGAGGCGGCCAGACCGCGGGCGGACGCGGCGTGTTCGCCGACCGCCCGCAGCCAGTCCATGAGCGCGGTCCCGGGATCGGCGTCCCGGGCCGGCTCGCGGGCCCGGTCGCAGAGGGCCTCCACCCGGCCGCGGAAGACCGCCTCCAGCAGGGAACAGCGGCTGGGGAAATGACGGTGCAGCGTGGCGGAGCCGACCTGGGCCTTGCGGGCGATCTCCTCCAGCGAGGCATCCACTCCGTGCTCGGCCACCTCGGCCTCGGCCGCGGCGAGGATGCGCTCGTAGTTGCGCCGGGCGTCCGCGCGCATCGCGCGTCCGGGCGCCTTCGTCGCTGCTCCGTCCATGGAGGCTCTGGACCCTTTGGGCGGGGTGGACACGGCATTCCCTCCGGCCTGCTGAGTGGGGCGGCCCTCCGTACGTTACCCGTCCGCAGACCGAGGGCCTTTCCCTGAGTACGCGTACTCACGCCGCCCGGACGGTACCGGGCGACGATGAGGTCCCGAACCCAGCGCCACCGGAAGGCCGTTCATGCTGAGCCGTATCGCCGGCGCCGTCGTCCCGTTCTTCGGGCAGCTGACGGTCACGACCGACACCGACGCCGAACTGCGGCCCGGCAGCATCATCGCCGCGAACCACACCTCGCTCAGTGATCCGGCGGTCGTGCTCGCCGCCCTGCGCCGCCTTGGCGTGGAGCCCGTCGTCCTGGCCGCCGCCGGACTGTGGCGGATCCCGCTGCTCGCCGCGGCACTCACCCGGGACGGCCATGTGCCGGTGCGGCGCGGTGATCCGCGGGCCGCCCACGCGCTGGAGGGCGCCATGGACGCGCTGGCCACCGGCCGTCTCGTGCTGCTCTACGGCGAGGGCGGCCTCCCGCGGCGCAAGGACGCCGGCGAGGCCGCGCCCCGGCCCTTCCGCAGCGGTATCGCCCGGCTGGCGCGGGCCACCGGCGCGCCGGTCGTCCCGCTCGGCCAGGCCGGCGCGCGCCGGCTCGTCTCCGGGGGCCCTACGAAGCAGCTCGCGGGCCTGGTCACCGCTCCGCTGCGCCGCCCGGACCTGCATGTCCACATCGGTGCCCCGGTGCGGCCGACCGGTGAGCGGACCGCCGCCACGGCCTGTGTCCACCGCGCGGTCGCCGCCGCCTGGCGCACGGCGGCGGCCCGTATCGGCGAACCCGCCACCCCCGCCGCGCAGGCGTAGGCCCGCGCAGACTCAGCGGACTCAAGGGCAGACGCCGGACATGCCGGACGTCCTTCACCGTCAGACTCACAGACGCTGGACCGCGGCGGTCGCGAGCTCGGTGGCGAACTTGCGGAGTTCGGCCTGGGAGGGATCTCCGCCGACGGTGAGGTTCAGCGTCTCGATCGCGGGGTCGCCGTTCTGGTCGCCGTAGGAGCGGTGGACCACTCTGACCAGACAGGTGTCCGTGCCCTCCGCGCGGGGCTGAACGATCGCCTGACGGCCGCCGATCCGGGTGATGGAGCCGTCGTCCGAGGTCAGTGGCCGGCCACGGTCGAACCGGAGCTCGACCCAGAGAGGACCGGTCGTGCTGCTCCATTCGCACTCCCAGTTCCCGAAGCCGACGTCCGGCTCCTGCGCGTCGATCCCGGGGATGATGCCGAGCTTTCTCGCAGAGAGGAGGGCGCACGCGTCGTGCCGCCCCAGCGAGGCCGCCGGCAGTGCCGGTGAACGCCGGCCGACGCCGTCGCGGTTGAAGATCCTGATCGCGCTGTCGGCCGCGGTCCCCGCGATGTCGCACAGGCGCGCCGTGCCTTCGTCCCGCTTGGCGGTGATCGTGATCGCCACGCCTTTGTCGGCGGCCGGCAGCAGCGTGCGCCCGCAGGCGCCGGTCTCCTCGGATCCGTCCACCACGTCGAGCGCGCCCTCGGTCCGCCTCGGCCCCGACAGCCCGGGAGCGCCGGCCTTGTCGAAGTCGACCACCACATCGACGGGCTCGCCGTCGCCCGTGTCCACCAGAACGTCACATCTGTCCCAATTGCCGTAGCCGCGGTCGAGCCGCGCCGTGCCGAACCGGGTGAGTGCGTCAGGGTCGGTCAGGGAGCAGGGATCGGCCGTACGGTGATCACCGATGCCCGGTGGCTCCTTCTGCGCGTCGCCGAAGTGCGGGACGACCGGGACGGCGAGGCCCGCCATCACGGCGGCGGCTGCCACGAACCGGCCCCGCGGGCGCCTGAGGAACCTCCTGGACACCGGCCACGCGCGGGACCGGATCCAGCCCGTGGACGATTCACGCACCGGCGCTCGGGGCACCGGAGCTTCGGGCGTCTCCGGCGGGCGGGCGCCCGGTATGGACTCGTCGGGACCGCCGTCACGGTCGCCCCACGGACCGCGGTTGCGGGCCAGCGCGATGCGGTGCCCCTCGTCGCCCGCGAACTGCCGAGGGACCGGCCGCTTCTTCCGCGCCAGCTCCCCTCGGATGTGCCGGAAGAGGACATCCATCCTCAGCAGCGCCGGGGCACCGGCGATTCCTCTGTCGAGTGCCGTGACCAGCTCACCGGTGAAAGCGGTGAAGTGTTCGTCCCGCGGAGCCAGCGCCAGTCTGGTCGCGGCGGTCGCCGTCATGACGTACGTGCCTTCCACCGCGGCGGCCTCGTCGGGAAGCCCGCCCGGCGCGCCCATGTGCTCGGCGAGCGCGCTTCCGCTGTAGCAGCAGTCCAGGATCACCACCCGGCCGGCCGCGGTGCACGTGTACGTCAGTTCGCGGCGGAGCCGCTTGTAGTCGACGGCCCTGTAGAGCTGTTCGTGATGCGCGTCCGGCAGGGCCAGATGCAAGGTGGTGTCCGCCGCCAGCAGCCCGTGCCCCGCGAAGTAGACGACGAGCGCGTCCTCGGCCTCCACCGCGGCCCGGTGCACGGCGTCGAGGACCTCGTCGGTCGACGAGGGATTGCGCAGCACCGCGCAGTGCTCCGGGGGCAGCCCCCACACGGTGCTGTCCGTGAACAGTTCGGCGAGTCTGTCGAGGTTGTTGCTCACCGTCGGCAGGCCGTGCAGGACCTTGTACCGGTCGACGCCGATCAGCACCGCGCGGGACCGCGCGGGATCGGGCAGGCGCATCAGCGGCCTCCGACGGCGATCGGTACCGAGACGCTGATCCGGATCCGCATGGCTTCCCCCGTCATCCATGTCGTCGTACGAGTGACCGAACTGCCCGGCCGACCTTCCTGCAAATGAAGAACGAGCCGGGATCACACACGACACGCCCGTCCCGGGAGATGCCGGCCCGGGCGGCCGGTGTGGCCTCGGCACCGGTGCCGTTCCCGGCGGGCCGCAGGCGCGGACCTGTCCGCGGTGCTCCCACCACCGGACGGAGCCGCTGTTAGGGCGTCGGCACACCTCTGCGCGGCGCCTCCGTTCGGACAGTGTGGAGCCGGACCTCATTCTCAGCACCGGAAAGGGAGACAGTGACCGTGTCGTTCGATGAGGGTGCGGCGGCCGTACGTGATGTGGCCGGCGACCGGTGGCGGATGGCGGTCGAGGAGCCGGGGGACCTGCGGGAGGCGGCGACCAGGGAGCTGGCGGACGTGCTGTTCGCGTCCTTCCCGAGAAGGGATCAGCGGCGCAAGGGCGAGCTGTATCTGCTCGGGTCGCTCAACACCCCAGGCCGCAAGTCCATCCGTAACATAGCCGCGCACATGGGCGGTTCGGCCGCCGAACAGAGCATGCACCATTTCATCAGCAGCTCCACCTGGGACTGGAAACCCGTCCGGGAGGCGCTGGCGGGCTATCTCTCACGGCTCGGCCCGCCGCAGGCCTGGGTGGTGCACCCCATGCCGATTCCCAAGGCGGGCGATCTGTCGGTCGGTGTGGACCAGGTCCTCGACCCCTGTCTGGGAACCTTCCGAGGACAGCGGGCCTTTGGCGTGTGGTACGTCTCGGACTCCCTCAACACCCCGGTGAACTGGCGGTTGTTCCTGCCGAGCTTATGGCTCCAGGACGAGGCACGGCGCCGGCAGGCCGAGATCCCGGACGGCGCGGACGAGGAGACGCTGGAGGAGTGCGCGGTCGAGGCGGTGCTGGACGTCCTGGGCTCCTGGAAGGTGCCGTCGCGCCCCGTGGTGCTGAACACGCACATCGGCCATGTCGCCACCACCATGGGCAGGTTCACCCGGGCCGGGATCCCGGTGATCGCCCGGGTCGGTGAGACGGCCGGGTTCGTCGTCCACGACCCGGCGCTCCCCGGTCACGCGGGCGGCCGGCTCACCGCCCAGCAGATCGCCGTGGCGGCCCGGGGGCTGCGCCGGCGGGTGGGCCTGACGGAGCGCTCGGGCGTGGCCGCCGGATCCCCGGGGACGCTGGCGGTGGCCCTGTCCGTGGAGGCGGCGGGCCGGCGCAGGGCCGGTGCGTACGAGGAGGGCGGCGAACTGGTGCTGCTCGCCGCGTGGCACGGCAGCCGCAGTGTGCCGGACGCCCTGTGGGTGACCAATATGACGTCGATGTCGACCGGCGCCCTGCTGCGGATGGCCGGGCTGGGCGCCAGGTCCTGCCGTGATCTCGCCGCGAGCGGCGCGGAGATGGGGCTCAGGGACTTCAAGAGCCGTTCGTTCAACGGCTGGCACCGGCACATCACGCTCGCCTCGGCCGCCCACGCCGTGTCGGCCCTGATCGACGCGTCCACCCGGCCGTCCGACTACGCGCACCGGTCGGCCTGAGCCGGCCGGGACGGTGAGGTGCTGGGCCGGTAGACGCTGTGACGGGCCCGCTGGAGACGCAGCGCGAGCTGGATCTCCAGCGCGGTCGCGGGCTGCTGCCAGTCCGGACCGAGCAGTTCGGTGACCCGCTCCAGCCGACGGGCGACGGTGTTGGTGTGCACATGGAGATCCTGCGCGGCATGGGTCGGGCTGCCGCCGGACGCGAAATAGGCGTCCAGGGTGTGCAGCAGATCCGTGGAGCGCTGCGCGTCGTACTCGATGACCGGCCCGACGGCCGAGGTGATGAAGGCGTCGACATCGTGGTCGTCGGAGAGCAGCAGACCGAGGAAGCCCAGATCCCCGGCGGCTGCCGCGCCGCCGACGCCGCCCAGCGCGACCAGTGTGTCGAGACAGCGGAGGGCCTCCTGATAGGCCTTGCCGACCGACGCCAGATTCCGTACCGGGCCCGCCGCGCCCGCCGAGACGGCGTGACCGAGCAGCGGGGACAGCTCGTCGGCCGCCGCCTTGGCGGCGGCCGACGGGTCCGAGCCGGGCAGGAACAGCACCACGCACTCGCCGCGCAGCGTCTTGAGCCCGGAGAGCCGGTAGGCGTAGGAGGAGGCCCAGATGGCGGCCTCGCCCTGTTTGCCGCCCTCGGGCCGCAGGGTGACCACCACATGCGGCGCGGTGGGATCGAGCCCGAGCCGGCGGGCCCGCTCGGCGAGATGGCGCGGCGGCTGGAGGGCGCCGGACAGCAGGTCGTTGAGGTACTCGTCACGGGCGGGACCGGCCGCAGCCGCGAGATTGTGCCGCAGGAGCAGGGCCATCGCGGCGGTCTGGGCGGTGAAGTAAAGCAGCCGCCGTCCCTCGTCGCTCAGCGGTCCCGGACTCCTGCAGATCAGCACTCCTGGTCCCTCCACCCCGGTGGTGACATGGGCCGCCCAGAGATTCTCGGCCAGCTCGACCACGGAGGTGGAGGCGTGGGAGCCCACCATGGCCCCGACCAGGGTGGCCGTGTCGACGTCCGGGACCTCGCCGGTACAGGCCAGCACCTGCCCGTGCGCGTTGCGCACCATGAGATCGGCGCCCAGCGAGGTCGCCGCCAGCCGGATGATGTCGTACAGATCGGCTCCCTCCAGGCACATGCCGGAGAGCGACGCCTGGACGCCGGCCAGCGAACGGCTCTCGGAAAGGGCCGCGTTGACACGGGAGTTCTCCGCCCGCTCCCGGTCCAGCTCCGCCCGTACCCGGTCCATACGGCGGGTCGCGTCGATGACCGAGGCGGACAGATCGGCCAGCGAGCGCAGCAGACTGACCTCGTCCGGCGAGAAGTGCCGGACCGCCCTGCACGCGCCGTACAGCGCTCCCACGGTCCGGCCGTCATAGGTCATCGGCACCGCCAGGATCGCGTGCAGGCCCTCGGAGCCCACCACCTCGTCGATGGCGTCCGAGTGCGGGAACCGGTCGTCGGCGAGATAGTCGGGCGTCCAGAACGGCGCGCCCCGCTCCTGGGCCATGTCCCCCAGCCCCTGCCCCGGGCCCATCTCCAGCCCCACGTTGAGGTCCGTGGTGTCTCCGTCGGACTTGTGGACATAACTGCCGCCGTCCGGCAGCCGGAGGCTGACATATGCCATGTCGAAGTCGAGCAGCCGTCTGGCGTGCCGGGTGACCACACTGAGCCGGCCGTCCAGTGCCTCCTGGAAGGTCATGTCCTGGAGGACGTCGACCAGCGCGGCCAGTCCGGACTGGCGCCGGCGGCGCTGCTCGGTCCTGGTCCTGATGTCCAGCGCGAGACGGACCGCGCGTTCGAGATGGGGCAGCCGGGCATCGTCGGGGGAGCGCTCCCGTGTCTCCCGCAGCAGGTCCTCGAAGCTTCTGGTGGGCGCCTCGTCGGCCAGTAGTTCCAGGATCGCCAGCACCTGAGAACCGGCGCTCGTGTCCTCGGAGTTCATCCGTTCCCCCTCGGCCCGCCAAGATCATCAGACGGACTTTAGTTATGTGCATTACCCGGGTCAAGCCGCGCCTTCCCGACCGGGATTCGACATGGTGCTCCGACCACCATATGGCCGGTCGCCGCTGTCGCGGCGCGACCTTCCGGCCACCACGGCACTCGGAAATGATCACGGCTGGGCATCGCGGCGAGTGAAGTCCGCGGGATTACCAGGGGTGGGGATGACAGAAATCGCGAGTTATACGAGTTCGCTCGCTCGAAGCAGGGCATCTCAGGCGAACGAGAACAGGCCGGATGTGTTCGCCTTGGCCGGCCGTGAATGGGATCTGCTGGCCGGGGTCTTCGCTCCTGTCCACTCGCCCACGACCGCCGTCGCCCTGGAGCTGCTCGGACTCCCGCCGGCACCGGCACCGGACCCCGACTCCGGTCCCGTGTTCCCCGTCGACGGCACGTTCCTGGAGATCGGCGCCGGAACGGGCGTCATCGCGGTCTCCGCCGCGCTGGCCGGCTGTACGACGGTGGTGGCCACGGACATCAGCGCCCAGGCCGTACGGAACACCGCCATGAACGCCGAGCGGCACGGGGTCGCCGACCGGCTCGTGCCGCGGCACGGCGACCTCTTCGACGCGGTGGGGGACGGGGAGCGCTTCGACACCGTCTACTGGCACTCCAACTACGTGCTGGCGCCGGACGGGTACGAGTACGGGGCCGACCACGAGCGTGCGTATGTCGATCCCGGCTACCGCGCGCACCGCCGCTATCTGGCCGAGGCGCCCGGTCTGCTGACCGAGGGCGGCACCGCGCTCCTCCAGTTCAGCGAGCGAGGTGATCTCGGTCTGCTGCGGCGGCTCGCCGAGGAATGCGGACGCACTCTCCGTCCGGTGCGGCGGTGTCATTTGAGGGAGGGCGAGGAGACGATCGAACTCGTCCTTTACGAAGTCTGTATCAAGAATTGACGCCACCGTTTCCGTCATTCGTCCCGGAGACCTCCTCATCACCCACTACGGAATCATCGTGCGGACTCTGATCATCGACAATTACGATTCTTTCACGCATAACCTCTTTCACTTCCTCGCCGAGGTGACAGGGCGGGAACCGGTCGTGGTATGCAACGACGACCCCGCATGGCACCGGGGAAGGCTTGAGGCGTTCGACGCGGTCGTGCTTTCCCCCGGTCCCGGAAACCCTTCCAACGCCGCGGATTTCGGGATCTGCCGGGAGATCGTGGAGTACGCGGACCTCCCCCTGCTCGGCGTCTGTCTGGGCCACCAGGGTCTGTCGCTGCTGCACGGGGCCACCGTGGGACGGGCGCCCGAGCCGTGGCACGGCCGGCTCTCGCCCGTGGTCCACGACGGCTCGGGCCTCTTCGAGGGTCTGCCGTCGCCGTTCCAGGCGGTCCGCTACCACTCGCTGGCCGTGACCGACCTGCCCGACGAGCTCGCGGCGACTGCCTGGACGCCGGACGGGATCCTGATGGGTGTCGAGCACCGGCGACGGCCCATGTGGGGCGTGCAGTTCCACCCGGAGTCGGTCCTCACCCACCACGGCAAGGACCTGCTGGCCAACTTCGCCCGGCTCGCGGCGGACCGGCGCGCCGGCTCCGCCCGCCCGTCGGCGGATCTGGACCGGCCCGCGACCGGGGCACCGGAGTCGGCGTCCGGGTCCGCGTCCGCACCCGCACCCGCACCCGTGTCCCTCCCGGCCGCCGTGCCGCCGCCCGCCCGCCGCCGTACGCTGCGCGTGCTGGTGGAGCGGATGACCGCGCGCTGTGACACCGAGGTCGCCTTCAACAACCTGTTCCGCGGCGAGGATCACGCCTTCTGGCTGGACAGCACCAGGGCGGACGCCGACAGCGGCCGGTTCTCCGTGATGGGCAACGCCTCCGGACCCCTCGCCCGGGTGGCCCGGGCCGACACGGCGAGCGGCACCGTCACCGTACGGGGAGCGGGGAGGACGCAGACCCTCCATAGCGGCTTCCTCGACTGGCTGGACCGGGACCTGAGGGCCACGGAGACCGAGATCCCGCCGCTGCCCTTCGACTTCGCCCTCGGCTGGGTCGGCTATCTGGGGTACGGGCTGAAGGCCGAATGCGGCGGCGAGCACGGGCACCGGCCGCAGGAGCCGGACGCCGTCATGGTCTTCGCCGACCGCGCGGCGGTCTTCGACCACGCCGCGGGCGAGGTCTATCTGCTGGCCCTCGCGGAGGACGGGGACGAGGCGCCGGCGTCGCGCTGGCTGCGCGAGGCCGCCGCCGTACTGACCGCGTCGGCCGGCCGCAGGGCCACCGGAGCCGAGCCGCCGGATCCTCTCGGGGCCATCCGGCTGCGGCACGACCACGACCGCTATCTGGAACTGATCGCCCGGTGCCAGGAGGAGATCGCCGCCGGTGAGACATATGAGGTCTGTCTCACCAATACGGCGGAGGTGACCGGTGAACTCGATCCGTGGGCCGCCTACCGCTTCCTGCGCAGGCACAGCCCGGCGCCCTACGGGGCGCTGCTCGGCTTCGGCACGCTGTCCGTACTCAGCACCTCGCCGGAACGCTTCCTGCGGATCGGCTCGGACGGGATCGCGGAGTCACGGCCCATCAAGGGCACCCGGCCGAGAGGCTCGACGCCCGCCGAGGACGCGGCGCTCAAGGCGGATCTGCTGGTCAGCGAGAAGGACCGGGCCGAGAATCTGATGATCGTCGATCTGGTCCGCAACGACCTCGGCCGGTGCGCCGAGCCGGGCTCCGTCGAGGCCGAGGTCTTCCAGGTCGAGAGCTACGCGACCGTGCACCAGCTGACCAGCCGGGTACGGGCCAGGCTGCGACCGGAGTGCTCCGCCGTCGACTGCGTCCGGGCCGCCTTCCCGCCCGGATCGATGACCGGGGCACCGAAGATCCGCACCATGCGGATCATCGACGAGCTGGAGGGCGGACCGCGCGGCGTCTACTCCGGGGCCATCGGCTACTTCTCGCTCAACGGAGCCGCCGATCTGAGCGTGGTCATCCGGACCGCGCTGGTGACGCCCGACCGTGTCCGGTACGGAGTGGGCGGAGCCGTCATCGCGCTGTCGGACCCGGAGGAGGAGTTCGAGGAGACGGCGGTGAAGGCGGAGCCGCTGCTCGCCCTGATCGGGGCGTCCTTTCCCGCACGCCGGCCGAAGAGCCTGATGCCGCTGGGCGCCGCCCACCCGTGCGACGGCTGAGCGGGCCGTCGGACCGGACATCCGACCGGCAGCCGGACCGGGCCGCCGCCGGCGGGCCGGCCGGAGCGGTTGGACGGGCCCCCGGTTGGACGGGCGCCCTGTTCGCGCGGGGCACCGCCCTGGTCTGATCTCCTCGGACATCGACTCCGTTGTCGCCACGGACACCTCACTCTTCGCGGAGGCCATCATGAGCAAGGGCAGATCGGAAACGCTCACCGGGTCGATCGAGCTCCCGTTCCCGGAGTACGACAACCCGCCGTCCGGGCCGTCCGGGCTCTTCCGGCACTGGTACGACACCGCCGTGGAGGCCGGCGTACGCGAACCCGCGGCCCTGGCCCTGGCCACCGCCGACAAACGGGGCCGGCCGTCGAGCAGGATCGTCGCGGTGAACGAGATCACGGACGAGGGCCTCGTCTTCGCGACCCATCTCGGCAGCCAGAAGGGCCGGGAGATCGGCGAGAACCCGTGGGCCTCGGGCACGCTGTACTGGCGTGAGACGAGCCGGCAGGTGGTGATCAGCGGCGCGGTGGAACTCCTCGGGACCGAGCGGGCCGAGGAGAAGTGGCTGAGCCGCCCGGTGTTCACGCATCCGGCGTCGGTGGTGTCCCGCCAGAGCGAGGAACTCGTCGACGTCGGCGCCCTGCGGGCCGAGATCGAGCGCCTTGCCGCGACCGGTGGCGCACTGCCGCGCCCGGACGGCTATGTCGTGTATCTGCTGCGGTTCGACACCGTCGAGTTCTGGGCCAACGGCGAGGACCGACTGCACCAGCGGCTGCGCTACGAACGCACGGGCGAGGCCGAAGGATGGACCGTCCGGCGTCTCCAGCCCTGAGCGGCGGCTCCGGGCGACGGCTCCGAGTGACGGCTTGGGGCGACGGGCGCGGGAGCCGCCGTACGGTGACGGCACGGGCCGGTGCCGGAAGGGCACTCCCGCGCCGCCGCCGTACGCCGTCCGCTCACCCGTGGCGGACGTCCGGGGCGGCCTCGGGGGCGTGCCCGCCGACGCCGACCACGAGCCCGGCCTCCGCCTCGACCCGGGCCGCGAGGTCCGGGTCCTCCTCGACGGCGCGGTGGAAGGCCGCCCTCGCCTCCGCCGGGCGGTCCAGGCGCAGCAGGCAGACACCGAGCTGGAGCTGGGCCTCGGGGTCGCCGGTGGCCTCGAACACCGCGGACAGGTCGGCCAGCGCCCTGCCGGGATCTCCCGCCTCCAGATGCGCGACCCCGCGGTTGAACCGGACGTCGGGAGTGTCCTCAAGATCCAGCGAGCGGCCGAAGTCCTCGATCGCGTCCATGAGTTCGCCGCGCTCGTAGGAGACCGTCGCCCGGGCCGCCCAGGCCGGAGCGTAGTCGGGACGGACGGTGACCAGGCCGGTCAGTGCCGTGTGGGCGGCGTCCGCGTCCGAGGCCGCGAGCAGTTGCCCGCGCAGACAGAGCAGGGGCGCGTTGTCCGGTTCGAGTGCGAGACCGGTGCCGATGTCCTGACCCGCCCCGGCCAGGTCGTCCATGGCGTACCGCAGGCTCGCCCGGTTCACATACGCGTCCACCCGGCCGGGATCGAGTTCGATGGCATAGCCGAAGTCCGTCAGCGCGCCCGGTATGTCGCCGAGCTCCAGCCGGGTGTCCGCGCGGTTGTACACCACCTCGGGAAACGGCGGGGACAGGGCCATCGCCCGCTCGTAGCAGACGACGGCATCGGCCGGGCGGTCCAGCCGGCGCAGCAGATTGCCGCGGTCGAAGTGGTATTCGGCGTAGTTCGAGTCGACGGCGATCACATCGTCGAGATCGGTCAGGGCCTCCTCGTAGCGGCCCAGCGCGATGAGGACCTGCGAGCGGTTGTGCTTGAGCACCGAGCGGTGCAGCGCGTGCTCGGAGGCGCCCAGACTCCGGTCCAGCCAGACGATGCCCTCGCTGACCAGCCGCAGCGCCTCCTCCAGCTTGCCCTCGTGGACGGCGACCAGGGCCAGGCCGTTGCGGTTGAAGACGGTCTGGAACGCGCGTTCCCCGGCGTCCGGGATCGCCTGCGCGAAGGCGACCGCGGCGTTGGCCCAGGCCCGCGCCGTCGAATGGTCCTGCTCGTCGCGGGGGAGATACCGGGTGTGGATCATGGCGGTGGCATAGGCGGCCTGCATATGGACCATCGGACTGTCGGTGGCCGCGCGCGCACCCTCGTACAGCACCAGCGCCTCCTCCGGCCGGCCGAGCGCGGCCAGGGAGGTGGTCTTCTTGGTGGTGAACGCCCACCAGTCGTTCCGTGCCGTCGTGGCGTCGACCAGGGCCAGACCCCGCTCGGCGAAGTCCACCGTCGCGTGGTAGAAGCCCAGGTCCACACAGATGTCCAGGGCGGTACGCAGGGCGCCCGCGCCGGCGCCGTACGGATCCCGGCCGTGTTCGCGGTGGTACGGGACGGCCCCGAGCGCCAGGGAGGGTTCTCCGGCGGCCATGAGCGCGTCGGCCCGCGCGTCGTGCAGGGCGGTCCGGTCGTCCGGGGCGAGACCCTCGTAGGCGGCGCGCAGCCGGGGATCGTCACCGGTGCAGTCACCGGCCACCCACCGGGCGGCGAGTTCCCCGGCGGACAGCGGCGGCAGCGGCAGCAGCGGTGTGTCCCGGCCGGTGATCACACGCGCGTGGCGTTCCAGGGCCGGGCCGAGAGGCTCCGCGAGCGGGCCGGGCGGAGTGTTCAGCCCGTCGGCCGCCGTGGCGATCCGCAGCCGCAGCAGACCGGGATCGGCCCGGCGCAGCAGGATGGCGAGCAGTTCCTGGTCGGTGGGATCTGCCTCGTGCGCGTTGTCCACGAGGAGCAGCCGGGGACCGCCGCCGAGACGGCGCAGATGGCCGTGCAGGAACTCCGTCAGACCGTGCGCGATCCGTGCGGTGCGCAGCCGGGAGTAGAAGCGCGTCCGCTCCTTCGGCACGGCCAGCGAGGTGAGCGTCTCCCGGGTGGCCGGCACGACACCGCGCAGTTCCGGTGTCAGCGCGAGGATCTCCGTCTCGTGCGCGGCGACGAGGCCGGGCCAGTCCCGCAGCGCCTCGGGCACGACCGTACGCAGCAGCGCGCCGCCGGCCGAGTAGGGTCCGCGCAGCCGCCGGTGCGCGTCGAGTACGGCGAGTACGGGCACCTCTGCCCCGGCCGCGAGCAGCCGTCGCCGGTCGTGCCGATGGCGGGCGCGGATCCACTGGTGGGGGACGTCTGACACGGCTGCTCTCCTACTCGCTGGCATGACGGGTGCCCGCCGCAACGGCGGGTCTACTCACTGAGGGGACGGAGTGTCGACTTCCTGGCCCGCCGGGCCCGGAAGGCCAGCACACCCACGATGCCGAACTGGAGGACGTTGAGCGCCACGAGCGTGGCCGAGTCGGCCAGTTCCGCGGTCGCGGCGTCACCTGTCAGCCGGCCGAGGACACCGGTCAGGAACCGGTACGCCGTGGGCAGCCCGGCCAGGACCAGACTGGTGAGCATCACCGCGTAGCCGACGAGCATCACCCAGCTGTACCACTGCGCGGCCTTGCGGTCGGCGGGCGAGAAGACGGACTCGTCGACCAGCCGTTCCGTCCTGCCGCGCAGCCGGTTGTAGCGGTTCTTCGTCACCTGCACGGAGGTGCCGTGCAGATCGGTACAGCCCAGCACCGTGGTGACCAGGTAGTAGACATCGGTGCGCAGATAGAAGTACATCTGCCAGACCATGCGCAGGATCGTGCTGAAGGCGAGCGCCAGAGCGACCCTGCCGAGGGCGGAGAAGCTTCCGTCGGGCTCCCGGGTGCCTGCGGCGATCAGAGTCAGCGCGGACCAGACCACCGCGTCGGCGCCCAGACCGGCCAGCATCGGCAGATACCGCTTCCCGCGCTCGACGACGACCAGGCCGTCCATCGAGGTCTCCAGCACGACGAAGTACAGCCGGCGTCCGATCGACAGCCGGGTGCGCAGCCCGAGCCGGCGGCCGGCCAGCGCGTGGGCCGCCTCGTGCAGCAGCATGAGCGGCACCTGGCCGACGAACAGGCCGAGTTCGACGATGGTGTAGTAGTCGGAGAAGAAGATGTGCCGGTAGTGCGGCGCGAGATCCGTGCGCAGCACGGAAGCGGTGATCGCGGCGGCGACCACCAGGGCGTACACGGCCGCGGCCGGCGGGGAGAAGACGGCCTTCCCGAACCGCTGCCAGCGTACGGGCCCCTCGTCGGCCCGCGCGTCGGTCGCGGAGCCCGCGGCGGCGGGGCCGGTGGCGGTCGTGGCGGTGCCGGTCCGGTCCGTGGCGGCCGTGCCTCCGGCGGACAGCCGCAGCAGGCCCACCTCGCTCAGATCGGTGATGAGTCCGGCGACGTCGGCTTCCTCGCCGTAGGTCGTCTCGTACCACCGGGCGGCCTCGCGCGGAGTGTCACCGGCGGCGAGACGGCGTACCAGCTCGGCCCCGTCGGTCGGCAGGATCACGTACGCGTCGATGTCCGGGCGGCCCAGCGTGGTCGTCTCGCCCTCGTCGAGATAGACCAGGGGATGCACAGTGACCGGCAGGTCGAGGTCGACCTCTCCGGGATCGTGCTCGACAGTGCCACTCATGACGGGTTCCTTCGGCGGGCGAGGGGTGCCGCCCCGCGGTGCGGGGCGGCACCCTCCCCGCGGACTAGTGCGGGAACGGGAAGGTGGGGAAGGTGGGCGTGGTCGGCTCGCAGGTGTTGCCGTAGATGGCGCTGGCGGCGGCCGTCAGACGGACGGGGCCGGCAACACGCACCGTGATCTTCTTGAGGGATCCGGTCTTCTTCATGGTGTTCACCTCCTTCTGGGGTATCGATCGCGGTCCGGCTCCGGGGATCCGGGGCCGGAAGCTTGGGGGCCGTCCTTGGAGGGCCGTTCCGGAGGGCCGCCCGCCGTCAGACGGGCGACTGGAGGACGCTCCTCAGGTCCTCCAGCAGATCCAGTGCCCGGGACCTCGGGCCCGCCGCGAGATCCGGCGAAGGGCCGGGATCCGCGGTCCGCGGCGGTCCGCGGCGGTCGTCCGCCAGCCGCAGGGCCGTGGCGGCCTGCCGGGCGAAGAGGGCGAGCAGATCGAGTTCACCGAGGCTGGAGCGGGCCTGGGGCGCCGGGTCGAGTACCTCCAGTACGCCGAGGACCCGGTCGCCGTGGATCAGCGGCGCCGCCATCAGCGCGTCGGGCACGAACTCCGTCGACTTCGCGAAGTCACGGTCGAACGCGGCGTTGCGCGACAGATCCGCGACGATCACCGGCTCGCCGGAGGTGACGACCCAGCCCGCGATACCGCTGTCCGCCGGGAAGCGCCGCCCCACCAGGAACGCCTCGCCGCGCCCCGAGACCGCCTGGAAGACCAGTTCGTGCGCGGCCTCGTCCAGCAGGAACACCGAACTCGCCTCGGCTCCGAAGATGGCCCGCGCCACGTCCACCACGGACCGCAGGAGCTCGCCGGAGAGCGGATCGACCGGATCGACCCCCGACACGGCCGGCGCCCCGGACACCGTGGACCCGTCCCCCGCACTGCTTTCCCTCACTGCGCACCCCCGGCGGCGACTTCGACGTTTGCTGCGGACAGGTAGAGAGCGGTCTTGAGCTGAAAGGTGGTCATCCGGCGGTGCTCGGACAGGATCCGCGCGCACAGGCCCGCGATGTACGGCGTCGCGAAGCTGTTGCCCGTCGTCCGCATCGTGGTGCCGCCGAGCCAGGCGACCCGTACGTCCTGGCCCGGCGCGAAGAACTCCACGGGAGGCCGCGGATTGTAGAGATAGAGCTCCGGGTCGCTCTCCCGGTGGCTGCCGACCGAGATCACCGAGGCGAACCGCCAAGGGAAGCTCTCCACCGGTGTGTTGTGGGCCGAGGCCACGATCACGGTCCTGCGGAAGTACGCCTCGTCGGCGAGGGCGTGCAGCTCCGGCGCGAAGCGCGTACGGGTGGTGGAGAGGCTCAGATTGATCACGTCGAAGCCCTGGCGGACCGCCCAGCGCAGACCGGCGAGCATGATGTCGCCCGTTCCCGAGAAACCCTTGCCCAGCACCCGGACGCTGTACAGCTCGCACTCGGGCGCCGTGGCGCGGATGATTCCCGCGCAGGCCGTGCCGTGTCCGCAGGCGTCGCCGCTCTCGGTGCGCTCCACCGTGATCCCGTCGGGGCCCTGGACGACGGCCCAGGCGCCGTCGACGGCGCCGATCAGCGGATGGTCCCGTTCCACACCGGAGTCGACGACACACACCTTGATCCCGCGCCCCCGGGCGTCGGCCCAGGTGGACGGTGCGGGCATGGCGGGCGCGTCGGCGGTGACCCGGACGTCCCGCGGGCCCTCGCCGCGCAGACTCCAGACCAGGCCGGGACGGTGCGCCGTCCTGTCTGCGCTCGACCTGCCACCCGTCGTTCTGTCTCCGCTCGTCCTGTCACCGTCCGCCGCGCGGCTTCCCGGCGCCGCGCCGTACCGCTCGCCGGGCCCGGCGTGTCTGTCGCTCATACCGACTCCGCCGTTCGCGCGGCCCGGCGCAGACCGGGCAGATGCCTCTTCGCCGCGAACCGTCCGCGCGCCAGCTCCGTGGCCTCCCGTGCCTCCGGCCGGCGGCCGAGCCGCCCCAGCACCTCGGCGCGGTCCAGCAGGGCGACCGCCTGGACGACCGGCGAATCGGTCGCACCGGCGGCGCCCACGGCGCGTGAGGCCAGTGCGAGGGCCTCCTCGGCGCGCTCCCGCGCGGCGCAGATACGGGCGAGGACGCCGTAGAGATCCGCCGCGTCGGAGCGCGGCAGACCGCTGCCGGCCGTGCCGGCCATGGCGGTCCCGTCGCACGACACCCCGGAGGCCGTGGCGGAGTGCGGGGCGAGCCGCTCCTCGGCCTCCTCCACGCGGCCCGCGTCCAGCAGGACGCGGGCGGCCTCGCGGGTCACCGTTCCGAGCAGTCCCGCGGCCCCGAGCGCTCGCCCGGCGTCCGCCGCCTCGTCCAGCAGATCCAGCGCCCGGCCGTCCCGGCCCGCGAGCGACTCCACCGCCGCCGCGAACATGGGCACCACCACGGCGCCCTCGGCATAGCCGAGTTCGGCGGCGATCCGGCGTGCGCCGGCGAGCCGGGCACGGGCCTCGTCCCACTGTTCGCACAGGGCGACGAGGACCGCGAGCGGACAGTTGAGCGTCAGCTGTACGGTCGGCCGGGGGCCGCCGTGTTCGGCCAGCAGTTCGCAGCCGCGCGCCAGCGCCGTGTCCACCGGCTCGGGCCCCCGCCACAGCGAGACACCGATGGCGCCGAGCGCCAAGGCACGTTCCGGTTCCGCGTCGTGGCGCACCGCGTGGCCGAGGGCGCGGGTGAGCAGGGCGTCGGCCTGGCCGTGCCGGCCCTGGAGCTGGCGCTCCTGCGCCATCCGGATACAGGCCCTGGCCTGGCCCAGTTCATCACCGGCCCGCTCGAACACGGGCAGGGTGAGCCGGGCCGTCTCCGCGATGTCGCCGGGTACGTCGGCGGGAGGCGCGGCGGCCAGCGCGAGCCGGGCGTGGGCCGCCTCCACGGCGGGGACGTCCGCCGTGTCCGTACCCCCGCCGGCGCCCTGCCCGGCGGCGGTGAGCACGGTCAGCAGCAGTCCGCGGCCCTCGTCGGTCCGGCCGGTGGCGAGCCGTACCTCGCCCAGACGCCGCGCGGCCTCGGCCCACTCGGGCTCCGTCCCCGCCCGCCTTCCCGCCGAGAGCTCCACCGCCCGTGCGAGCAGTGTGCCCGCCCAGGCGAGATCGGAGCGGGCGAGCGCCCGGGAGCCGGCCGCGACGAGCAACCGGGCGGCGCGGCGGCGCAGTTGTTCCGTACGGGCGTCGAGCACGCCGAGCTCCGCCCGGTAGCGGAAGGCGCGCTCCAGATGGCCCGCCACGGCCGCGTCCCGCTCGGGGGCCGGGTGCCCGGGAGCCGTGTCCCGGGCGGCCCCGTTCGCGCCGCCGGCCCCCGCCGGCAGCACCTCGGCGGCGCGCTCGTGCCGCTCGGCCCGGACGCGTTTGGCCAGGGACTCGTAGGTGATCTCGTGCACGATGACATTGCTGAACCGGAGCGGAGCGCGGTCCGAGGTGGTCCGTCCCACCGGCTGCACCAGACGTCGCCTGCTGAGCCGGGTCAGCGCGGAGCGGACAGCCTCCTGGGGACGGCCGCCGTCCGTACCCGTACCCGGACCGGCACCCGCGGTTGCCGCTCCGCCGTGCAGCGGACCGCCGGGCGCGCCCTCCGGACAGACGGCCGCGAGTGCGGCCAGATCGTCGGCGGTGAACTCCCGTCCCACCACGGCCGCGAGGTCGAGCGCGGCCCTCTCCGGGCCGCCGAGCGCGTCGATACGCGCCCCGAGCAGCGCCTGGAGCGTGGGCGGCAGATCGCCGCGGCCGTCGGCCCCGTACCCGGACTCCGGCTCGGCGACCGCGGTGAGCAACTGCTCCAGATAGAACGGATTCCCGCCGGCGGCCTCCAGGATCCGGGCGGGCACCGCGCCGCCGTCCTCGTCCGCCCGGTGGGCGCTCACCTCGGTCAGCGCGAGGGCCACCGTCTCGGACTCGGCCGCCGTCAGCCGCGGCAGCATCAGCGCGCGGGAGCGCAGCCGGCCGCTGCCCCAGCCGGGCCGCCGGTCGAGCAGGTCGGGACGGGCCAGACAGACGAACAGCACGGCGGACAGGTCGAGTTCCCCGATCAGACGGTCGAGGACGTCGAGCAGCGGATCGCTCGCCCAGTGGCAGTCGTCCACCATGACGACGACGGTCCGGTGCCGGGAGAGGACGGTCAGCAGAGCGACCACGGCGGCGCATGTCTCGCCGACCGAGGGGTTCGGTGTGCCGTCCTTGAGCAGACCGGCCGCCAGTACCTCCGACGCGGCGCTCCACACGGCGCGTTCGGCGGGGTCGGCCGGCTCGTCGCTCCCGGTCCCGATGCCGGTCCCGGCGCTCTGGCCGAGGAGCGCGGTGACCGCCTCGGCCAGCGGCGCGAGGCTGCCGTGATCCCCGTAGGGGCGGCAGCGTCCCGCGCCGAAGACCACGGACGACGCGGCGCGTTCACGCCACTCGTGCAGCAGACGCGTCTTGCCCATCCCCGCGTCGCCGTAGACGGTGACCAGATACGAGCCATGGCCGTCGGAGACATCGGCGAGCGCCAGGTCCAGCTCCGTCAGCTCCCGCCCGCGCCCCACGAAGGGCACGTCGAAGCGGCGCAGCAGTTCCGGCGCGTCCTCCCCGATGCCGGAGAGCCGGTAGGCGGTGAACGGACCGGCCTTGCCCTTCAGCGTCAGCGGACCGACGCTCTCCGTCCGCGCGCCCGCTCCGGCCGCGAGCCGGGTCTCCGGGCCGATCAGAATCTCACCGGGGGCGGCGTGCTGTTCCAGCCGGGCGGCGATGTTGACCGTCTCGCCCGAGACGAGGGCCTGACGGGCGCTGACATCCGTACCGCTCACCACAGGGCCCGAGTTGACACCGATCCTGACGCGGAGCCGGATCCCGAGCGAGGGTTCCAGCTCCGTGTCGTTCAGCTCCTCCACCGCGTCCAGCATGGCGAGCGCGGCGGTGAGCGCCCGCAGGGCGTCGTCCTCGTGCATCTCGGGGATGCCGAAGACGGCCATCACCGCGTCCCCGACGAACTTCTCCACGGTGCCGCCGAACTCCTCCAGCCGGGCCCGCATCAGCCCGAAGTACCGGAGGGTCACGGCGCGCAGTGCCTCGGGATCCAGCGTCCCCGACAGCGCGGTCGAGCCGACGAGATCGCAGAAGACGACGGTCACCGTCCTCCGCTCCTCGGCCTGCGCGGCCGGGCGTGCGGCGACGGTCGTCCCGCAGAGCGGGCAGAACCGCGCGCTCCGCGGCAGCAGGCCTTCGCACGAGGCACACCGCATGGATCGTTGTCCTTTCGGCCCTGGGAGGCAGACGTCGGAACTGCGAGGAGGCACCGGAACCGCGAGAGAGGCACCAGAGCTGCGAGGGGAGGCACCGGACCTGTCCGGGAGGCACCGGACCCGGGCGGGAGGCGTCAGAAGAGGGCGCCGCCGGCGATCTCGCTGTGCGCCTGGACCTCGGGGCCCACCTCGTCCAGGCGCGCCTTGATGTCCAGCAGCAGGAAGACCTCGTCCGGAGTGAGATCGCGGAGCACCTGGCGCTGCTCGTCGGTCAGTTCGGAGAGCGGGAAACCGTGCTCCTCCAGGGCGGCCAGCGCGTCGGGCGCGGGGTGGTCCGGGGGAGGGCCTTCGGGCTCGTTCATGACGTGTCCGTTCCTGCCGTGGGGCCGTACGGGCGCGGTGCGGTACGTGCGTCACGGTCGACGCACCCGAACAGTTCGATGAGCGCGTCCAGGGTGTGCAGTCCGCTGACGGTGACGGCGGAACCCAGGGCGGAGCCGAGCGGCAGCCGGTCGAGCAGGGTGAAGAGCTCCGCCGCGTGCCCGGTGTCCAGGGCGGCGTGCTCGCGGACGGTGGTGACGGCCGCCTCGGGCAGACCGGTCAGGGAGACGATGCGGTCCGCCAGCCAGGGCGCCGGAGCACCGGCCTCCAGGACCGCGATGTAACCGAGCAGCGTGACCGGATGGTGGTACTCGATCCAGTACTGCTGCGCCCCCACGAGACGGGCGACGGCGGGCCGGGGAAGCGTGGTGGGAAGAGAGTCCGGATCACCGCCGAGCGCGGCGAGGTCGGCCAGCAGCCAGCTGTCGTGGCCGCGCTCCTCTTCGATGTGCTCCCGGAGATAGCTCGCGAGCGGTGCGGCGATCCGGTCGCGCGGGCCGAGTTCGGCGCAGCGCGCCACCGCGCGTTCCATCAGCGGTACGGACGCCCGGATCACCCCGTGCATGGCCCGTACGTACGCGGTGTACCGCTCCCGGAGTCCGGGGGCGCGCCACAGCCGGGCGGTCGACGCGCCGAGCGCCGGAGCGGTGAGCGCGAGCCTGGCCCGGAGCGCCTGTCCGGCGAGGACGGTGGTGCCCGTGTCGGTCCCCGATTGCGCGAGCGCCGTCATCGTGGTGTCTCCTGTCCCGAACCGCGGTGCGCCGCCGCGGAGTCCGGCACCGCGGGACCCGTCGTGGCCGTACCGAGGGACACCAGGCCGGCGTGGCGGGCGCTGCCGTGGCGCCGCACGAGCGCCACCGGGCCCGCCTCGGACTGGAGCCGGGCCGCGTGCCGGTCGAGCAGCGCGCCCGCGGCCCCGGAGGCGGTCCGGTGCGCGACGGCCAGGGCCTCGGGATGCTCGCCGAGCCGCCGGCAGCCCGCGCAGTAGCCGCGCGCGGTGGCGCCAGGCGCCGACCTGTGGAGCAGATGGGCCGGTCCCACCGTCCTGATCATCCGCAGTACCGGTGAGGAGGACGACCGTTCCCGGATCTCGCCCCAGGTGTCCACCGCGACATGACCCAGCGTCAGATGGGCGGGCGGCGGACGCGTGTCGACCGTCTGCTGGTTGCAGCAGGCGAGGACCGTGCCGTCGTGGGCGACCACCGGCCAGGCGGCCATGGAGCACGGGAGCGCGCGCCGCGGATCGGGCACGGCCGGCCGGGCGGTGGCCCAGGACGCCGCGCGGCCGACGGCCCGTACGGTGTTCACCAGCATCGGCACCCGGTCCGCGAAGGTCCGGCGGACCTCGGCGACAAGGCCGGTGAGATACGGATCGTCGGGCCCGGAGCCGACGAGATGGAGACTGGCGGGCACTCCGGCGTCCAGCACCCGCCGTACCGTGCGGAAGACCGCCCGGCGCGGCACCTCCCGTTCGTGGAAGGCGTCGACGCTCACGGAGAAGTGGTCGACCGCGTTGATCGCACGCAGGATCCTCGCCGGGATCGGTGCGTCGCGTGCGTCGTCGGCCGCGAAGAACGCCCCGGTGAGCAGCGCGCAGCGGGTACCGGCCCGATGGGCCCGCCCGGCAAGGGCCGTCACCAGATCCGGCCGCAGCAGGGGCTCACCGCCGGACATCATCAGCACGTCCGGACGGTCGTCCGCGCGGAACGAGCCGACGAAGCGCAGCAGCCGGTCGCCGTCCGGCTCCTCCGACTCCATGGTGGACGAGGAGGAGCAGTGGGCGCAGTGCAGCGGACAGCGGCGGGTGAGATTCAGCAGCAGCCCGGCGCCGGGCAGCGGGCGCAGACTCATCAGCTCGGCGAGCTCCACGGCGGTTCCTCCTCTCCCGGTGACGCGCGGCTGGTCCGCGGTGTACGAAAGTCTCCGGGCGACGGGTTCGGAACCCCGGTCACAGACGCCTTGTTATCGGTAAATCCGCAGGTCGGCGACGGGTCCCCCGAAGCCCTCGCGGCGATCCCGGCCGGCACGTGACGCCGGCCGCGCGGCGGCGCGCCGGAGCCGGTCAGGCCATCGCGTGGCGCGCGCCGGCCGGACCGGGGAGGGACTGTTGCCGCGCGTAGACATGCAGCAGACGCGGGAGTTCGTAGAGCACCGCGTGCGCGGTGACCTCGCTGTCGGGCAGGGCGATCATTCCCGCGTTCATCAGGGACTCCAGTTCCCTGCGGGCCTGGTCCTGCCCGTGGGCGAGCACGGTCGCCGCCTCGTGGAGCGTGAAGACGGGTCCCGGAAGGGTCCCGAGGCGGCGCAGCACCGTTCTGCTCGCCTCGGGCAGCTCGCTCCAGCACTTCGACAGCCGGGGGCGTACGTCCATGTCGCCCGCGGTGAGTTCGTCGAGCAGGGTGCTGTCGTCGGCCAGCCGCGCCGCGTACTCACCGAGCGGGAGATGGCGCAGTACGGCCAGTTTCAGTCCGCTCACCCGGACGGCCAGCGGCAGCATGCCCGTGGCCGCGACGATGCGTTCCGCGGCGCCCGGGTCCGTGCCCAGCCGGTCGCGCCCGATGATGCCCGCCAGCAGGTCGAGGGCCTCGGCCATGGAGAAGGGGGCCAGCGCGAGCCGGTGGGCCGGGGCGAGTCCGCCCAGCTGGGAGCGGGCGGTGACGACCACGGCACTGGCACCGGCATCGGGCAGCAGCGGCCGGACGTCGGCCTCGGCGGCGGCGTCGTCCAGCAGGAGCAGAAGTCTTCGGTGCGCCAGCCAGGCCCGCCATAAGGCGGCGGCCTCGTCCGGACCGTCCGCCACCGCTCCGCCGCCCGGTGCCGTGCCGCCGTCCGGGACCGCCGCGCCGGACACCGGGAGGCCGAGGCCGACGAGTCGGGCGAGTTCGGCGAGCACGGCGGGCCAGGGCCGGGGCACTCCCGCGGCGTCGCGCATCCGAACCAGCAGCCGCCCGTCGGGGAACGCGTCGGCGAGCCGGTGCGCGACATGCACGGCCGTCTCGGTCTTGCCCATGCCCACCGGGCCGGTGAGCACCGCGACCCGCCGTTCCGCGGGGCTGTCCCGGCCCAGCAGGGTCATCAGCGCGCACACCTGGTCGCGGCGGCCGGTGAAGTCCCCCGGATCCCGCGGCAGAAGGGAGCGCGCGCTCCTGTGCGCGGCCGCGGCGGCGGACGGCACGCCCGGTCCCGGCGGAGCGCCGGTGCCGTCCTGACAGCCGTCGAGCATCGACCGGTACAGCGCCTGGAGCGAGGGACTCGGCTGAAGTCCCAGTTCGGAGGCGAGGAGCTGGCGCAGTCCCTCGTACGCGGCGAACGCCTCGGTCTGCCGGCCCAGCCGGCACAGCACGTTCATCTGGACCGCCCGCAGTCGCTCCCGCAGCGGATGCTGCTCCACGAGATCGGCGACGGTCTCGGCGATGCGCGGTGCGTTGCCGAGACTCAGCTCGGCCTCGGCCCAGTCCTCGTACAACTGGAGGTAACGGCTGTTCAGACGCTCGGTCTCGTCCAGGATCGCCCGGGAACAGAGGAGTTCGGGCAGGGCGGGACCGTGCCAGAGGTCGAGTGCCTCCCGCAGCAGCCGGGCGGCCGGGACCGGGGCGCCCTGGCGCAGCGCGTCCCTGCCCGACCGTACGAGGCTGTGGAAGCGCAGCGAGTCCAGCTCGTCCTCGTCCACGCGCAGCACATAGCCGCCGGCCCGGTGCTCCAGCCGGTCCCTGGCCCCGGCGTCGTCCAGCAGTCTGCGCAGGGCCGACACGTACACCTGGAGGTTCTTACGGGCCGTGCGGGGCGGCATGTCGGCCCACAGCGCGTCCGTCAGCGTGTCCACGGAGACCGGTTTGTTCGGCCGGCAGAGCAGCATCGCCAGAAGCAGACGCTGCTTCAACGGGCCGAGCGGGAGGGCCCGTCGGCCGAGCTGGACCGAGAGCGGGCCGAGGATGGAGAACCGTATGCCGCCGGTCCGCGGTTCGGCGATGCCGTTCATCACGTTCGTACCTCCTGGGGTCGAGGCGGCGTGCCGGCGGCCGGCCGGGCGGGGCGCGCGGGGGCGGCCACGCCCGCCAGGCGGCCATGAGCTGAAATGAATAGGCGCGGGATACATCATTAATCTCCGCTTGGACACACGCAAGAGGCAACCGACGACTGCCGGTTCACCGCGGGCCACCCGGCCCGTCCTCCTTCTCCGGTATGCGGGAATACCGGACACATACCGCTCTTTGGGCATCCGTGAATCGGCCCGCTCTAGCTTCTGGTGCTGCCGGCGCACCCCTGTCGCCGGACACGGTTCGCCAACCGAGGAGACACCATGGCCGAGAACACCGAGCCCACCAACGAGTCCACCGAGCCGACCGGGGCCGAGGTCGAGGCGCACGCCGAGTCGCCGCTGGAGCTCCAGGAGCTGGACGGCGCCGTCCCCGGCAAGGACCTGGAGCAGCCGGGCACCAGCAACATCAGCGTCGCCGTCTGCTGATCCGCTCCCTGTGACCGGGGTGTGTACGGCCGCTGTCACCGTGCGGCCGGACACACCCCCTGTCGCCGGAGGCGGTCCGTTCATCCGAGGAGGAGTCATGGCCGAGAACACCGAGCCCACGAACGAGTCGACCGAGCCGGCGGAGACCGGGGCCGAGGTCGAGGCGCACGCCGAGTCGCCGCTGGAGCTCCAGGAGCTGGACAGCGCCTTTCCCGGCAAGGACCTGGACCAGCCGGGCCACAGCACCAGCAGCATCAGCCTCTGCTGACGCGC
>NZ_MAUD01000194.1 GCF_001700515.1 Streptomyces lushanensis
TCCGCCGCCCCGATCGCGCCGTGGTCCGGCTGGTGCCCGGCGCGATCGGGGCGGCGGAGGATCTCGCCCTGGAGTATCTGGGGTTCGGCGCGGCCGAGGCGGTCGAGGTCGGCAGGGTCAAGCGGCAGTCGCTCGGCTTCCCCGCCTGGGCGCTCGTCCACGATCCGGACAACGGCCATCACGCGCTCGCCGTGGTCAAGGAGATGGAGCGGCTCACCCGGCAGGTCGCCACCAAACCGGGCTTGGCGAAGGAGGGCTTCGACGAGATCGGCGAGCGGCTGGACCGTTCCGTACCCCACTTCCTGCCCACCTTCTACGAACAGGTGGCGCGGCTCTTCCTGGCCGTCGAGTCCCGTCAGCAGGCGTCCGTGTTCTTCGGCAAGGCGCGGGCGGCCGAGCAGCGGCACGCGCTGGCGGTGGACGAGGAGCGGCTGCGGGAGGTCTTCCTGGAGTTCGCCGGGGCCGGCGCGCTGTCCGGCAAGGCCCTGCGCGAGCACGCCAAGGGACTGACGGACCGGCTGTCGGCCGAGGAGGCGTACGGCCAGTTCAAGGCGGTCTCGCTGGAGCGCTGCGCGGCCGGACTCGCCCCGTACGCGGGCATGCTGGAGGATCTGCGGCGCCTCGCGAAGAGCGCCGGCCTGGACGCGGCGGCCGAGGAGCGCGCGCTGCTCGCGGAGATCATCCACACCGGACCGATGAACCGCGCGGCGGCGAGCTTCTGGAAGTCGGCGCTGCCCGCTCTGCGGGCGGTGGCGGCCGAGGACCGCGCGGTGCGGGTGCGGCTGCTGGAGCTGCTGCCTGCCACGGGCGGCGACCATCAGGAGGAGTTCGACGCCTCCTGGCTGGCCCTGCTGGACGAGTGCGGGGCGGTCGGCCTGCTGGTGGACGGTACGGTCCCGGCCGCCGAGTGGGTGTCCTCGTGGGCCAGGCACCGGCAGCGCGGCTGGCGCGGCTCCAAGCGGCTGCCCGCAGAACTGGCCCTGGTGGAGCGGCTGGTGGAGCGGCTGGTGGCCGACGGCACACCGGTGCGGCTGCTCGGCGGCTACGGCCGGCGTGTCACGGCCGACCTGGATCTGCTGGACGCCTGTCTGGCCTGGGGCGTGCCGGTCGACGGTCCCGCGGAGGACGCCGGGAATCTGGATCTGGACGAGTGGCTCGGCGATGAACAGGACGGACGCCGCGATCTTGTGGCGCTGGCCTCCGATCCGCAGTTCGCCCGGCTCGTCCGTGCGGGTGTGGAGCGGCTCGCCGAGCAGGGCGACGCCGCGGAGCGGCTGCTCCACGCCGTCGTCGCCCATCCCGCGCTGCGCGGCGCCCTCGTGGGCTGGCTCGACGACCGGGCCGAGGATCTCGCGCGGCCCTTCGGACTGCCCGCGCTGCACGGTCTGCTGACGCGCCTGTCCCGGTTCTCCTCGCCGTCCGTGCTGGCCACGGCGCCCGGGGCGGTGGCGCGGATCACGGCGGTCTCGCCCGCTCCGGCCCTGGCGAGGACGCTGCGGACGGGCGTCCTGGACGAGCTGGGCTGGCCCGCGCTGGAGGAGGCGCTGCCGGGACTCGGAAAGGTCGGCCCGCAGGGTTCGGGGCAGCGTTACGGCTACCAGAGCGAGAGGTGGTACCGCGTCAGGGACGCCTGGCCGGCCCTGCTCGTCCGGATTGACGCCCAGGTCGCGGCGGTCGGGCCGTCGGCCGTGATCGACCAGCGCACACTGCCCCTGCCCGCCAAGTCGGTCCAGACCTGGGACACCATCACGGTCCGTTACACCGGTGGCCAGTGGCTGATCGCCAATGGACTCGGCGAGGACCGGCGGGCCCTGTGGTCGGGCCGTCCGAGCGAGGTGTTCAAGCCGACGGGCCAGTTGCACGACCACTGGACCGACGCCCAGGTGCCCTCGCTCGAACTGTCCGACGGTGGTCGCTGCCACGGCGGCCGGCCGGTGTACGCGGGAGACACCTCGTTCGCCGGGGAGCACCGCCAGGTGGCCTCCGACGGTATCTCCGTGTGGGTGCTGCATGAGAACCAGTGGTGGGAGTACGACCCGGGGTCGGCCCGCCGGGGCCGGGTCTCGGTGCCCGCCTTCTTCGACTCGGCCCTGGACTCGGCGCCGGCCGGCAGCGGCGTACGGCTGCTGGAGCAGGCCTGCCGGCTGCTTCCCGTACAGCCCGGTCTGGAGTCCTCGCCGTTCGGCACGAAGGACGGGCTGCTCGGCTGGTGGGTGACGTACGACCCCCAGGAGCGGACGCTCACGGCCTGTTCGGTGGACGGCAGCCGCAGTCCCGCCGTGCCGGTGCCGCCGCGCGCCGGCCTCGAACATCTCAACAGCGGCCTTCCCGTACCGCCGCTGCGGCTGCCGGGCGGCGCCGTGCTGCATCCGCGGGAGACACGTGGCTTCTCGGCCTCCGTCGCGCTGTACGACGCCGAGGGCGTCCAGCTCGCCGAGGTGGAGGGGGGCGACCGTGGCGGCACGTACGCGGCGGGCACGCCGCTCGTGGCGCCGCTGGCCCACTGGCACGCGCTGCGGCCACGGGACGAGCGGGGTTCGGCCGCGCTGCGCACGGTGACCGAGACGGACGCCCGGGAGCTGCTGGCCGCCGTCGCCGAAGGCACGGACGCGGAGGCGGCCGTTCGCCGGCTCCTGCCGGAGATCACCCATCCGGGGCTGGTGGCGGGCGTGGCCGGGATGGTCGCCGAGGCGGCGCGCCACGCCAAGCGGATCGACACGCTCGCCGAACGGTACGCGCGCGGGCGGCAGGGCTCCGACGGGCCGCGGGAGCCGGAGGTCCGGCACGCCAGGGACGTGACCCTGAAGAGGGCGTGCGACGGCTTCCTCCGGTCGGTCCACCGGTACTCCTACTTTTCGTCGGCGCAGGACAGTACGACGATCGTCGACCAGGTCCGGCTGCTGTCCACGGTGCTCGCGCCGGACGCGGTCCCGGGCCGGACGGTCCTCAAGGACCGCGGGGAGGTATGGGTGACGGCGTGCGGAGCCGGGACGGCGGCGCTCGCGGTGCGCGCAGCGTCGCCCGCCGTCTCCGACGAACACCGCGCGGCCCTCGTGGAGTTCCTCGAATCGGCGCTGGCCGTGGAGAGCGAGGGTGACGCGCTGCTGATCGATCCGCGCGGGCGGCTGCGGGCGGTGGAGCTGAAGACCGCCGGAGAGCCCGAGGACAGGCGCGCCGGAGAGGTACGGCACGCGGGAGACCGGCGGTTGCTGATCCTCGGCAGGCTGCGGTACGAGGAGAAGGAGACGTACTGGCACGGCGTCGAGTACGACCCGGCCGGCGTCTTCGGCGGCTGGGACGACAGCGTGGTTGTCGAGTCCGAGGTGCTGGGCACGGCGGGCGATCCGCTACGGGCGCCGGCGGTGCGGCGGCTGCTGGAGCTGGTGCGGGAGCGCGGACCGCTGCCCTACCGGCCGGAGCAGGCGGTGGACTTCGCGGAACAGGTCGGGATCACTCCGGTGGCGGGCGCCCTGTTCCAGCTCGGTTCGCCGGGCCTGACCGGCTATCACTCCCCCGGCACGGTCTCCGTGGAGTATCTGGAGCCGCTGGGCGCGAAGAAGGCCGAGGCGCGGGAGGGAGTGGCCACGCTCATGGCGCTGAGTGTCGAGGAGCGGCAGGCGTTCACCGCTCTGCTGCTGCCGGCCGATCCGGCGCGGGTGGCGGATCTGTGGACCACGGGCTTCGCGCCGGAACCGCTGGTGAGCGCCTGGACGGCGATACGCGGCAGGCGGCGGCCCACTCCCGACTCGCTCATCCGTCCGATGGTGGCCGAGTTGGGCGGCGGCACCGCCGTGGCTGACGCGCTCAATCCCGAGTGTCAGCCCTGGCTCACGGGCCGCACCGAGCAGCGGTTGGTCGACGGCGAGCTGAAGACGGCGGATCCGCGTCTGGCGCTGACCGGATCCAGGCTCGACGACACGGTCGGCGCGCTGCGCTGGCTCGCGTACCGGCTGCCGTACGGCGATCCGCTGCGGGCGGTCCTGCCGCGGACGGTGCGGAGGCTGCGGGAGCGGCTGGCCGATCCCGGGCTGCTGCTCGATCTGGGCGTCAGCCGGGACTTCGCGTATGACGCCGTGTCACCGCGGCTGCGCGAGGCCTTCGGACTGGCGCCGACGCGCGGCGGCGGCGAGAAGGAGATCGTCGAGCTGTCGTCGGCGCTGGTACTGACGCCGACGCGGTACGGACAGGACTGGGACTCGGTCTGGGTACGGCCGGCGGCCCTGCTGCCGACGGCCGGTGCCGGGGACGGGGGCGGGGGCACGGACTCAGGCTCGGACTCGGGCTCGGGCTCGGTGAGTGAGGACAGGGCGGACGGGGGCGGTTCCGACCATCCCGATCTGCGGCTGCTGACGGCGACGGCGGGGCCGGCTCCCGCGCTGGAGGCGCTGCGGGCGCTGCTGAGCGAGGAGTTCATGGAGCTGGTCACGGCGGACGGCCCTCCGGGAGCACCGCAGAACCCGCTGCACAGCGTGCCGGAGCTGGTGGGCGAGGCGGCGGAGCGGTTCGGACTCTCCGAGGACGCGGCGGCGCTGTATCTGATGCTGCTCGCGCTGCCCGATCCGACCGACCGTCAGCAGGTCGCCTGGACGGGCTGGAGGCAGGCCCGGCTGAAGAAGGCGCGGGGCGAACTGGCCGCCACCGATCTGGTGGTGGAGGCCAAGCGCGCGCGGGCGGGCCGGACGCTCTTCCTGCCCGGCGGCTGGCTGGAGCAGCAGACACCTCGCCTGCCGTCGGAGAACTGGAAGACGGCGCTGCTGCCCTGGGACCGGCCGGGCTTCGTGGTGCCGGACCGGCCGGTGCCGGCGCAGTTCGAAGCCGCGTGGCGCCGGGTCGTCGAGGGGGACGCGCCGGGGTTCGAGGAGTTCCAGGGCCGGAGCGTCCGAGGAGGACGGCGATGACGACGAGGACGGGACCGGGCAGGGGAACGGGCATGGGCGTGGGAGCGGGCATGGGCGCGAAGAAGACGGCGCAGGGGCGGCCGGAGCGGCAGCTTGAGCTGCCGGAGGACCGTTACGCGGCGGAGCTGGCGTTTCTGGAGTCGTACGACAACGGCCCCAGGCCGCCGAGCTGGCGGCTGACGCCCCGTGCGGTGGTGCTCTTCGTCTGCGGCACGGACGGCGAACCGCTGCGGGCGCCGGACGGCGGACAGCTCGTGATCTCACGGAAGTTCGTGGGTGACCGTGCCCTGGTGGAGCGGTGTGTGGTGACACTGGCGGGCGAGCGCGGGCTGCTGCTCGTCGGTGAGCCGGGCACCGCCAAGTCGATGCTCTCCGAGCTGCTGTCGGCCGCGGTGTGCGGCACCAGCACACTCACCGTGCAGGGCACCGCGGGCACCACGGAGGACCAGCTCCGCTACGGCTGGAACTACGCGATGCTGCTCGCCAAGGGACCGAGCCGGGAGGCCCTGGTGCCCTCTCCGGTCCTGACGGCCATGACGCGCGGCGCGGTCGCCCGGATCGAGGAGGTGACCCGCTGTCTGCCCGAGGTCCAGGACTCGCTGGTCTCGCTTCTCTCCGAGCGCCGGATGTCGGTGCCCGAGCTGGCGGGCGGGGAGGACGGGGACGGCACGGTGCACGCGGTGCCCGGCTTCACCCTGATCGCCACCGCCAACCTCAGGGACAAGGGCGTCTCCGAGATGTCCGCCGCCCTCAAGCGGCGGCTCAACTTCGAGACGGTCGGTCCGATCGACGACCTCGACGCGGAGACGGCACTGGTGCGCGGCCAGGCGACGGCGGCGCTGGTGCGGGGCGGGGCCACGTTCTCGGTGGACGACACGGTGCTCGAAGCGCTGGTCACCGCGTTCCGGGATCTGCGGACGGGCCGGAGCGCGGAGGGCTGGGAGATCGAGCGTCCTTCCACCGTGATGTCCACGGCGGAGGCGGTCCAGGTGGCCACGTCGATGGGGCTCGGCGCGGCGTATCTCGGCGACGGCCGGGATGTCGTCCGTACGCTGCCGGGCCATCTGCTCGGCACGGTGCGCAAGGACGATCCGGCGGACCACGCGCGGCTGCTGGGGTACTGGGACGGTCCGGTACGGCGCCGGGCGGAGGCAGGCGCTCCGCTGTGGCGGACGCTGTGGGAGCTGCGCCATGAGCTGGGCTGAGCGGGACGACGGGACCGGGCGGGCCGGCGGCGGGGGCGGCCGTCGGGGCGACGAGGCCGTCCCGGACGCGCTGAACGGGCTCGCGGGGTGCCGGGAGCCGTATCTGATCGGGGTACGGCACCACTCCCCGGCGCTGGCGGCGGCCGTACCGGCGAT
>NZ_MAUD01000195.1 GCF_001700515.1 Streptomyces lushanensis
TCCGGGCCGGCCCGGACACGCGTTCGGCCTGCCTCGGGTCCGCTCCGGCGTCGGTCGGACACCGGAGCGGTACGGCACGGTCGCGTCGAGCGGTACGGCTCAGGCCTCGGTCTTGTCGCCCTTGCCGGCGGCGGGCTCGGCCGTCTCCACGGCCTCGACCGTCTCGGCCGCCGCCTCGTCGTCCTCGTCCTCGTCGCTCAGGTCGACCAGCACACCGTTCGTGTCCGTCACCTTCGCGGCCTCGACCACCACGGCGAGCGCCTTGCCGCGCGCGACCTCACCGACGAGCATCGGGACCTGGCCGCCCTCGACGACCGCCTTGGCGAACTCGTCCGGAGACATGCCGGAGGACTGGGCGCGCCGCATGAGGTGCTCGGTGAGCTCCTCCTGGTTGACGTTCAGCTTCTCCTTGTTGACCAGCTCGTCGAGGATGAACTGGGTCCGGATGCCCTTCTCCGCCTGCTCCTTGGTCTCGGTCTCGAACTCCTCCTCGGTCTTGCCCTGGATCTCCAGGTACTTCGCGAGGTCGAGTCCCATCTGACCGAGCTGGTGGTGCTCCAGGTTGTGCTTACGGGTGTTGATCTCGTCCGCGAGCAGCTTCTCCGGGATCGGCACCTCGGCGAGCTTCAGCAGCTCCTCCAGGACGCGCTCCTGGGCCTGGGTGGCCTGGTCGTACTGGCGGTTGCCCTCAAGGCGCTTGCGGCTGTCCGCGCGCAGCGCCTCCAGCGTGTCGAACTCGCTCGCCATCTGGGCGAAGTCGTCGTCCAGCTCGGGCACCTCGCGCGCGGAGACCTGGGAGACCTTGACGGTGACCTCGGCCTCCTTGCCCTCGGCGGTGCCGCCCTTCAGCTCGGAGGTGAAGGTGGCCTCGCCGCCGGCCTCCAGACCGATCACGGCCTCGTCGATGCCGTCGAGCAGCTCGCCGGAGCCGATGGTGTACTGCACACCGCTCGCGACGCCGTCGGGCAGCACCTCGCCGTCGACCTTGGCCTCCAGGTCGAGCGTCACGACATCGCCCTCGGCGGCGGCGCGCTCGACCGGGGTGGTGGACGCGAAGCGGTCGCGGAGCGCCTCGACGGCCTTGTCCACCTCCTCGTCGGAGACGTCGATGGCGTCGACGGTGACCTCGATACCGGAGTAGTCCGGGATCTCGATGACCGGGCGGACGTCCACCTCGGCGGTGAAGGCGAGCAGCTCGCCGTCCTTCAGCTCGGTGATGTCGACGTCGGGCTGGCCGAGGACATTCAGCTCACCCTCGTTGACCGCGTCGGTGTAGAACTTCGGGAGGGCGTCGTTGACGGCCTCCTCCAGCACAGCACCACGCCCGAACCGCTGGTCGATGATCCGGGCCGGGATCTTGCCCTTGCGGAAGCCCTTCACCGTGACCTGCTGGTTGATCTTCTTGTACGCCGCGTCGAGGCTGTCCTTGAGCTCCTCGAAGGGCACCTCGACAGTGAGCCGAACCCGAGTCGGGTTCAGGGTCTCCACGGCGCTCTTCACGGTTCGGTCTCCTTGGTGGCTGATTCTGGGGTTCTGCTGTGTCCGCCGCTCTCCGGCGGCCCAGCGGATCGGCCCGGCTCATCAGAGACTCTTCAGACACACGGGCACGCAGCTTGCATAGTAACCGCAAGCGGGAAGGCCCCCACAATGCGCTGCCGCGCTGCGATCCTGCGTGAATGGTCGGGGTGGCCGGATTCGAACCGACGACCTTCCGCTCCCAAAGCGGACGCGCTACCAAGCTGCGCCACACCCCGTCGGTGCGACACGTAGGGTACATGCCCGCGGGCGCCACGTCGGCCTCTTTGTCTGCCGTACGCCTGGTGTGCGACGAACAGCCCGGACCCGCTACGATGTTGTCCGTGCCGGAGTCCCGCAGGCTCACGGCACGCGCTGTGCGGGCGTAGCTCAATGGTAGAGCCCTAGTCTTCCAAACTAGCTACGCGGGTTCGATTCCCGTCGCCCGCTCCATGGCCTCCGGCCCGATCGCGTGCGTATGCCACCGGTCGGGCCGGAGGCGTTCACGGGCCTTGCACGAGTGGGGTCTGCGGGGTTCTCAGGGCCGCGTGTGCGCGCTAGAAGCTGATCTGGTTGATCGTGTCGGCTATCGAGTTGAGGAACCGGTTCACCGACGGCGCCATGTTGGTGGACGCGAGGAAGAAGCCGAAGAGGATCGCCACGATCGCCGGCCCGGCCTTGAGTGAGCCGCCCCTGATCAGCACCGCCATGATGATCGCCAGGAGAAGCACCACTGACAGCGAAATGGCCACAACTGATCACACCCTTGGTCGGTCCGCCTAGCCCTGCCGCGCGGGAGCGCACGGCGCTCGTACCCCGCTCCACACCCCGCCCGACCATGGTGCCATCAACCTCCGTATGAGTGGCGTCGGGTGACGGTTCCTAACCATCGGGATCGCGCCATTCACATACCGGGCGTGTCGCGCTCGCATCTCTCGTACGGCGCCACGATTCCCAGCTCATGACCGACTCGCGGGACAAATCATCCTGCGACTCGAAGTGGCCGACACGCCGCGCACCGACCGGCGATCATCAGCCAAATCGCAGCCTCCGAGGCATCTACAGGACGTCAAAAGTTGCTCAGTAAATCGTTTGGTAAACTAATTACTGACGATTCCTTGACACTTCCTTGGCGAACCGAAAGCCGAGCCACGGACGGACCCGAAGACGGAGGAGCGATCCCATCGGACACGCGGAGACCCTCATGGCCATGGGCGGCGCCTTCCTCGCCGCCGCCGTACTCGCCCGGCTGGGCAGCCGGATCGAGCTGCCCACGATCCCTCTCTTCATCCTGGCCGGGATCCTTCTCGGCCCTCACACGCCCGGCATCGTGCTGGTCTCCGATCCGCACGACCTGGAGATGCTCAGCGCCCTGGGCCTGGTCCTGCTGCTCTTCTATCTGGGCCTGGAATTCCATCTGGACGACCTCAAGGCGGGCGGCCGGAAGATGGCCCTCGCGGGCGGCACCTATCTGGCCCTGAACGTCGGCGCCGGACTCGGCTTCGGCTTCGCGCTCGGCTGGGGCACGAGCGAGGCGCTGGTGCTGGCCGGAGTGCTCGGCATCTCCTCGTCCGCCATCGTCACCAAGGTGCTGGTCGACCTCGGCCGGATCGGCAATCCGGAGACCCGGCCCATCCTCGGCATCATCGTGGTCGAGGACATCTTCCTGGCCCTCTATCTCGCGGCCCTCCAGCCGATCCTGTCCGGAGCCGACAGCCTCTCGGCGGCGGTGGCGGACGGGGCGAAGGCCTTCGGCTTCCTGCTGGCTCTCGCGGTCGCGGCCCGGTACGGCACCAAGCTGGTGGGCCGGTTCATCGCCACCAAGGACGACGAACTGCTGGTGATCTCCTTCCTCGGCATCGCGGTCTTCATGGCGGGCGTGTCGGAGTGGTTCGGAGTCGCGGACGCCATCGGCGCGTTCATGGTCGGGCTCATGCTCGGCGGTACGACCTCGGGCGACCGGATCCGCGCACTCGTCCATCCCCTGCGCGACGCCTTCGGCGCGATCTTCTTCTTCGCCTTCGGCCTGTCGATCAATCCGGGCGATCTGCCGACCGTCCTGTGGCCGGTTCTGGCCGCCGTCGCCGTGACGCTGGTCATGAACGTCCTGGCGGCGGAGATACCCGCCAGGACGTTCATGACCA
>NZ_MAUD01000196.1 GCF_001700515.1 Streptomyces lushanensis
GGGCGAGGGAGCGAACCGCGAACGGGCGGGCGGACGAAGGGGCCGGCCGGACTCAGCCGACGAGACCGTCCGCCAGCTCCTCGCTCAGATTGGACTCCGTACCGGGAATCCCGAGGTCCTGTGCCCGCTTGTCGGCCATGGCCAGCAGCCGGCGGATCCGGCCCGCGACGGCGTCCTTGGTCAGCGGCGGATCGGCGAGCGCGCCCAGCTCCTCCAGGGAGGCCTGCTTGTGCTCCATCCGCAGCCGGCCGGCCGCGGCGAGATGCTCGGGCACCTCCTCGCCGAGGATCTCCAGCGCGCGCTGCACCCGGGCACCGGCGGCGACCGCGGCACGGGCGGAGCGGCGCAGATTCGCGTCGTCGAAGTTGGCGAGCCGGTTGGCCGTGGCCCGGACCTCGCGGCGCATCCGCCGCTCCTCCCAGGCCAGCACCGACTCATGCGCGCCGAGCCGGGTCAGCAGCGCGCCGATCGCGTCCCCGTCCCGTACGACCACCCGGTCCACTCCGCGCACCTCACGGGCCTTGGCGGCGATCTGGAGCCTGCGCGCGGCACCGACGAGCGCGAGGGCGGCCTCGGGACCCGGGCAGGTCACCTCCAGCGAGGAGGAGCGGCCGGGCTCGGTGAGCGAGCCGTGCGCCAGGAACGCGCCGCGCCAGGCGGCCTCCGCGTCACAGGTGGCTCCCGAGACGACCTGCGGCGGCAGTCCCCGGATCGGGCGTCCGCGGCCGTCGACCAGCCCCGTCTGCCGGGCGAGCTGATCACCGCCGGTGATCACCCGTACGACGTAACGGCTGCCGCGGCGCAGTCCGCCGGGGGCCATCACCACCAGCTCCGAGTTGTGCCCGAAGATCTCCAGGATGTCCTTGCGGAGCCGGCGCGCGGCAATGCTGGTGTCCAGCTCCGCCTCGATCACAATCCGGCCGCTCACCAGGTGCAGCCCGCCCGCGAACCGAAGAATCGCCGAGACCTCCGCCTTCCTGCAGCACGTCCGGGTGACGGGGAGGCGGGCGATCTCGTCCTTCACCGCTGGCGTCATCGCCATGGGCCGATCCTTCCATGCATCCGAAAAATACGGTCGTACGCGGCTGCCAACAGCTCCGGATCGTGGACCGGGGAACTGTCGGACGCTGCCACCGGCGCCAGCTCGACCGCGGCACCGAACCGGCCTGCGGCATCGGAGAGTGACTCACGGTCGGGCACGGCGGCCTTGTCGGCCAGCACCACGTCCAGGGCGAGTTTAGGGGCGTGTCGCCCCAAAACCTCCAAATGACGCTGCGGTGAGAAGCCATCGGTTTCACCGGGTTGTGGTGCGAGGTTCAGCGAGAGGACTCTTCGGGCCTTGGTCTCCATGAGCGCGTCGAGCAGCTCCGGCACCAGAAGATGCGGGATCACGGAGGAGAACCAGGAGCCGGGCCCGAGCACCACCCAGTCCGCGTCACGGACCGCGGCGACGGCCTCGGGGACGGCCGGCGGGTCGTGCGGCACGAGATGCACCGACTGCACCTCTCCCGGTGTGAGCGCGACCGTCGCCTGACCACGCACCGTGTTCACCTCGTCGGGGTACGCCGGGTCATGGCCCCGTACGAGCGCCTGCAACTCCAGCGGCACGGCGGACATGGGCAGCACCCTGCCGTGCGCGCCGAGCAGCTTGCCGACCAGGTCCAGGGCCTGGACATGGTCGCCGAGCTGCTCCCAGAGGGCGACGATCAGCAGATTGCCCACCGCGTGCTCATGCAGATCGCCCTGGGACTGGAAGCGGTGCTGGATCACCCGCGCCCAGGTCTGGCCCCAGTCGTCGTCACCGCAGAGCGCCGCCAGCGCCTTGCGCAGATCGCCGGGCGGCAGCACGCCCAGCTCCTCCCTGAGCCGCCCGCTGGAGCCTCCGTCGTCGGCGACGGTGACCACGGCGGTCAGATCCCCCGTGATGCGCCGCAGCGCCGCCAGGGAGGCGGACAGACCCATACCACCGCCGAGTGCGACGACCTTCGGCTGGGCACCGCGTCCGCGCGCCGACAGCGCGGGTGCTCCCCGGCGCAGTCGGCGCATCCGGAAGGTGCGTCCGGTCACTCGCGCCCCATGTCCCGGTGCACGACGACGGTCTCGATCCCGGCGGAGACGAGGCGGGCGGCGACCTTCTCGGACATGGCGACGGAGCGGTGCTTGCCGCCCGTGCAGCCCACCGCGACGGTCACATACCGCTTGCCCTCGCGCCGGTATCCGGCGGCGATGAGCTGGAGCAGTTCGGTGTAGCGGTCGAGGAACTCCTTGGCACCCGGCTGGTTGAAGACATACGCGGACACCTCCTCGTTCAGTCCGGTGAACGGACGCAGCTCCGGCACCCAGTGCGGATTGGGCAGGAAGCGGCAGTCCACCACCAGGTCGGCGTCGACCGGCAGCCCGTACTTGTAGCCGAAGGACATCACGGTCGCCCGCAGCTCCGGCTTCTCGTCCCCGGCGAACTGGGCGTCCATCTTGGCCCGCAGCTCGTGCACGTTGAGGCTGGAGGTGTCGATCACCAGATCGGCGTCGCCGCGCAGCTCGCGCAGCAGATCGCGCTCGGCCTCGATGCCGTCCACGATCCGGCCGTCCCCCTGGAGCGGGTGCGGACGCCGTACGGACTCGAAGCGGCGGACCAGCGCCTCGTCGGAGGACTCCAGGAAGACGATCCGCCGGGTGACCTCCTTGGCGTCGAGGTCGGCGAGGGATTCGCGGAGATTGTCGAAGAACCGTCTGCCGCGGACATCCACGACCACGGCGATCCGTGCCACATTGCCCTGCGAGCGCGCGCCCAGCTCCACCATGGTGGGGATCAGCGCGGGCGGCAGGTTGTCCACCACGAACCAGCCGAGGTCCTCCAGGCATTTGGCGGCGGTGCTGCGGCCGGCGCCCGACATTCCGGAGATGATCACCAGCTCGGGAATGGCCGCCTCGGCGGTGTCACCTGCCTCGCTGGTGGTGCCCGTACTCACGTGCTCCGCTCCGTCCCGGTCGTGCTCAGTCATGCGTACTGCCCCCGTCGTCTTCCATGATCTCTCCTGTTGCCGTGTTCACGGCGGGTGCCGCCGGGGCCGCCTTGGCGAGGGCCACGACGACGGACTCGGCCGTCTTGCGGCCCAGGCCCGGTACCTCGCAGATCTGGTCGATTGTCGCCTGCCGCAGCCGCTTCACCGAGCCGAAATGCTTGATGAGCGCCTGTTTGCGGGACTCGCCGAGGCCGGGGACCTCGTCCAGCGGGCTGGTCCTGACGCGCTTGGCGCGCTTGGTCCGCTGATAGGTGATGGCGAAGCGGTGGGCCTCGTCCCGCACGCGCTGGAGAAGATAGAGGCCCTCGCTGGAGCGTGGCAGGACGACCGGGTCGTCGTCGCCGGGCAGCCAGACCTCTTCGAGGCGCTTGGCGAGCCCGCAGACGGCGACATCGTCGATACCGAGCTCGTCGAGGGCCCGCTTGGCCGCCGCGACCTGGGGCTGTCCGCCGTCGACCACGAGGAGCTGGGGCGGGTAGGCGAAGCGCCGGGGCCTGCCGTCGTCGTCGGAGCGGGCGGGAACCTCATGGGGCTCGTGGGTCCCATAGGTCTCACGCGCGGCGTCCGGGGGTCCGTACGCGGCGAGCGCGGAGCCGTCCGGGGCCGGGGCGTCCGCTCCGGGGGCCGGAGCGTCCGGAGCGGGACTGGGGGCCGAGAGATCCGTCCCGGGGGCCGCGGGGGCGCCGCCGGAGCCGCTCCCGGTCCCGTTCCCGGGGGACTCGGTTCCGGCTCCTGGGGGCTCCTCCTCGGCCCACTCCCCCGTACGCGTCTTCTCCGCCAGATAGCGCTTGAACCGGCGGCTGATCACCTCGTGCATCGACCGGACGTCGTCCTGGCCCTCGAAGGTCTTGATCTGGAAGCGGCGGTACTCGCTCTTGCGCGCGAGTCCGTCCTCGAAGACCACCATGGACGCCACCACGTCGTCGCCCTGGAGATGCGAGATGTCGAAGCACTCGATACGCAGCGGCGCGCTGTCCAGGTCCAGGGCCTCCGCGATCTCCTCCAGGGCGCGGGAGCGGGTGGTCAGATCGCTGGCGCGCTTGGTCTTGTGCAGGACGAGCGCCTGCTGCGCGTTACGGCCGACCATCTCCATCAGGTCCTTCTTGTCGCCGCGCTGCGGGATCCGCAGCGAGACCTGGGCGCCACGGCGCTCGCTGAGCCACTGCGTGACGGCGTCCGTCTCCTCCGGCAGGGCCGGAACGAGGACCTCCTTGGGCACGGAGTCGCCGCTCTCCTCCCCGTAGAGCTGCTGGAGCGCGTGCTCGACCAGGCCCGCCGTGTCCACGGCCTCGACCTTGTCGGTGACCCAGCCGCGCTGGCCGCGGACCCGGCCGCCCCGGACATGGAAGATCTGTACGGCCGCTTCGAGTTCGTCCTCGGCGACCGCGATCAGATCGGCGTCGGTGGCATCGGCGAGCACGACGGCGTTCTTCTCCATCGCGCGGCGCAGGGCGCCTATGTCGTCCCGGAGCCGGGCGGCCCTCTCGTACTCCATCTCCTCGGCGGCGGCCGTCATCTGCCGCTCCAGGCGGCGGATGTACGTACCGGTGCGGCCGGCCATGAAGTCGCAGAACTCCTCGGCCAGTTCACGGTGCTCCTCGGCGGTGACCCGGCCGACGCAGGGCGCCGAGCACTTGCCGATGTAGCCGAGGAGGCAGGGCCGGCCGGTGCGCTCGGCGTTCCTGAACACGCCCGCGGAGCACGTCCGTACGGGGAACACACGGAGCATCAGATCGACGGTCTCGCGGATGGCCCAGGCGTGTCCGTACGGTCCGAAGTAGCGCACGCCCTTCTTCTTGGCACCGCGCATGACCTGGACGCGCGGGTACTTCTCATTGAGCGTCACCGCGAGCGAGGGATAGCTCTTGTCGTCGCGGTACTTGACGTTGAAGCGGGGGTCGAACTCCTTGATCCAGGAGTATTCGAGCTGGAGCGCCTCGACCTCGGTGGAGACGACGGTCCACTCGACGGAGGCGGCCGTGGTGACCATGGAACGGGTGCGCGGATGCAGGCTCGCCAGGTCCTGGAAGTAGTTGGCGAGCCGCTGACGCAGGCTTTTCGCCTTTCCGACGTAGATCACCCGGTGGTGGTCGTCGCGGAACTTGTAGACCCCCGGCGAGTCGGGGATCTGTCCCGGCTTGGGGCGGTAGCTGGAGGGGTCGGCCATGCCGTCCACCCTACTGTCGGCCAAGGACAGTGTGGCGGCGCCGGGGTGCGGGACCGGCCCGGCCGGCGGCCCTCAGGCCCGGGGACCGGCGATGAGCCTGCCGCCCTCCGCCGTGACCGGGACCTCCGGCAGCGGTACGGTCGCCGGGCCGTGGATCGCCTCGCCGGTGGTGACGTCGAACCTGCTGCCGTGGCACGGGCAGTCACCCACCGTGCCCTCCAGCTTCTCCAGGAGACAGCCGGCGTGGGTGCACTGGGCACTGAACGCCTTGTACTCGCCGCGTGCCGGGCAGCTCACCACAAGACGCTGCTCACGGAAGAGCTTGGCACCGCCGACCGGGATGTCGTCCGCCGCGCCGAGCTCGACGGCCGCGGTGGGCGTGGGGTTCTGCGCGTGCCCGAGCTTCGACTCGGTGGAACACCCGGCCAGCCCCGCCCCGGCCGCCCCGGCGAGCGCGACGCCCTTCAGTACGGTACGACGCTGCGCGGACGGGCCGTTCATGGTGTCTCCACTGGTCAGGTTTACGAGTGCCACTCCCGACGATACCGACCGCTTCCGGACCGGCGGCGGGCGACGGCTCGGCGGAGGGCGGGTACGCCCCCGGCAAGGCCGCCCGAGGCCCCTGGGCCGTGCGGGCCCGGGGGCCGTGCCCACGGGCCCGGTCGCGGCGGCGTGGCGGCCGGGCCGGACACGGCCCCCCCGGGGGGCGTGTCCGGGGCCCGCCTCGGGGTCCGCCGGGGGCGGGACGGCAGACCGCCGGACCCGCTGGGCGCGGGCCGCGGGGCCTGTCCGGCGTCCGGCGTCGGTGGTGTCAGGCTCGGCCGGAGGCCGCGGTCGCCTTCTTCGGAGCCGTCTTCCTCCGCGCCGTCTTCTTCGGCGGCTCCGCGTCGCTGATCCGCTCCGGGTCCAGGATCTCGCGCAGGAACTTGCCCGTGTGGCTGGCCGGGATGCCCGCCACCTGCTCCGGCGTGCCTTCCGCGACCACCAGGCCGCCGGCGTTGCCGCCCTCGGGCCCCATGTCGATCACCCAGTCCGCGGTCTTGATGACATCCAGGTTGTGCTCGATGACGATCACCGAGTTGCCCTTCTCGACCAGACCGGACAGCACCGTGATCAGCTTGCTGATGTCCTCGAAGTGCAGACCGGTCGTGGGCTCGTCCAGGACATACACCGTACGGCCCGTCGAGCGCTTCTGGAGCTCGCTGGACAGCTTCACGCGCTGCGCCTCGCCGCCCGAGAGCGTCGGGGCGGACTGGCCGAGCCGCACATAGCCGAGACCGACCTCGTTGAGCGTCTTGAGGTGGCGCGAGATCGTCGGGACGGCCTCGAAGAAGTCCAGGGCCTCCTCGATCGGCATGTCCAGCACCTCGGCGATGGACTTGCCCTTGTAGTGGACCTCCAGCGTCTCGCGGTTGTACCGGGCCCCGTGGCAGACCTCGCACGGCACATAGACGTCCGGCAGGAAGTTCATCTCGATCTTGATCGTGCCGTCACCGGAGCAGTTCTCGCACCGGCCTCCCTTGACGTTGAAGGAGAAGCGTCCGGGCAGATAGCCGCGCACCTTCGCCTCCATCGTCTCCGCGAAGAGCTTGCGGACATGGTCGAAGACACCGGTGTACGTGGCCGGGTTGGACCGGGGTGTACGGCCGATGGGCGACTGGTCGACATGGACCACCTTGTCGACCAGATCGTCCCCGTCGACCCGGGTGTGCCGGCCCGGCACCGACTTCGCGCCGTTCAGCTCGCGCGCGAGATGCGTGTACAGGATGTCGTTGACCAGCGTCGACTTGCCCGAGCCCGAGACACCGGTGACGGCCGTGAAGACTCCCAGTGGGAACGACACGTCGATGTCCCGCAGATTGTTCTCCCGCGCGCCGTGCACGGTGAGCCTGCGCTCTGGATCGACGGGCCTGCGGATGTCCGGCGTCGGGATGGACCTCTTGCCCGCCAGATACTGGCCGGTCATCGACTCCTTGTTGGCCAGCAGTCCCTTCAACGGCCCGGAGTGCACCACCCTGCCGCCGTGCTCACCCGCGCCGGGGCCGATGTCGACCACCCAGTCGGCCACCTTGATGGTGTCCTCGTCGTGCTCCACGACGATCAGTGTGTTGCCCATGTCCCGGAGCCGGACCAGGGTCTCGATCAGCCGGTGGTTGTCCCGCTGGTGCAGACCGATGGACGGCTCGTCCAGCACGTAGAGCACTCCGACCAGGCCCGAGCCGATCTGTGTCGCCAGCCGGATCCGCTGGGCCTCGCCGCCGGAGAGCGTGCCCGCCGCGCGGTTCAGCGAGAGATAGTCCAGCCCGACGTCGACCAGGAACTTCAGCCGTTCGTTGACCTCCTTGAGCACCCGCTCGGCGATCTTCCTGTCCCGGGCGTCCAGCTTGAGCTCGCCGAGGAACTCCGCGCAGTCGCTGATCGAGAGAGCCGAGACCTCGGCGATGGACTTGTCCATGACCGTGACCGCGAGAACGATCGGCTTGAGCCGTGTGCCCTCGCAGGTCGGGCACGGCACCTCACGCATGTAGCCCTCGAAGCGCTCCCTGCTGGAGTCGCTCTCGGCCTCGCCGTGCCGCCGCTTGACGAAGGAGACGGCTCCCTCGAAGGCGGGCGTGGTGTAGGCGCGCTCACGGCCGTACCTGTTCCGGTAGCGGACCTCGACCTGGGTCTTGTGGCCGTACAGCAGGGCCTTCTTGGCCCGCTGCGGCAGCCCGGCCCACGGAATGTCCGTACGGAAGCCGAGGGCCTGCGCGAGCCCGCCGATCAGCCGGCCGAAGTACTCCCGGGTGTGGCCGTGCGACCACGGGTGGATCGCGCCCTCGTCCAGCGACCTCTCCTCGTCGGGGACGATCAGCTCCGGATCGACCTCCATCCGCGTACCGATACCGGTGCAGTCGGGGCAGGCGCCGAACGGCGAGTTGAAGGAGAAGGAGCGGGGCTCCAGTTCCTCGAAGGAGAGATCGTCGTACGGGCAGTAGAGATGCTCCGAGTACATCCGCTCGCGCTCCGGATCGTCCTCGGGGAGGTCCACGAAGTCGAGCACGACCATGCCGCCGGAGAGCGCGAGCGCGGTCTCCACCGAGTCGGTCAGCCGGCGCTTGGCGCCGTCCTTCACCGTGAGGCGGTCGATCACCACCTCGATGGTGTGCTTCTCCTGCTTCTTCAGCGTGGGCGGCTCGCTGAGCTGGATCGTCTGTCCGTCGACCCTGGCCCGGCTGTATCCCTTGGTCTGGAGATCGGCGAAGAGATCGACGAACTCGCCCTTGCGCTCGCGCACCAGTGGCGAGAGGACCTGAAAACGGCTGCCCTCGGGCAGCTCCAGCACCCGGTCCACGATGGCCTGCGGCGACTGCCGGGAGATCGGCCGCCGGCACTCGGGACAGTGCGGCTTGCCGATCCTCGCGAAGAGCAGCCGGAGATAGTCGTAGACCTCGGTGATCGTGCCGACCGTCGAGCGCGGATTGCGCGAGGTCGACTTCTGGTCGATGGAGACGGCCGGGGAGAGCCCTTCGATGAAGTCGACGTCCGGCTTGTCCATCTGGCCGAGGAACTGCCGGGCGTACGAGGACAGCGACTCCACGTACCGGCGCTGTCCCTCGGCGAAGATCGTGTCGAACGCGAGGGAGGACTTGCCCGACCCGGAGAGCCCGGTGAAGACGATGAGGGAGTCACGGGGGAGGTCGAGCGACACGTTCTTGAGATTGTGCTCGCGCGCGCCACGGACGATGAGACGGTCGGCCACGCCGGTCCGCACCTTTCTGGGGGAAACAGGGGCGGAGCCTCCGTTCTCGGACTACGGAGGTCGCCAGAGCGATTGATTGCCAAGCGATGGACTGCCCCGCACGGAAGCGCCGGGCTCGGATGTGCCTGCATGCGTTGTCCCCGCATGCGTTGTGCCTACATGCCAGGATGCCTCCCCTGAGCCTATAGCACGTGCATTCGATTAACGGAGCCCCTGCACCGCCTTCACCCGATCGAGTGGCACGGCTATCGTCGGCGCCATGATCGACCATGTGCGGGACCTGGGATCTGTACGCGAAGCGACCGAGCTGCTCCTCACCGCGGCCGGCGCACTGGACAACGCGGCGCTCGCCGCGCCGTCACGCCTTCCCGGCTGGAGCCGGGGCCATGTGCTGGCCCATCTCGCCCGGAACGCGGACGCCCTGGTCAATGTTCTGGAAGGGCGGCCCATGTACGAGGACGCCGCTTCCCGCGAGTCGGACATCGAGCGGGACGCGTCACGCGCCCTCGACGTACAGCTCGCCGATGTACGTAACACCGCCGAGCGGTTCCAGCATTCCGCGGCCGTGCCCGCCGACTGGTCCCGGGTCGTCGTGCTGCGCAACGGCGTCACGGATGTGGTGGCCCGCCTTCCGTTCCGCCGGCTGGTCGAGGTGGAACTGCACCATGTCGATCTGGGGCTCGGCCGCGAGCTGGAGGATCTGTCCGAGGAGTTCACCGCACGCGAGATCGACTTCCTCACCGAGCGGTTCTCCGGGAACGCGGCGGTCCCGCCGATGACCCTGAAGGCGATCGACGGACGCACCTGGCGCACCGGCCGTACGGAGGGCATCCCTCAGCCCGTCACCGGCCCCGCCGCCGATCTGATGGGCTGGCTCGCCGGGCGCCGCGACGGCGCGGCACTGGACTTCCCGGCCGGCTCCCTGCCCGTACTGCCCCCGCTATAGGCTGATCCGTATGACGTACAGCGGAGCGGTGAAGGTCGGCGGACCGGCGGACGTGCATGAACTGCCCGCCCTGATGATCTCCAAGGTCGCCGTCGGGCCGATGGAGAACAACGCCTATCTGCTGCGCTGCCGGGCCACCGGTGAGCAGCTGCTGATCGACGCGGCCAATGACGCCGCGACCTTGCTGACCCTGATCGGTGACGACGGCATCGCGGCCGTCGTCACCACACACCGGCACGGCGACCACTGGCAGGCGCTCGCCGAGGTCGTGGCGGCCACCGGTGCCCGCACCTACGCGGGCCGGTACGACGCCGAGGGCATCCCCGTGCCGACCGATGTGCCGGTCGAGGACGGCGACACCGTCACCGTCGGCGAGATCCGTCTCACCGCACTGCGTCTGGTGGGACACACGCCCGGCTCGATCGCGCTGGTCTACGACGACCCGCACGGCCATCCGCATGTCTTCACCGGCGACTGCCTCTTTCCCGGCGGCCCCGGGCGCACCACGACTCCGGCGGAGTTCACCAGTCTGATGGACGGCCTCGAAGCCAAGATCTTCGACACCCTGCCCGACGAGACCTGGATCTACCCGGGCCACGGGAACGACACCACGCTGGGCGCCGAGCGCCCGCAGCTCACGGCCTGGCGCGCCCGCGGCTGGTGACCGCCGGGACGCGCCTCACCCCTCGCCGATCGGGCGGGATCAGGACCGGGCCCGGACGCTGTCCTTGCTGCCCGCGTCGCCCTCGCTGTCCGAACCGCCCGCGTCGGCCTTGCCGTCGCTCCCGGCCCCGGCCGAAGCCTCGCGCTCCGCCTGCTTCCTGGAGGCGATCAGGCTGGTGATCGTGGTGACGATCAGGACACCGCAGATGACCGCCAGCGAGACCGGGATGGAGATCTCGGGGACATGCACCCCGCTCTCGTGCAGCGCGTGCAGCACCAGCTTGACCCCGATGAAGCCCAGGATGACCGACAGCCCGTAGCTGAGGTGCACCAGCTTCTTGAGCAGGCCGCCTATGAGGAAGTACAGCTGCCGCAGCCCCATCAGGGCGAAGGCGTTGGCGGTGAACACGATGTACGGGTCCTGGGTCAGACCGAAGATCGCGGGGATGGAGTCCAGCGCGAAGAGCACATCGGTGGTGCCGATGGCCAGCATGACCACCATCAGCGGAGTCAGGACCCGCTTGCCGTTGTTCCGTATGAAGAGCTTTGTGCCGTGATACCTGTCGGCGACGCCGAACCGCTTCTCGATGGACTTGAGCAGGCGGTTCTCCTCGAACTCCTCTTCCTCCTCGTCGGAGCGCGCCTCCTGGACGAGCTTCCAGGCGGTGTAGATCAGGAACGCGCCGAAGATGAAGAACACCCACGAGAAGCTCGCGATGATCGCGGCGCCCGCCGCGATGAAGACCGCGCGCAGGACCAGGGCGATCAGCACACCGATCAGCAGCACCCGCTGCTGGAGATGTGACGGCACCGAGAACTTCGCCATGATCAGGACGAAGACGAAGAGATTGTCGACACTGAGCGACTTCTCGGTGATGAAGCCCGCGAAGAACTCGCCGGACGCCTGGCCCGTGCCGAAGACCATCAGCCCGAGGCCGAAGAGCGCGGCGAGGGCGACCCAGACGACCGTCCAGATCCCGGCTTCCTTCATCGACACGTCGTGCGGCTTGCGCCCGATGAGAAAGTCCACTGCGATCAGGGCGGACAGACCGAGAACGGTCAGCACCCACAGGGTCATGGAAACGTCCACTGTGCCTCCGGCTTCGTACGGCTACTGATCAGCGTCGTCGCTGCCGGAGGTCTCCTCCACCCGTGCGGCACCCGCCGCTCCCGGGCCGACGCCCCGGGACCGATGGCGGTCCGTATTGACGGGTACGTCGCGAGATGGGAGTACTCCCCTCCGCTCCAAGAAACAGTACAGGAAAGACCAAGGAAAGGTAAAGAGAGAGGCAAAGGAAGTGGAAGTGTGCTGGTCAGCCGCGTGCGCGCCGTCGTACGCCGGTGTGCGCCGGTCAGCGGCGCCAGGAGCGACGGGCGAGGGCGACCTGCTCCAGGACCTGGAAGAGCACCCGGCTGCCGGGGGGCACGGTGGGAGGCTCGTACGTCCAGGCGTGACCGACCCAGGGATCGGCGAGATGGTCGTCGGGGACCGGAGTGATCCGGAGCAGGGACCGCCAGAGCGGATCCAGCACCGGTCCGTACGCGCCCGCGTCCTCTCGGTCCGCGACCATCAGCAGATGCACGCCGACCGCCGGGCCCTCGTCGGCGAGATAGCGCAGCTGGGTCACCGCGCGGTCGTCGAAGCCGTGCGGGAAGTCGTTGACGATCAGCAGCTGCTCGGCGGTGTCCAGACCGGGCGGCAGCGACTCGGTGGCACCGCCGCGCACCGCCATCTGCACCAGATCCACCCGCTCGGTGAGCTTCGCGAGGACGGCGGACACTCCCGCGGCACCGGCGGCGGGCTCACCGGCGAGTGCGCCGGAGGCGGTCAGCGGGGCCAGCGAGCGGGCCGCGGAACCGGCCGGGTCGATGACATGGACCGTGAACTCACCGGGCGGATAGACGGCGAGCAGCCGCCCGGCATGGGCGACTGCGGTGTCCACGGCGAGACCGCGGAGCTGGGCCTCGTCCATCATCAGGGCGGCCTCGGAGCCGGACCGCCCGCTGTCGACCCACAGCCCGCGCTCGAGCGGCAGCCGCACCAGCATCGGGATCCGCAGGTCCGGGTGCTCGGGCAGATGGACATCGCCGAGGCGCAGCGCCATCGGGATCTCCATCGGTACGCGGTACGCGTGCCAGACGGGGTTGTCCCAGCGGGCGTAGGCGGCCGGCAGAGCGGGCTCGACGACCTCGGACTCGGCGACGAGCTGGGCGAGATCGCGGTCGAGGACCTCACGGGCCTGGGTGGCGAGCTGGTCGTGCTTGACGCGGGCCGCCTCCCGCGCCGCCTCGCCCGCGCCGCCGATGCGGTGACGCGGATCGGACAGGACGCGGTCGAGCTCCTGGTCGAGCCGGGACTCGGCGAAGTCGATCGCGCTGCGGTAGGCGGCGACCGCGCGGGCCAGGTCCTCGAACATTCCCCAGACCTGGTTGTAGAGCCGTTCGTCCATGGACCAGCCCGTGGCGTCGCCCGCGACAGGGCGGGGCTGCCGGCCCGGCTCGGCGGGCGGCGCGACCGGGGGCGGCGTGGGAGGCGCGGAGATCCGGCGCCCGGGATGCGTGTAGTTGACCGCGCCTCCGGCGCCACCGGTGGCGGCCGTACCGCCCGTGCCCCCGGAAGCCGCCGCCCCACCGGCCGCCGCCGTCCCGCCGGTGGCGGCCGGGCCGGTCTGGGGGACGGTGGAGCCGCCCTGGGTGACCGGTCCCGCCGGTCCCGTCTGGGCAACCGGACCCGGTGTGGCCGAGGAGGACAGGCCGTCGGACCTGACCCGTACGCCGTCCTGGGCACCGGGCAGCGGGATCTGCACCGTGCTCGCCAGATGGCGGGCGACCGCCTCCTGGATACCGCCGGCGAAGGCCCGGGCCTGCGGCAGACCGTGGTCGCCGAACAGCTCGGCGAGCCCTCCCGCGTATCCCTGGCCGACGGCCCGGACCTTCCAGGCGCCCTGGCGGCGGTAGAGCTCCAGGGCGACGACGGCGGACTCGGACTCCAGACCGGTGAGGGTGAAGCTGGCGACCTCGGTGCCGTCGGTGGAGGTGACGGCGGCGAACGGGGCCGCGGTGGCGCCGAACCGGTCCGGTCCGCCGACACCTTCGGGCAGGGCGAGCAGCACATGCACGAGATGCGCCTGCTCGGGCACGGCTTCCAGATCGATGTGGAAGCGCAGCCCGGCGGCGGCCTGGCGGGAGACCTCGATACCGGGGAGCGTGGGCGAGCCGGGGTGGGCGACCCACTCGGTGCCGCGCACCGTGCCCCGCTCGTCGCCGAGCGTGGCGCAGGCCATGACCGGTGCGGCGGCCGTCACCCGGATCTCCAGGCGGGTGTGGGGCAAGGGATGGTTCTGCCCCCGGACCAGCTCGGCCGTCATCGCCTCTGTCCCCTCGTCGGTTGCGCGTCGTTGTCCGGCCGTGGGCTCGACGATGAGCTCGGCCACGGGTGATCGGGTGGTGCTGTGCGGGTGGTGCCGTACGGGTCCACGGCAGCCGCGCAGCTCCCGGCAACCTGGCTTCCGGGAGCTGCGCGTACCGGCGAAACACCATGTCGTACGGGTGCGTTCACCGTGGTGCGGACGTCGTGCCGATGACGTCGTCGTGCGTGTCGTCGTCCTTCGGCGTACTCAGAGATGCGGCAGGATCGCCGGCATCAGGTCCTGGAACGTACGGCCGTTGGCCGGGTTGCCGAGGGCCGTCATCTGCCAGCCCGCGCCCGCGCGGTGCACCTTCGCCATGATCTGCGCGGTGTACTGGCCACCGCCGTCCAGCGTGTAGCGCGCCAGCTCCTGGCCGTTGGTCTCGTCGACGATGCGGCAGAAGGCGTTCTGGACCTCCTGGAACGTCTGGCCGGTAAACGAGTTCACCGTGAAGACGATCTGGTCGATATGGACCGGGACCCGCTGGAGGTCGACCAGGATCGCCTCGTCGTCGCCGCCCTGTCCCGCGCCGCCGACCAGATTGTCGCCGGTGTGCCGCACCGAGCCGTCATCGCTGACGAGATGACGGAAGAAGACCACGTCGACCGGCTGCTTGTCGGCGAAGAGCACCGCCGACGCGTCCAGGTCGATCTCACGCGTGCGCGAGCCGAACAGACCCCGGCGCGGCGCGGCCTGCCAGCCCAGCCCCATACGGACCGCGGTCAGCGTGCCGCCGCCCTTCTTCTCCAGGCTGATGGCCTGTCCCTTGGTCAGATTGACGCCAGGACCCCCGGGCGCACTGCCCTTGGATACGTCCACCACGCGCTGTCCCCTCTCGAATGGTTCCCCCGCAACCGTCCGTGTGCGGTTGCGCAGAACCCTACGCAGTCCCGCGGGCGGTGCAGGAGGCTTGGACCGTTTTTGTGTCGGTCTTGCAACACACCAGGTGTTCGGGGGTGTCAGGCCAGCCCCGCCTCCCTCATCTGCCGCAATTCCTTCTTCAGTTCACTCACTTCGTCGCGCAGCCGGGCGGCCACCTCGAACTGGAGCTCGGCCGCCGCCGCCCGCATACGGTCGGTCATCTCCTCGATGATTCCGGCCAGTTCGGCGGCGGGACGGTCGGAGACCACGGCGGTCTTCGCGCCCGCGCCCTTGGCCGCCCTGGCGGTCTTCGTACCGAGTGTGGGCACGGCGGCCTTGGCCGACCGGCCGTCCTTGGACTGCCGGTAGCCCGTGCCGAGCAGCGCCTCGGTGTCGACCTCCTCGCGCGCGATGGTCGCGACGATGTCGTTGATCTTCTTGCGCAGCGGCTGGGGATCGATACCGCGCTCGGTGTTGTACGCGATCTGCTTCTCGCGGCGGCGGTTGGTCTCGTCGATGGCCTTCTCCATCGCCGGAGTGATCTTGTCCGCGTACATATGGACCTGGCCGGAGACATTTCGCGCGGCCCGGCCGATGGTCTGGATCAGCGAGGTGCCCGAGCGCAGGAAGCCCTCCTTGTCGGCGTCGAGGATCGCCACCAGCGAGACCTCGGGAAGGTCGAGGCCCTCACGGAGCAGGTTGATGCCGACGAGGACGTCGTACTCCCCGGAGCGCAGCTCGCGCAGCAGCTCGACCCGGCGCAGGGTGTCCACATCGCTGTGCAGATACCGCACCTGGATACCCAGCTCCAGGAAGTAGTCGGTGAGATCCTCGGCCATCTTCTTGGTGAGCGTGGTGACCAGGACACGCTCGTCCTTCGCGGTCCGCTCGCGGATCTCGTGCACCAGGTCGTCGATCTGGCCCTCGGTGGGCTTGACGACGACCTCCGGGTCGATCAGCCCGGTGGGCCGGATGATCTGCTCCACGAACCCGTCGGAACGGGACAGCTCGTAGGCGCCGGGCGTGGCGGAGAGATACACGGTCTGGTCGATCCGCTTCTGGAACTCCTCCCACTTCAGCGGGCGGTTGTCGAGCGCGGACGGCAGCCGGAACCCGTGCTCGACCAGGGTCCGCTTGCGGGACGCGTCGCCCTCGTACATCGCGCCGATCTGCGGGACCGTGACATGCGACTCGTCGATGACCAGCAGGAAGTCCTCGGGGAAGTAGTCGATGAGGGTGTTGGGCGCGGTGCCGGGCGCGCGGTCGTCGAAGTGCATCGAGTAATTCTCGATCCCGGAGCAGGAACCGATCTGCCGCATCATCTCGATGTCGTACGTCGTGCGCATGCGCAGCCGCTGGGACTCCAGGAGCTTGCCCTGCTTGTCCAGCTCGGCCAGGCGCTCCTCCAGCTCCCGCTCGATGCCGTTGACCGCCTTCTCCATGCGCTCGGGGCCGGCCACGTAGTGGCTCGCGGGGAAGACGTACAGCTCGCGGTCGTCGCTGATGACCTCGCCGGTGAGCGGATGCAGCGTGGAGAGCGCCTCGATCTCGTCGCCGAACATCTCGATACGGACGGCCAGCTCCTCGTAGACCGGGAAGATCTCGATGGTGTCGCCCCGGACCCGGAAGGTGCCGCGCGCGAACGCGACGTCGTTGCGCGCGTACTGCATGTCCACGAAGCGGCGCAGGAGCTGGTCCCGGTCGATCTCGGCGCCGACCTTCAGCGGCACCATCCGGTCCACGTACTCCTGGGGCGTGCCGAGGCCGTAGATGCAGGAGACCGAGGCGACCACGATCACATCGCGGCGGGTCAGCAGCGAGTTGGTCGCGGAGTGGCGCAGCCGCTCGACCTCCTCGTTGATCGAGGAGTCCTTCTCGATGTAGGTGTCCGACTGCGGGACGTACGCCTCGGGCTGGTAGTAGTCGTAGTACGAGACGAAGTACTCGACGGCGTTGTTGGGCAGCAGCTCGCGGAACTCGTTGGCGAGCTGGGCGGCGAGCGTCTTGTTCGGCGCCATCACCAGGGTGGGGCGCTGGAGCCTCTCGATCATCCAGGCGGTCGTCGCCGACTTTCCCGTGCCGGTCGCGCCGAGCAGGACGACATCCTTCTCACCGGCGCGGACACGCCGTTCGAGATCGGCGATGGCCGTCGGCTGATCGCCGCTGGGCTGGTAGGGACTGACGACCTCGAAGGGCGCCACCGTACGTTCGATGCTGGAAACGGGCCGCATGGAACCACCGTACGACCACCCACTGACAGCCGGGCGCCGGGCGGCGCCGGATCACCGGCCTGTCACCAGTCGTGCAGGTCCTGCGGGCCGCTGCGCGGCGCCCTGGCGGCCGCACGGCCGGCCGCCTCACGGCGGTCCCGGTCCGTGCGGAGCCGGGTCCGCTGCGCGGGCACGCCGCCCAGCCTGCGGGACCCGCACAGACCGCGCGCCGCCCCCGCGGACCGGGCCGGCCGGGCGGACCGGGCCGGCCGGGCGGACCGGCCGTGGCCGCCCCCGCGGTCCGCGTCCCGGCCGCGACCGCCCGTCACCAGCAGCGGATCGAGGAACAGCACCACGCCCGCCAGCAGCAGGAACACCGCCGGGCCGACCAGCATCGGCGCGAGCAGCGCGGTGGCCGGCGCGCCGCCCGGCGCGGTGGCGGTCCCGTCGAGATGGACCTCGACCCCGGCCATCGCGGTGAAGTGCATTCCGGTCGACGCGACGCCCAGCACCAGACTGGCGCCCAGACTGGCCAGAAATCCCCGGTGCGTGACGATCACCCAGAGCCCGGCCACGGACGCGGCGACGGCGATCAGCACGGAGAGCGCGACCGTCCCGGTGTCGTAGGTGACCTGCCCGTGCAGCCGTACACCGGCCATGCCGAGGTAGTGCATGGTGGCGATGCCGAGGCCGGTGACCGTACCGCCGGTGACCAGGGCCATCGGGGTCGAGCCGCGGTATCCCACTATGAAGATCCCGATCCCGGTCATGACGATGCCGACGGCGAGGCTGGCGAAGGTCGTGGGCCGGTCGTAGCCGATCGGCGCCTCGCTGACGGCGAAGCCCATCATGCCGATGAAGTGCATCGTCCAGACGCCGGAGCCGATCGAGGCCGCGCCCAGCGCCAGTCCGCCGGGTTTCCAGGACCGCCGGGCGCGCAGGGATCTGGCGGTGCAGCGCAGGCCGAGTGCCGCCCCGAGACAGGCCATGAGAAAGGCCGCCACGGGAGTGACGAGGCCATAGCTGAATCCTTCGACGGTGCCCTGCATACGGTGTGCCCTTCGCCCCTCGGCTCCATGTACGGAAGCGCTGGTTCGGGGCGAGAGTAGGACGGCCGGGCCGGTAATCAAACAGGCACCGGCCGATTTGTCGATATGAAGCCGATATGAAGCCGACATGCGGCGACACGGAGCGGCACGGCCTCGCGGTCCGGTATGCCTGCCTCGGGGTGTGGCTTCATGTTGTGGTCAACCTTCGCCCGTTCTCCGTTGGCCGGAGGCTGCCACCCTCGGGGCCGACTGTCTTCCCGCGACACGAGGAGTCCATGTGTACGCGCGCACTTCGGCGGCGACGCGCACCTCGTCGACCACGGCCACCGCGCTGCTGGGAGTCACCGCGCTGATGCTGCCGGGCGCCGCCACGGCCTCCGCCGGTCCGGCCGAGGCCGGCGTCACGACCGCCACCGCGACGGCACCCGCCACCGCCGCTTCGGCCGACGCCACCGCCACCGCTGCCGCGCCCAGGGTCGGCGGCCCGCTCGTCATCGCGCACCGCGGTGCCTCCGCCTACGCGCCGGAGAACACCCTCGCGGCCGTCGACCGGGCCGGTGACCTGGGCGTCGACTGGGTGGAGAACGACGTGCAGCGCACCAGGGACGGTGCGCTGGTCGTGATCCACGACGACACCCTCCGGCGGACCACGGACGTGGAGACGGTCTTTCCCGACCGGGCGCCGTGGAAGGTCAAGGACTTCACCGCCGCCGAGATCGCGCGGCTCGACGCGGGAAGCTGGTTCGGCGCGCGCTGGGCGGGCGAGCGCGTCCCGACGCTGAAGCAGTTCCTGCACACCGTCGACGCCAACCGCCAGAAGCTGCTCCTGGAGATCAAGGGCCCCGAGCAGTACCCGGGCATCGAGAAGGACATCCTGCGGGTGCTCCGCCAGGAGGGCTGGCTGGACCGTGCCCATGTCGAGGAGAAGCTGGTCATCCAGAGTTTCAGCGCGGAGAGCGTCCGTGCGGTGCACCGGCGGCACCCCGGGATCACGACGGGCTTCCTGGGGACGCCGGCGGCGGCCGAGCTGCCCACGTACGCCGCCTTCACGGACCAGATCAATCCGTCGCACACCTCGCTGACCGCCGGCTACGTGGCCGCGGTGCACCGGCTGAAGGGCCCGCACGGCAAGCCGCTCGCGGTCAGTACGTGGACGGTCAACGACGCGGCGGGCGCGGTGCGGGTCAGGGACCTCGGCGTGGACGGGATCATCACCGACAGCCCGGACGTGGTGCGGGACGCGGTGGGCTGACGGCGGCTGCCCGTGGGCCGGGACCCGTTGTCAGTGGCGGCCCTTACGGTGGTCCCCATGAACACCCGCGTGAACACCTACGGGCAGCCCTCGCTGGAGTGGACCGTCGTGGGCAGCGACATCGGGCCGCTGCTGCTGGCCGCGACAGGCCGCGGCCTGGTGAGCGTGGTCTTCCACGCCGACGTGCCGGTACGCAGGAGGGCGCTGAGACAGCTCGGGGAGCGGTTCGGCGTCGAGCCGGTCGAATCGTCGTCGGGTCTGCTGGCCGAGGCGATACGGGAGCTGTCGGCGTATTTCGCGGGCGAGCTGCGGGAGTTCGGGCTGCCGCTGGACTGGTCGCTCTCCGGGGGCTTCAACCGGCAGGTGCTGCGCGAGCTGGCGACGGGCGTGGCGTACGGAGCCGTGGTGGGGTACGGCGAGCTGGCGCGCAGGGTGGGCCAGCCGGGCGCGGCCCAGGCGGTCGGTGTGGCGATGGGCTCCAATCCGCTGCCGGTGGTGGTGCCGTGTCACCGGGTGGTGGAGAGCGACGGCGGGCTCGGCGGTTTCGGCGGCGGGCTGGAGACCAAGCGACAGTTGCTGGCCCTGGAGGGTGTGCTCCCGGCGCCGCTGTTCTGAGCCCGGCCGACGCGGTTCCGAGCCGGACCGGGTCCCGAGCCCGAACAGGAAGGCGACGGCGGGCGGCGGGACAGCGAAAGGGCGAAGATTATACCGCTTTGCAGTCACTTGTCCGCTTTCCTTGCCGGGCTTAGGCTGATTTGTGGAGCACCACCGCGCGTACAGCCCGGCGGATACCGTGCGAGGCGCAGTACGTCCGGCCCCGCCGACCGGGCGGATTTCCGTGTCCGCACACCCCGTGGCCGGACCGCCCGAGCGGTAGCGGACTCCATGACCCGCGCACAGGCCGAGTCATCCGCTGGACAAGCAGAACCGAAGGGACGGCGAGTCAGCATGAGCGGAGGAAACAGGGCGGTCGCATACATCAAGCCCGGTGAGGTGGAGGTCAGGGAAACCGACTACCCGGTGCTCGAACTTCGCGACGGGCCGGGAGTGGCTCCCGCCAATGTCGGCCGCAAGTGCCGGCACGGAGTCATCCTCAAGGTCCTCGCCACCAACATATGCGGCAGCGACCAGCACATGGTACGAGGCCGTACGACGGCTCCCGAAGGTCTGATCCTCGGTCACGAGATCACCGGCGAGGTCATCGAGAAGGGACCCGACGTCGAGTTCATCGACACCGGTGACATCGTCTCGGTGCCCTTCAACATCGCCTGCGGGCGCTGCCGGAACTGCAAGGAGCGCAAGACCGGAATCTGCCTGAACGTCAATCCGGCCCGTCCGGGCGCGGCATACGGCTATGTCGACATGGGCGGCTGGGTCGGCGGCCAGGCGGAGTACGTCATGGTGCCGTACGCGGACTTCAACCTGCTCAAGTTCCCCGACCGGGACGCGGCCCGCGAGAAGCTCCTCGATCTGACGATGCTCTCGGACATCTTCCCGACCGGTTTCCACGGTGCCGTGACCGCGGGCACGGAGGTCGGCTCCACGGTGTACGTCGCGGGCGCGGGACCGGTCGGTCTGGCGGCGGCGGCCTCGGCGCAGCTCCTCGGCGCGTCGGTCGTCATCGTCGGCGACCTCAACACCCAACGGCTGGACCAGGCACGCAGCTTCGGCTGCGAGACCGTCGATCTGACGCTGGGTACGCTGGAGGACCACATAGCCCAGATCCTGGGCGTGCCGGAGGTGGACGCGGCGGTCGACGCGGTCGGCTTCGAGGCACGCGCCTACGGCAAGGACACCGACGAGGCACCGGCGACCGTCCTGAACTCCCTGATGAGCGTCGTCAGGGCGGGCGGCAAGCTGGGTATCCCCGGGCTGTACGTCACCGAGGACCCGCGCGGTGTCGACCAGGACGCCAAGTCCGGCACGCTGAAGGTACGGCTGGGACTCGGCTGGGCGAAGAGCCATGAGTTCACGACCGGTCAGTGCCCGGTGATGAAGTACCACCGAGGCCTGTCGGAAGCGATCCTGCACAACAAGGTGCACATCGCGAAGGCGGTCAACGCCACGGTGATCTCGCTGGACGACGCGACGCGCGGATACGCGGAGTTCGACCAGGGCGCGAGCCGCAAGTATGTGTTCAATCCGCATGGCGCGCTGGACGGGGTGAAGGCCGCCTGACGTCACACCGCTGAGGTCGCACGTCCGGATCCGCCCGTCCCCTGCGGACGCGAATCCGGACACGGATCGCCGACCGGCCTTCCCGCCGGCCGGCGGTCCCGTACCGGGTCCACGATTGCGGGGCCGACGTTTGCGCGGGCCCCGGACGTGCCATGGATGGGTACATGCCAGACATCACATCGCAGCACTCCCCCGAGGTACGCGAGGCGCTCGCCGCGGGCCGTCCCGTGGTCGCCCTGGAGTCGACGATCATCGCGCACGGACTGCCGCGCCCGCGCAATCTGGCGGTCGCGGAGGAGCTGGAGGCGCTGGTGCGGTCGGGCGGCGCCGTGCCCGCGACCGTGGCCGTGCTGGACGGCGTGCCTCATGTGGGCCTGGTCAAGGACCAGTTGGAGCGGGTCGCCCAGGACACGTCCGTACGGAAGCTGGGCCACCGCGATCTGGCACCGGCGATCGCGACGGGCGCGAGCGGCGCGACGACCGTGTCCGCCACCGCCTTTCTCGCCGCGAGAGCCGGGATCGGTGTCTTCGCGACGGGCGGTCTGGGCGGAGTCCACCGCGGCTGGACCGAGACCCAGGACGAGTCGGCCGATCTGGCGCTGCTGGCCAGGACCCGGATCACGGTCGTCTGCGCGGGGGTCAAATCGATCCTGGACGTCCCGGCGACGCTCCAGCGGCTGGAGACGCTGGGCGTCGGCGTCCTGGGCTACGGGACGGAACGTTTCCCCGGCTTCTATCTGGCCTCTTCCGGCGAGCCCGTGGACTGGACGGTCCATTCGCCCGAGGAGGTCGCGGCCGTGATGCGCGCGCAGGACGCGCTGGGCGGGCCCGGGTCGGCGCTGATCGTCGCCAACCCCGTACCGGAGGCGGAACAGCTCGATCCGGTGCTGCACGACCGGGTGCTCGCGGAGGCGCTCACCGAGTGTCATGAGCGCGGGATCGGCGGTCAGGCCGTCACCCCGTTCCTGCTGGACCATCTCATGCGGCAGACCGGTGGCGCCTCGCTGGAGGCCAATCTGGCGGCGGTACGCGGCAACGTACGGCTCGCGGCCCGGATCGCCGTGGCACGGATCGCCTCGGCCCGGTGAGGCCCGGCGTTCCGCCCGCAGGCGGCGCGCTGCTGGTGGTCGGGGACGTGGTGACCGATGTGGTGGCGCGGTACCGCACGCCTCTCGCGCACGGTACGGACACCGCCGCCGAGATCCGTACGCTGCCCGGCGGCGCCGGGGCCAACGCGGCCTGCTGGGCCGCCCACAGCGGCTGCGCGGACGTACGGCTGCTGGCGCGGGTCGGCGCGGACGCCCATGAGTGGCACGCCGAGCGGCTGCGGCGGGCAGGGGTACGGGCACATCTCGTCGTCGACGACAAGGTGCCGACCGCCACGGTGATATGCCTGGTCGACGCCTCCGCCGAGCGCACACTCCTCACCGACAGCGGCGCGACCCTGCGGCTGTCCGCCGCCGACTGGTCGCCGTCCCTCCTGGACGGGATCGGACGCCTGCATCTCTCCGGCTATCTCTTCTTCACCGAGGTGAGCCGGCGGCTCGCCGCCCTCGCGACGGCGTCGGCGCTGGAACGGCAGATTCCGGTGAGCGTCGATCCCGCCTCGGCCGGCTTCATCGAGGAACTGGGCGCGGACCGGTTCCTGGCGGCGGTCGAGGGCGTGGAGACACTGCTGCCCAACATCGACGAGGCCAGGCTGCTGACCGGTCTGACGGATCCGGCGGACGCCGCCGCCGAACTGAGCCGACGGGTGCCGGTGGCGGTGGTCACGCTGGGCGGGGACGGCGCCCTGGTGGCGGAGGCGGGCGCCGTCCGCCACCAGGTACCGCCCGTCCCGGCGTGTGCGGTGGACTCGACCGGAGCGGGCGACGCCTTCACCGGCGCGTTCCTGGCCGCGCGGCTGACGGGCGCGGACCTCCCGCGTGCCACCGCCGCGGGCTGCCGGGCGGGAGCACGCGCGGTGGCGACGGTGGGCGGACGGCCGCCGGACGCACCGTGGCCACGGCCGTAGGCAGCGTACGGGGCAGGACGCGCGAAAGGCCGGTACGTCCGTACGTCCGTACGATCGTGGCGCCCGCTCGCCGGTCGGCCGTCCGTCAGCCCGCCCCGCCCCACGCCGGATGCCGGGAATCGTCGGCCCGTACGACCACATCGGCGACCGCGGCCGGGTCCACCTCGTCCTCGTACCGCGCGAAGGCGGGCAGCGTCCAGAGTTCGCCCGCGTCGGTACGGCGCCGGAGCGCGCCCGGCGAGAGCCGCAGATGCACCGTGAGGTCGAACGGGAACCAGTGGCCCAGCAGCAGCGGCCCGTGCAGCACCAGCACCCCGCCGGGCGCGAGTTGACGGTGCGGGCTGCGTGTCGCCCGGTCGGTGGCCGGGTCCCAGAGGTCGGGCAGGACCCGCCCGCTGCCACCCGGCTCCAGTGGTCCGAACACCTCGCGCCAGAGGGCACCGGTGTCGAACCAGCCGCTGTAGTACGCGTCGGGGTCCTCGCGTCCGTACTCGTACCGCAGCGAGGCCGGACGCAGAAAACCGGCGGTCCCGACGACCAGCACCGACCGGCCGCGTATCCGCAGCGCCTCGGCGAGCGCCTCGGCCGGCCCGGCGGTCCCGGCGGCAGGCGCTCCGTCGAGGGCCACACGCAGCCAGGGAGCGCCGTCCGCCGGGGCCGTCCGAAGGATCCGCTCGGCGAGGGCCTCGGTCAGCCGGTCCCAGGTGATCGCTTCGAGTCGCACCCGTTCATCTTCGTTCAGGCGCCCCGTCCCGCAGAAGTCAGCCGGCCCGTCCCGCAGAAGGCGGCTCACAGGCCCGTGACCGGAAGGCTCTGTTCCGCCCAGATCGTCTTTCCGCCGACGCCCTGGCGCGTGCCCCAGCTCTGGGTGAGCTGGGCCACCAGCAGCAGCCCGCGGCCTCCCTCGTCGAAGACCCGGGCGCGGCGCAGATGCGGCGCGGTGTTGCTGCCGTCGGAGACCTCGCAGATCAGGCTGCGGTCATGGATCAGCCGGAGCTGGATGGGCGCCTCGGCGTACCGGATGGCGTTGGTGACCAGTTCGCTGACCACGAGCTCCGTGGTGAAGACGGCCTCGTCGAGGCCCCAGTCGGCGAGCTGGGCCGAGACCTTGACCCGTGCCCGCCCGACCACGGCCGGGTCGCAGTTCAGCTCCCAGGTGACCACCTGGTTCGCGTCGAGCGCGTGGGTACGGGCGAGGAGCAGCGCCACGTCGTCGGCGGGATGCGGCGGGAGCAGCGCCTTGAGCACACTGTCGCAGATCTCCTCCAGGGGCGCGGTGGGCTGCGACAGGGCCTCACTCAGCGCGGCCAGCGTCTCGTCGATGCCGCGCTCGCGCCTCTCGATCAGACCGTTGGTGTAGAGGGCGAGGATGCTGCCTTCCGCCAGATCCACATCCACGCTCTCGAAGGGCAGATTGCCCAGCCCGAGCGGCGGTCCCGCGGGCAGGTCGAGGAATTCGACGGCTCCGTCGGGACTGACCACCGCGGGCTGGGGATGTCCGGCGCGGGCCAGCGAGCAGTGCCGGGAGACCGGGTCGTAGACCGCGTACAGACAGGTGGCACCGACGTCGCCGGCGGACTCCGCCGTTATGGGCGCACCCATGCCCTGGCCGCTCGCCGCCTCCGCGGCGAGATGGTTGACGAGGTCGTCGAGATGGGTGAGCAGTTCGTCGGGCGGCAGATCGACATCGGCCAGTGTGCGCACGGCCGTCCGCAGCCGGCCCATCGTGGCGGACGCCTGGAGACCATGGCCGACGACATCGCCCACGACCAGGGCGACCCGGGAGCTGGACAGCGGGATCACGTCGAACCAGTCGCCTCCCACCCCGGCCCTGGTGTCGGCGGGGAGATAGCGGAAGGCGACCTCGGCCGCCGCGTTCTCGGGCAGCTTCCTGGGCAGCAGGCTGCGCTGGAGGGTCAGTGCCGTCTCGCGTTCGTGGGTGAAGCGGCGGGCGTTGTCGATACAGACGGCGGCCCTGGCCGTGATCTCCTCGGCGAGGAGCAGATCCTCCTGCTCGAAGGACTCGGGGTGCCGGTGCCGGGTGAAGGTCGCCACACCGAGAGTGGTTCCGCGGGCGCGCAGAGGAACGGCCATCATCGAATGGAAGCCGAACTCGCGCGCCTTGGCGGCCCGCTCGGGCGCCTGGATCTTCCAGCGGTTGGTGGAGGGTTCCGTCATCCTGCTCACGACCGCCCGCGCGGTGAGCAGGCTCTCGGCGGAGGGGGAGTAGTCGGAGTAGACGTCCGTCTCGCCCACCGGGACCACGGACTCGGGGACCCCCTCGAAGACCGAACTGCACGCGGCCCGGCGCAGCGTGATCCGCCCGGTCAACGGTCCTGAGGGCGGCTCGCCGCCCTCGTTGACCGTGGGGATCAGGTCCACGGTCACGAAATCGGCCAGGACCGGGACGGACACATCGGCGAGCTCCTGCGCGGTACGGCCGATGTCGAGGGTGCTGCCGATACGGACACTGGCCTCGTTGACCAGGAGCAGCCGCTGCCGGGCCGTGTGCTGCGAGGTCACATCGTGTGTCGCCACCATCACGCCCCGCACCCGCTCTTCATGGTCCCGGAGCGGCGAGATGGAGAGCGACCAGGCGAGTTCGTGTTCGTGGCCCACCATGCGCAGGGAGAAGGCGAGCTGCCGCGGTTCGCCGGTCTCCAGCGCCAGCCGCATGGAACGCTCGGTCTTCTCGGACTCCGGACCCGGCACGATCTCCGGCAGGCGCAGTCCGCGTATGTCGTCCTCGGCCAGGCCCAGCAGGTGCTCCATGTCCTCGTTCGCGCAGCGCAGCCGCAGCCGGGTGTCGTAGATCGCCATCTTGCAGGGCGCCTGGACGAAGAACTCCTCGATCAGCTCGGCGTCCTCGGCACACGGCGTGGGACGGGAGAGCGGAGAGACGAGAAGCCACTCGGCGCCGGTACGGCCGGCGCCGGGGGCCCCGGTGCCGTCGGAGGCCCCGGTGCCGTCGGAGGCGGTGGAGGCCCCGGTGCCGTCGGAGGCCCCGGAGGCGGTGGAGGTCCCGGAGACGGGAGAGCGCCGGGTGCCCGTGGATGCCTGGGGGCCGGTGGATGCCTGGGGATCAGGCGTCCTCCGGAGATGCGCCAGCAGCGGTACGTCCACCTGCTCGCCGTTCCGGTGCACCAGTGTGACCGTACCGCTCCATCTGCCCAGCGACTCCGGGCTCCGCCGTGCCCCCGCCGCCGCCCGCACGGCCGACTGCGCGGTGCGCGCGTCGGCGAACAGCTCGGCCACGGGACGCCCCACGACCTCGGCGGGCGTGTAACCCAGCAGCTTGCGAGCTCCCTCGCTCCACCGGGTCACCGTGCCCCGGGCGTCGACAGCGGCCTTCGCCGTGGACGACTCGTCCACGAAGACATTCGATCGGACGGACTGTTCCTCGTGCTCGGTGTCCGGCCGAATCATGGCCACTCATCTCACCCTCGGACCGCCAGAGGACACGGACACCGTCAAGTATGACACCGGGTGACAGGTGACGTCATTCAACCCCATTTTCTCTCAAGGTATGCAGAAAAACATTAAGAACGCATCAAAGGTGAGATGAGGGAGGTTTCACTCCCCGCGCAGCATCTTGGCCAGTGCCCCCTCACCCGACACCTCGATCCGCCCGTCCCGCACCCCGTCCCCGACCGTCAGCTCGCCTCCGCTCAACGCGCGGCAGGTGTCGGCGTCGAGGACCAGACGGGCGTCCGGGTTCTCCACCGGACCGTCGCCGTACGCCGGATCGCCCGCGCCGAGCCGCACATGGAACGCCCCCTCGTCCAGCCGGACTTCCACCACGCCCTCCTGTCCGAACCCGCCCGCGCCGTCCGGGCCCGGCAGGCCGTCGAGCACCGGCAGCAGCGGCACGGCGAACCAGTGCGCCCGGACGGCGTCGGTGGGTCTGCGCTCCTCCAGCGCCGGAGCGCCCCACTCCGCGAGGGCCGTGAGGACCGGCAGCAACCCGCGACCGCGCTCGGTGAGTTCATACACATACGCGGCGGCCGGCGGGGGCAGCCGGCGGCGCGTGGCCAGTTCGTCGCGCTCCATGTCCTTGAGCCGGGACGCGAGCACATCCGTGCTGACGCCGGGCAGATCGGCGTGCAGATCGGTGTAACGGCGGGGCCCGGCGAGGAGTTCACGGACGATCAGCAGGGTCCAGCGGTCACCCACGGCGTCGAGGGCACGGGCGGTGGCGCAGTACTGGTCGTAACTTCGGCGACGTGACATGTGGCGCAGTCTAGACATGTTGTTGGACTTTCCAAGCTCATGCTTGGTAAAACCAAGTATCGCACCAAGGTCTGGGAGGCCACCGCATGGAGTTCCGGCAGTCGAGCAAACTGAGCGAGGTCTGCTACGAGATCCGCGGCCCGGTGATCGAGCACGCCGACGCACTGGAGGAGGCGGGCCACAGCGTCCTGCGCCTCAACACCGGCAATCCCGCGCTCTTCGGCTTCGAGGCGCCGGAGGAGATCCTCCAGGACATGATCCGGATGCTCCCCCGGGCCCATGGGTACACGGACTCGCGCGGCATACTCTCGGCGCGCCGCGCCGTCGCCCAGCGGTATCAGACGCTCGGTCTGCCGGATGTCTCCGTCGACGACATCTTCCTGGGGAACGGAGTCTCGGAGCTGGTCTCGATGGCCGTCCAGGCGCTGCTGGAGGACGGCGACGAAGTCCTCATCCCGGCGCCCGACTTCCCGCTCTGGACCGCCGTCACGACTCTGGCCGGCGGCCGTCCCGTGCACTATCTCTGCGACGAGTCCGCGGACTGGTACCCGGATCTCGACGACCTGGCCGCGAAGATCACCGACCGCACCAAGGCCGTCGTGATCATCAATCCCAACAATCCCACCGGGGCGGTCTATCCACGGGAGATCGTCGAAGGGATGCTGGATCTCGCCCGCCGTCATCAGCTCATGGTGTTCGCGGACGAGATCTACGACCAGATCGTCTATGACGACGCGGTCCACCACACCGCCGCGGCCCTCGCCCCCGATCTGGTCGTCCTCACCTTCAGCGGCCTCTCGAAGACCTACCGGGTGGCGGGCTTCCGTTCCGGCTGGCTCGTCGTCAGCGGGCCCAAGCAGCACGCGCGCAGTTATCTGGAGGGGCTCACGATGCTCGCGTCGATGCGGCTGTGCCCCAACGCGCCCGCGCAGTACGCCATTCAGGCCGCGCTCGGCGGCCGGCAGTCGATCCGGGAGCTGACGGCTCCGGGCGGCAGACTCCATGAGCAGCGCAATCGCGCCTGGGAGAAGCTGAACGAGATCCCGGGCGTCTCCTGCGTCAAGCCGAAGGGCGCGCTGTACGCCTTCCCGCGGCTCGACCCGAAGGTGCACAAGATCCACGACGACGAGCGATTCGTACTGGACCTGCTGCTGCGCGAGAAGATCCAGGTCGTACAGGGGACGGGCTTCAACTGGCCGCGTACGGACCACTTCAGGATTCTGACCCTGCCGTACGCGGACGACCTCGACGCGGCGATCAGCCGCATCGGCCGCTTCCTGAGCGGATACCGCCAGTGAGGGCAGGGCCGGGAAGAGCGGGAGGGAAACGGGCGGGAGACAGGCGGCAGGCGGAAAAAGGAGCGGACCCGGAGGCGTAGCCGGCCCCCGAGCCCTGTGATGCCACCCATGTCGCACGCCGGCACGCTTGAGAACCCAGGTTAGTCGTCATGTCGCCGCGTCCTGCCATTGGACCACCGCGCATCGAGCTGCGCGGGCCGGACTTGAACCGGCACTTCGACGTCCCAGGGCCTGGGCCCGATCGATCCGGCGATCGGCGGCCAATGCTGAGTCTGGAGCAATAGTCTGAGATTGATCGCGGTCTGCCTCTGCCGATTGGGCTACCGCGGCCCGTCCATCCTGTTGCGGATGTGCCGCGGGGAGGATTCGAACCTCCACTGGAACCGCGCAGTCACGACAAGCCTCAGTTTCAGCTTGCGCTCCTCGCGCACCCCGGTCGCACAAGCGGGCAGCCGGGGAGTCTTCGAGGCTACCCGAACAGGTAGCCGAACACCGCGTCACCCACCCGCTGGTCGGTGACATCCGTGCCGTTCGCCTCCTCGCGGGCGAACTTCACGGCCTGCTGGAGCTTCTCGACCCGGTCGAGCAGCTCGTTCAGCCGACGGGCGGGCAGCGCGCCGCTGAATTTCACCGTGGTCCAGTAACCGACCGGTATGTCCTCGTAGTACACCTCGACCTGCGCCGGGTGCTTCTCGGTCGCCTCGGCCTTCACATGGTTGCGCGGGACCTTCTTCGTACGGACGGTCCGTACGGCCTCGGTCTTCCACGCGTCCGTCGACGGGTCCTGGCTCCAGGACTCCGAGGCGTCCAGCACCGGCAGCTTGCGTACAAAGGTGTTGAGGTCGGTGAGCTGCTTCTCCAGGAAGAGCAGATAGGACACCGGGGCCTCGCTCACCAGCACCCGTCCGTCGACGGTGATGTCGGCGCGCGCCGCGCAGTTCGCCCAGTCCTTGGTGGCGGTCACATCGAAAAGCCTCGTCAGCGTCTTCGCGGTCTCGCGCAGTACGTCCTCGGCCTTGACCTGGACGCGGGTGGACTCGGGCGGAAGCTGCTCACCCTCCTCGTCCTTCGGCTGATACGTACGGGAGATACCGGCGAGCAGGGCCGGCTTCTGGAGGCCGTGATGGGCCGCCGTCAGGTCCTGGTGTGCCTTGGACTTGACGCCTTTCTCCACTGCGATGATCTGATTGAGTTTCGTTGCCACGTCAGGGAAGTTAGCAGGGCCGGTCAGCCGTGATCGAACGAATAAACGGCGCCGGAACGAACAGGCTTTCCGCAGTGCGCCGGATGCCGGTCACGGCCATGACGCCACCCCAAACGGACTGCGGGAAGCCCCAACCGGGCAGGGCGCGGCCCGGGTTGCTCATTGGCATGGACCTGCCCATGATCCTCGACTACGCTCCGGCTGACATCGGCTGAGAGCGCTCTCAGCCGGTCGCTGTTCCACGTTCCACCCCCACGATGCTGGAACAACCAGAAGGGCCAATCCCTTGAGACGCACCACAGTGATACGCACCGGTCTGTCCGCGCTCCTCGTCCTCGGAGCCTGGGCCACCGCCGGCCTCGTTCCCGCGGCGGCGGCCCCCTCCCCCGTCTCCGAAGCACCGGCATCAGCCGGTCTGCTCTCCGCGATGCAGAACGACCTGGGCCTGACGAAGAGCCAGGCCGAGGCGCGTCTCGCGGCGGAGAAGACCGCGACCGCCGTCGACGGAAAGGCGCGGCGCGCGGCGGGATCGTCGTACGGCGGTTCCTGGTTCAACGCGGACAGCGGCACACTGACCGTGGCCGTCACCAGCACGGGGAAGGCCGACGCCGTACGGGCGACCGGCGCGACCGTGCGGCTGGTCGAGCACAGCGCACGGCAGCTCGACGCGGCGAAGTCGAAGATCGACGCGCTCGACGCGCCGGCCGGTGTCGCGAGCTGGCACGTCGACCCGAAGGCCAACAAGGTCGTCGTGAACGTCGTCGCCGCACAGAAGAACGACAACGATGTCCAGGGCTTCCTCGCCCGCGCCCGGCAGGCCGGTCCCGTCGCGGTCGAGGAGACCGCGAAGGCCCCGCAGACCTTCGCCGCGGGCACCGTCGGCGGTGACCCGTACTACACGGGCAACGTCCGCTGTTCCATCGGCTTCTCCGTCTACGGCGGCTTCGTCACGGCCGGCCACTGCGGCCAGCCGGGCGCCGGCGTGCGCGGCTGGGACGGCTCGTACATCGGCAACTTCCAGGGATCGTCCTTCCCCGACAACGACTACGCGTGGGTGAACGTCGGCAGCGGCTGGTGGACCGTCCCCGTGGTCCTCGGCTGGGGCAGCGTCTCCGACCAGCTCGTCCGCGGCTCCAACGAGGCCCCGATCGGCGCCTCGATCTGCCGCTCCGGCTCGACGACCCACTGGCGCTGCGGCAATGTCCTGGCCAAGAACGAAACGGTCAACTACAGCCAGGGCGCCGTCCACCAGATGACCAAGACCAGCGTCTGCGCCGAGGGCGGCGACTCGGGCGGCTCCTTCATCAGCGGCGACCAGGCCCAGGGCGTCACCTCGGGCGGCTGGGGCAACTGCAGCAGCGGTGGCGAGACCTGGTACCAGCCGGTCAACGAGATCCTGAACCGCTACGGCCTGACTCTCCACACGGCCTGATCCCGTCGGCCCACGTATGAGGCCTGTCGCGGCGCGGAGCGCTCCTCCCGGTTCGCTCCCGGTGCCGCGACAGGCCTCATACGTGGGCCGACGGGATCAG
>NZ_MAUD01000197.1 GCF_001700515.1 Streptomyces lushanensis
CTCGGACTTCGTGCGCGGGCCCGCGCCGAAGTCCGAGGACGGGCCGGTACGCAGGTCATGGGGCCGGACCGTGGCGCGGATCCTCATCGTGGCCGTGGCTCTGGTCGCGCTGATGGTCTTCTCCGCCGTACTGGCACGGTTGACGCTGACCCCGTCTCCCGCGTCGGCGGAGATCGCGGGGGCCAATCTGCGGCCGGGGCGGTCGCTGCGGCAGTACATGGAGGACTACACCTTCCTCGCCGCGTGCAAGCAGATCGGCGGCAATCTGCTGCTGGGCGCGCCGTTCGGGCTGCTGCTGCCGGTGCTGGTGCCGCGCAGGATGCGCATGGTGCGGGTAGTGATGCTCACGGCGCTGGTGATGGTGCTGGTGGAGCTGGCCCAGGGCGCCATCGTCGAAGGGCGCGCCTTCGACGTGGACGATGTGATCCTGAACACAGGCGGCGCGCTCATCGCGTATCTGCTCGTGGGCCGGCGGATCGGCCGGCGGTTCCACGCGCTGGAAGCGGTGAGGCGGGAGCCGGTGAAGCCCGCGAAGCCTGCGAAGCCTGCGAAGGTCACGAAGTCCGTCAAGCCCGCCAAGTCCGCCAAGCCCGCGAAGTCGGCGAAGGGTCGGTTCAGCGGCTGAGCCCCCGGCCGGTCCACCGGCCGGTCCATCGCCCGATCCCTGACTCTTCGCGGTTCGTGTACGGAATTGTTGTCCACATACTTGAAGAGTATGCGGAGTGTCACTACCTTCCCCAGGTGGCAAGCGGCACCAGTGTCACCCCACCGCCGAGGAAGGCACTTCACCCATGAAGAAGCCCTTGAGTCGCCGCACATTCCATCAACTCGCCATGACTCCGCTGCTCACGGCCCCGGCCGTGCTACGGCCAGGTACGGCCGTCGCCTCCACCGGAGGCGCGGATCCGTCGCCGCGCGCCGGGACGGTACGGGCCATGCGCCGGGCCGCCGCGTTCATGGACGAGACCGTCTCCTACAGAGGTGGATACGTCTGGAACTATCTGCCCGATCTCTCCGTCTCCTGGGGCGAGATGGAGGCCAGGCGCACCATGTGCTGGGTCCAGCCGCCCGGCACGCCGTCCGTCGGGCACAGCATGCTCGACGCGTACCACGCCACCGGCGAGGAGGTCTGCTACCGGGCCGCCGAGCGGACCGGTCTCGCGCTGGTGGCGGCCCAGCTCCCCGTCGGCGGCTGGAACTACATCCATGACTTCGCCGGTGAGGAGTCCCTGCGCGACTGGTACGCGACGATCGGCGCCAACGGCTGGCGTCTGGAGGAGTTCCAGCACTACTACGGCAACGCCACCTTCGACGACGCGGGCACCTCGTCCGCCGCCCAGCTCATCCTGCGGCTGTACGCGGAGCGCCGCGATCCGCGCTTCAGGCGCTCGCTCGACCGCGTCATCGGCTTTCTGCTCGCCTCGCAGTTCGAGGGCGGAGCCGCCGACGGCGGCTGGCCGCAGCGCTTCCCGGCGTTCCCGGGGGCGGTCAGCCGTACGCCCTGGCCCGAGAAGCGCCCGCCGTGGCTGCCGGCCGGGGTACGGCACGGCATGGAGGACGGCGAGTACACCCAGCACGTCACCTTCAACGACGACGTCCTCGGCGAGAACATCAAGTTCCTGCTGATGTGCGTGTCGACGCTCGGGCGCCGCGATCTGATCGGTCCCGTCGTACGCGCGATGGAGTGTCTGCGCCGGACACAGCAGCCGGGGCCGCAGGCGGGCTGGGGCCTCCAGCATCTCTCCCGCGCCAAGGGCGGCCGGCCCGCCGGGGCGCCGGCGGGAGCCCGCTCCTACGAACCGCGCGCTCTCACCACCCACACCACCCAGACCAATGTCCAGCAGCTCTTCCACTACTTCCGGCTGACCGGCGACCGCGCGTATCTGCGCCGGGTGCCCGAGGCCCTCGACTGGCTGGAGAGCTGCCGGCTGACGAGCGATCAGACAGCCGGGAATCCGCTGCTGGCCGGACGTACGCACCCGACCTTCGTCGAGCTCGGTACGAACCGGGCGCTGTTCGTCCACCGCTTCGGATCCAACATCCGCAACGGCGCGTACTACAGCGACCACGACCACAGGGACACGCTCAGCCACTACTCGGGCGGGCGCTCCGTCGACCTGGCCGGTCTGCGCGCGACGTACGAGGAGCTGGCCGCGCTGACCCCGGCCCAGATCGCCGATCTGCGCGCCCGCTCGCCGCTGTCGCCCGCCGGCGGGCACGGAGGGCACGGCGGGCGCGTCCCGCTGCCGCGCTACTTCTCCCCGCGCGATCTGCAACTGTCCGATCTGCTGCGGGACGCGCCCCTGCCCCTGCCCGTCGTGACGGACGCGGAGGCGGCGGCGCTCGTGGCCGGGCTCGGGACGCGGGACCACTGGCTGACGCCCATGGACGCCGTCACCAACCCCTACCGGGGGCCGGGCCCGGCCGAGCCGTACGACGGTCGGGCGTACATGAGCAAGCATGTCGGCGACACGCGCGACACCTCGCCGTACAGCCCCAAGGACCCGCCGGCGGAGCCGCCGTACCGGCCCGCCGAGCCGCCGCTGTGCATCAGCTCGGCCGCGTACGTGGCGAACATGGCCAGGCTGATCGGGTACGTGGCCGGTCCCGGTGAGGCCACCGCTTCCGCGGAGACCTCCGGTCCCTGAGAGCGCGCCGGTCCCTGAGAGGCCGTACGGGGGCTACGCCGGGTCGTCGGCCAGTTCGGCGACTCCGGTGATCCGGTGCAGCGGGTACGTACGGACCTCGTCCGCGGTGTGGTCGTACGCCGTCACATAACCGCCCTCCACCCGCACCGGAGCGATGACCCGCTGACTGGCCGCGCCGTCGGCGTTGACGTAGCCGATCCAGACCGCCGAGCCCGTCATGGCGGCGGCCTGGACGGTCGCGAGGGTCTCGGCCGAGGTCGTACGGGGCAGTTCGCCGTTCCCGGCGGCGGCGGACGCGGCAGCGGCGACCGCCGCGGCCGAGAGAGGCGCGGACGGCTCCGGCACCTGGACCGGCTTGCGGACCACCGTGGCCGCCAGGTCCCCGGCCTTGATCGCCCGTACCGCCGCGCCGAGCAGCGTCGCGTCCGGCACCGGCGGCCCGTCGGGAACGGGCGCGGGCGCGGTCCTGGGCGGAGTGCGGTGGGCATGGGCGCGGGTGATCATCACATCGCCCTCGGCGGACTCGGCGGCGGGCGCGAAGCCCATGGTGCGCAGCCCGTCGAGCAGGGTCGTCGGATCGGCGTGCGCGGACAGGACGGTCGGCGCGAGACGGCGCAGCCGCAGTCCCTGCGACCGTTTGTCGGCGAGGATCTCGTCCAGCACTGCCTCGTCGTCGCAGCGCACGTACGCGGAGGCCGAACCGACCCGGAGATGGCCGTGCTTGCGCGCCACATCGTCGATCAGATACGCGAGCGGCTGCGGAACGGGCGTACGGCTGTGGGCTCTCAGGAAGTCGTGCAGATCGGAGGCGGACTGCCCGGCGTCGAGTGCGCGCCGTACCGATCCCGGTGTGAACCGGTAGACGGTGGCGCCGCCCTTGGACTCGACGTCGGCGGCGATGGAGAGCAGTTCGGCGAGCGGGCGCAGGAGCGGGCCCGGGGCGACGGCGGTCAGATCGGCCTGGAGCAGGACATGGTCGAGGGGTTCCGGCAGCAGCGGCGCGAGCGCGGCGGCGGCGCGGCGTCCGGCGGCGGTGAGCTCGGCGCCGCCGATGCGTACGGCGCCGTCCGACCCGCGCGGTCCGACACCGCTGAGACCGTGGACGCCCCCGGCGCCGCCGGCACCACCGCCGCTGCCGATACCGCTGATCCCGCCGTCCCCGGTGCGCGGGCTGCCCACGAGTCCCGCTTCCGCCGCCGTGCGCGTGTTCCGGCCGTCGGGAGACACCGGCGCGGTCTGCGGCGTCCGCGCCAGCAGCGCCCGGCCGTGCGACGAGATCGCGCCCCGGCCGGTGACGCCCAGCATCTCGGCCTCGTTCAGTGTCCAGGCCGCGAGCCGTGAGCGCAGATCGTCCGCGCGTCCGGCGGAGGACGCGCCGCGCAGCGGACGCTCCCAGCGCAGCCGGGCCAGCAGCGATTCCGGGTCGGGCGCCATGCCCTCGGGGAGCGTGGCGAGCAGCTCCAGGATCCGGCGCCGTACCTCGGGCGCCGGGCCGCGGTCCAGGTCGGGGCCGAGGGCCGCGAGCGTACGGCCCTTGCTGTCCTGGCTGCCGACCAGGCCCGCCGTACGGGTCGCCGTCAGCCAGGCGCCGGCGAGCCGGGCCCAGCGCTCGGGCGAGGACAGCTCCTGCCAGTCGTCGTACGCGGGTGTCGGCGCATACCGTTCGTCCGGTTCGCCGTCCGTGGCCAGCAGCCCCGCCGTGTAGGCGAGTTCGACCCAGAAGGCGGCCACGGACTCGGAGACGTCCAGGGCGGTGGCGGTCCGTTTGAGATCGCGTACGGACAGACCGCCGGCGCGCAGGACGTTGGGCCCGCCCTCGTTCCAGTCCTTGGCCAGCTCCTCGATGGTGGCGAGCGCGGTGTACGCCTGGCCGGCGGCCGTACTGTCCACCATCTGCGAACGGTTTCCGGCGCCCGCCGAACCGGCAGCGGAGCCACCCGCCGAGAAGCCTGCCGAGAAGCCCGCCGAGCCTCCCGCCGTGTCGGACGCGCGAGGCGCGACATCGGGTGCGAGGGGCTCCGGCGTACGGTGCGCGCGCCCGGCGCGCAGATGCAGCGCGGCCTCGCGCGGCAGTACGACGGTACGCGTGGTCGCGGGCAGCAGGAGCCCGCGGTCCCGCAGCCACTGCACGGGCGGCGTCGGGCTCGATGTGACCTCTCCGTACGGCGGCCCCCACACCAGCCGGTCCAGCACCGACAGCGCCTCCATCGGGGCGGTGTCGAGCAGGGCGGCCATCCGCGTGCGGTCGGTGAAGAGCGTGGTGAGCGCGGCGACTGCGGAGACCGGATCGTGGGTGGAGGGCAGCCCGGCGGCGGCCAGGATCTCCTGGAGCCGGCCCGGCGACATGCCGGTGGTGGCCTCGGCGACGGTCGGTCCGAGACCGGTCGGCGACGGGTGGACGGGCGAGGGCGCGAGGAGCTCACGGGCGGTACGGACCAGCCGCAGCCGATCGTCACCGCCCCAGATCAGGGCCTGGTCACGGAGCGTGCGGACGGCCCCGGGCAGCGCCGCCTCGATCCGCGCGTCGCCCTCGTCGCCGGTCAGCAGGGCGCGCAGCGTGCCGTACGGCGCGGGCTCCGGCGCCACGGCCAGCGCCTCCGCGGTCTGGAGCGTGAACCGGTCGAGCCGTTCGAGGGCCCGTACGACGGAGGCACGGGTGCCCGCGCGTGTCGCGAGCTGCGAGAGATCGCTGGGCACGGGGGTGAGCAGATCGGGCCGGGCGCGCAGCAGAGCGGCCAGGGAGTCGTCACTCTGGGTACGCAGGGCCTCCGCGAGCGTCCGCGGTGGCGTACCGCCGGTTCCTTCGGGCACGTGCGCCTCCTGCTCAGCCTTCGCGGTTCCCCATCCGTTCCACGTTAGCCCCTGAGGGGCGCTCCGCCCGCGCCGCGGGGCCCGGGGTCGGCGGCGGGTGTGATGCCGAGTCTGCTTCGTACCCTTCTCGTACCGGGCGTACGGCGCGCGTGTTCGGGGTGGACGTTCGGGGATGACTCCGACACCATCGCGTGTGGCGGCGCGCTTGTGCGGAGGACTGTGTGGGGATCGAGAGCGACCAGCTCGTCTACGACTACCTGAGTCGGGTCGGGGACGCGGCGCAGCAGCGGCAGCTTCCGTCGGGGGAACGGATGCGGCTGGTGTCGACGCTGCGGAACGAGATCGACCGGCAGCGCGGCAGGTGGGGCGCGGACAACCCGGCGGCCGTACGCCGCATTCTGGGACGGCTGGGGACGCCGGACGCGGTGGTGGAGGCGGCGTCGTCGGACGGGGAGCGCCGCCGGGGCGCGGCCGGACCGGAGGAGCCGCGGCACGCCGTGCCCGAGCAGCGGAAGACGGAACCGGTGTTCCTGGGGGAGGAGCCGGCCGGGGAGCGGACCGGGGACGGGGAGCCGGGGCGCGAGCCGGGGCCCGTGTTCCCGGAGCAGCGGACGGGCCCTCGCCCGCCGTCCTTCGGCGAGCCGGAGTGGTGGCGGATCGGACTGGGCCCGATGGACGCGGGCGCGGGCGGCCCGGGAATTCTGGCGGGGATCGAGATCCCGGAGATGCTCAGACCGCCGCCGGAGGACCCGGACAAGGAGGACGACGAGGACGGCGAGGACGGCGGAGCCGCCGGGGACCCGGCGGCGGAGGGAACGGCCCGGAGCCGCTGGCGCGCGCGGCTGCGACGCGGGAGGACGAAGAAGACCGGGAAGGCCCCGGGGGACGGGAAGGCCTCGGGGGACGGGGCCCCGCGGGACGAGAAGGCTTCCCAGGCCCAGAAGGCGGCCGTCCCGAAGAGGCGCGGGCTCTCCAACCCGTTCCTGCTGCTGGCCGCCGCGCTGCTGGTGGTGGGCGCGGTCGCCGGCTCCTGGCTGGCCCTGGCCGGTGGCTGGCTCCTCGCCTACGCCTCCCGCACGCTCTCCCGGGCCGAGGCGAAATGGGCGGTCTTCGGCCTTCCGGGCATCTCGGCGGCAGGCGGTCTGATCTGGCTCTGGGGCCGCGTGGACGGCCGCTGGGGCGAACCGATCCCGAAGACCGGCATGGCCGACGCGCTCTCCGGCGCCTGGCCGGTGATCCTCCGCACGGCGGCGGTGGCCTCGGCGCTGTACCTGATCTGGCGCTCCCGCCGCAGGTAGACCCGGCGCCGCCGCCCGGCAACGCCCTCAACCGCCGGACGGGCCGGTTGTCCCGGCGTTCGCCCGGTGCGGGCGGGCAATTCAGGGCGGCCCCGCGTGTGGGGACGAGCCGACACCCCGGCGGGGGCTCGGGTTCACGGACGGGAACCACGCCGGGTCGCGCCGGTCGGCCACACCACGTCCACCGGGAAACCGGCCTCGCGAGCCTGGACGACCACGTCCGCCGTGCCGCCGCCCTTGCCGGACGGGGGCGCGCCGTTCCATACCGCGACCAGCCGGTCGGCCCGCTTCAGCAGCTCCGCGTTGGCGCTCTCGTATGCCGCCCGGTCCGCCGTCTCGTGCGGCATCACCACGACCTCGGCCGCCTCCCGCACCAGGAGATCGAAGACCGGAGCGTGGTCCGGCTTCACCTTCTTCTCCCGGTAGTCGTGTGAGGGAATCACCACCACCAGCCGCCTCCCGAGCGCGCACACCTCCTGTGCGAACAGACTGTCCGCCCCTGCCGCGATGCACGACACCCCGGTGAGGTCCCCGCGCCAGGGCCCCAACACCTCGCGCAACGCGACCCGCACGAGCGCCACGCTTTGATCCACTCGACGACATCAGGCGCCTTCGAGCCCGAGGCCAAGAGGGACAGGTGTGCGGTAAACAGGCCCCGGTTTCGGCCCGACGAGCCCGACCTGTGTTGCCTATCGACTGCCCGCCGGCGAGGCACTTGTCATCTCTGAGGTACGTGCGGGCTATGCGACGGGTACGCCGTTGCCCCACAACTCTTCTGCGTGATCCGCGAAGCGACCGAACATTCCTCCGTCACCGCGACGGCGCAGGTGAAGGAGTGGGCTGTCGTGCCCGACCAAGCGGGCCAGATGCGGGGTCACCAGGGCCTCGTCATCGAACCGGAAAACGCTGAGACTGACGTGATTGACCGCGTCCTCGGGGGCGCTGTAGCGCACTTCCAGCCCCTCCGGGGAGTCAAGGCGGGCGAGGTTCTCGAGCGTAATTCGAATTCGTGTGCTCACAGTCAGTGCCACGTCCTCGATCCGCTCGCGCTGCCGAGTCACTTCTCCGTCCGGGTCGCCAAGCAGAAACCGGACCTTGCAGCCCGCTTCCGCCTTGCGCCGCAGGGTCTCGGAGAACGACGGCAATTGAGTGAAGAAGAAGTAGTTGGTGTAGCCGCAGAGATACAGGTTCTCGCCCACACCGGCGACCAGGTCATTCCAGACCTGCGACGGGCAGGCGCTGCGGTACGGATACGAATGGACGAGCTCACGGTCATGGCCCGTTTTCACCCTGGTTGTTATTGCCTGCGGCCACAGCATCTCTTCGTCGACTCCCAACGCCCGGCAGGCATCTTCCCGATTTCTTGCGTGCGGGACCAGCTCGGCATCAGCAAGCCACCGCTCGATGGTCTTGGCGGTCAAACCCCGGCTTCGACTGCGAGGCGCCGCGGCGACAGGCCAGCCGCATCCATAGCCGATCTTAACGCTGTGTTCAAGAGTCTCTCCGGGGACGTTTGGGCGTTTTCCAGGCTACCGCCGTCACGTCTCAACTGTCTCCGCATGGAAGCAGATACGGGCCTGATGGTCACTCAGGATCGAAGAGGAATCCCCGGCAGCCGCGCGAACGGCTCCGGGGGGGGCCAACGCTGACAGGAGCGTCGACATGATCGAACATACAATCCGCAGAACTGATCCCGAGAGGCACCCGTGCAACACGGCCGAGCTGTGTGGCTTGGCTGAGCCACTGGCCCCAGCCGCCGGCGTTGTTGTGCTGCGATGGAGCCCCAATTCCGCGATGCGTCGCGTTCGCGCGGATGGAGTTACGGAAGGCGCTGGCGGATTGGGGGCTGTCCGTTCTGGAGGACTCGGCCGTCCTGATCCTTTCGGAGCTTCTCAGCAATGCGGGGCTGCACGCGAAGGTGACGCCGGAACAGACCATCGAGACGCGTTACTTCCGCAGTTCGGGCGCTGTGCGGATTGAGGTGCACGACGGTTCCGAGGAGCGCCCGCAGCCGCGTACGCCGGATTCCGAGGCGTCGGACGGGCGGGGCCTGTTCCTGGTCGACGCCCTGGCGGACGAGTGGGGCGTGGCCGAGCGGACCGGACCGGGGAAGGCCGTCTGGGCGTCGCTGTCGGTGCGGGGAGCGGCCGAGCGCAACGCCGCGCCGGCCGGGGGCGGGAGGCCGGGGCGTGGCTGACCGGTCGAAGGCGGGCGCGGGCGGACGGCCTGCGCTGGGGGCCTTTCCGCGGCCCGATGTCGTGCCGTACATCTCCCGCTGGTCCTCGGAGCGCCGGCCCACGGGAGTGGTGGTCGCCAGGGGCGGCGGCATCGCGTACGCCGACGAGGGCCCTTACGAGCGCGATGACATGGGCGTGCTGTGGAAGCGGATCGGGGTCAGTCCGGGGAAGGGGCGGCCGGAGTTCGGGGAGGTGCACTTTCTGCGGCAGCGGCGCGCGATGCGAAGGCTGTTGTGCCAGATCTGCGGCGGCCCGTCGGACCGTACCTCCGAAGGCACGCTCTGGCTGGTCGGGGAGGACGCGGACGACCCGGAGTTCTGGAGGCCGGGGTATGTCACCACGCATCCGCCGGTGTGTGCTCCGTGCGCCGTGATCTCGGTGGGAGTGTGTCCGCACTTACGGGAAGGGTATGTCGCCCTGCGGGTACGGACCTTCGTGCAGGCCGGGGTGCACGGCGCGCTGTACCGGCC
>NZ_MAUD01000198.1 GCF_001700515.1 Streptomyces lushanensis
CCTCGTCGTCGGCCACACCGGGGTCGGCAAATCCACCCTCCTCGGCGCCGTCAACGGTCTGGTACCGCACTTCACCGGCGGCACCCTGCGCGGACGCGTCACGGTCGACGGCCGGGACACCGCCGAACACCCGCCCCGCGAACTCGCCGATGTCGTCGGCCTGGTCGGCCAGGACCCGCTCGACGGCTTCGTCACCGACACCGTCGAGGAGGAACTCGCCTACGCGATGGAACAACTGGCCGTCGCGCCCTCGGTCATGCGCAAGCGCGTCGAGGAGACCCTCGATCTGCTGGGCCTGGCGGACCTGCGCCACCGCGCCCTGTACGAACTCTCCGGCGGCCAGCAGCAGCGCGTGGCCATCGGCTCCGTCCTCACCGCGCACCCGCGGATCCTGGTCCTGGACGAGCCGACGTCCGCGCTCGACCCGGCCGCGGCCGAGGAGGTGCTGGCCGCCGTCACCCGCCTCGTCCACGACCTCGGTGTCACCGTGCTCCTCGCCGAACACCGGCTGGAGCGGGTCGTCCAGTACGCCGACCGGGTCCTCCATCTGCCCGGCGACGGACGCGTGGTGCCGGGCCCGCCGGCCGAGATCTTCCGTACCTCGCCCATCGCCCCGCCCATCGTGGAACTCGGGCGCGCCGCGGGCTGGTCACCCCTGCCGCTCTCCGTCCGGGACGCCCGCCGCGCCGCCGTACCGCTGCGTGCCCGGCTCGCCGACACACCGCCGCCACCCGTCCGTCCGGTGCAGGGCGCCGACCGGCCCGGTCTCCTCAAGGCCCGGGGCGTCACCGTGGCCTACCACGGCGTACCGGCCGTACGGGAAGTCGATCTCGACCTGCGCGGCGGCGAGGTCACGGCGCTCATGGGACGCAACGGCTCCGGCAAGTCCTCCCTGCTGTGGGCCCTCCAGGGCTCCGGGCCCCGAAAGGCCGGCACCGTACAGGTCACCTCCGCCGACGGAACGCGCAGGCGCGACCCGAGGACGCTGTCCGCGTCCGCGGCCAGGCGACTGGTCGGTCTGGTGCCCCAGACACCCACCGATCTGCTCTATCTGGAGAGCGTCGAGCAGGAACTCGAACAGGCCGACACCGAGTCCCGTCACTCTGCCGCCTCTTCCGCCTCTGCCGCCCTTGCTGTCTCCGACGCCGCCGGCTCCGCACCGTCCGCCCGTGCGATCCTCGACCGGCTCGCTCCCGGCATCGACGACGCGACCCATCCACGCGACCTGTCCGAGGGACAGAAACTCGCCCTCGTCCTCGCCGTCCAGCTCACCGCCGCCCCCCAGGTCGTCCTGCTCGACGAACCGACACGCGGCCTCGACTACCGGGCCAAGTCCCAGCTCATCCGGATCGTGGACGCTCTCGCCGCCGAGGGCCGGGCCGTCGTGATCTCCACCCATGACGTCGAGTTCGCCGCCCGCGCCGCCGACCGGGTCGTCGTCATGGCCGAGGGCGACATCGTCGCCGACGACCTGACCTCGGAAGTCATCGTCGCCTCACCCGTCTTCGCACCACAGGTCGCGAAGATCCTGGCACCCCTGCCCTACCTCACGGTCGACCAGGTGACCGCCGTGCCCCGCGACGACGAGGCGGACTCATGAGCCGGCGTGCCGCCGCCATCGGCATCGCGCCCCGGGCCGGAATCGTCATCGCCATGGCGGCCTTCCTCGGTGTCGTCGCCTTCTTCTGGCCCTTTCTCGTCGCCCCGGGCACATTCGGTGCCGCCTACGCGCCGCCCCTGATCTTCGGCGTGCTCCTCGTCCTCGTCCTGTGTGTGGTGATCTCCGAGATCGCCGAGGGCGGCATCAACTCCAAGGCGCTCGCCATGCTGGGAGTGCTGTCGGCGGTCAACGCGGCCCTGCGTCCGCTCGGCGCGGGCACGGCGGGCATCGAGACCGTCTTCTTCGTCCTCGTCCTGGCCGGGCGCGTCTACGGTCCCGGCTTCGGCTTCACCCTGGGCTGCACATCCCTCTTCGCCTCCGCGCTCATCACCGGCGGAGTCGGCCCCTGGATGCCCTACCAGATGTTCGGCTGCGCCTTCGTCGGCATGCTCGCCGGCCTCCTCCCGAAGGCCACCGGCCGACGCGAGGTCCTGATGCTGGCGTTCTACGGAGCACTCTCCGGCTATCTCTTCGGCTTCCTCCTCAACCTCTCCTTCTGGCCGTTCTCGCTGGATCCGAACAGCTCCATCGCCTACCTGCCCGGACTGCCCTTCACCGAGCAGTGGCAGCGTTACCTCGCCTTCGACCTGGCCACCTCCCTCGGCTGGGACACCGGCCGCGCCGTGACCAACTTCGTGTGCGTCGCACTCGCCGGCCCCGCCGTCCTCACCACCTTCCGCCGCGCCGCGCGCAAGGCCCGCTTCCAGGCCCCCGTCCGCTTCACCACTCCCACTGCCACCCCCGCCCCGGACGGGCAGGACCGGTGAACGACGGGGCCGGAGAGCAGACCAGGCCCGGTGCTGATGTCTCAGCACCGGGCCTGGTCCGGGGTGTCAGCCGACGAGATGGTTACGCCGGGTCGATGCGGGAGACGGTGCCGCCGATGGCGAGCACGTAGAGCTCGCCGTTGCCGCCCTCCACGAACGAGATGACCTCGCCGCCGTTGACCCCGAGGTCGCTCTGGCCGGTCACCGTGCCGTTCTTGATCCGCAGAGTGCGGACGGTGCCGTCGCAGTAGTCGCTGAAGACGTACTGGCCCCTGAGGTCCGGGATCGCCTTGCCGCGGTAGACGAATCCGCCGGTCACCGAGCAGCCCAGCCCGTTACGGTCGTACTCGTACACCGGCGGCACATGGTTCGCGGGCTCCGTGCCGCCCCGGAAGGGATGGGTGCCCTCCATCGAGGACCAGCCGTAGTTCTCGCCGCCCTCGCTGGCGGCCGGGGCCCAGTCGATCTCTTCCCAGGCGCTCTGGCCGACGTCGCCGATCAGCAGGTCGCCCGTGCCCGCGTCGAAGGAGAACCGCCACGGGTTGCGCAGCCCGTACGCCCAGATCTCGTCCTTCGCGGCCGGGTCGTCCACGAACGGGTTGTCCGCCGGGATGGCGTACGGCCTGCCACCGCTCGGGTCGATCCGCAGCAGCTTGCCGAGCAGCGTGTCGAGGTTCTGTCCGTTGCCGTGCGGGTCGCCGCCGGAGCCGCCGTCGCCGAGAGCGATGTAGAGATAACCGTCGGGGCCGAACTTGATGTCCCCGCCGTTGTGGTTGGAGTACGGCTGGGTCTGGGTGATGACGGTGCGCCGGGTGTTCGGCCGGATCTTGCCCTGCCGTACGGCGAACTCGTCCACGGTGCTGGTGCCTTCGAGGTTCGTGAACGAGATGTAGAAGTGCGCGAACTTCTTGTCGAACGCGATGCCCAGCAGGCCGCGTTCGCCGTCGGTGGTGGTCTCGGCGGATATGTCGAGGACGGGCGCGCCGAGCCCCTGACTGCCCAGGACCCTTACGGTGCCCGCGCGTTCGGCTATCCAGACCGTGCCACCGGGGCCGGCGGTGCCGGCGATCGGATTCTGGGCCATGGCCACCTTCGTGAGAGCGACCTTCGCCGCCTTACGCGGGGCGGCGGGCTCCTCGGCGGAAGCCGTGCCCAGGGCGAGGGAAGCGACAAGGCAGATGGTGCCGATGATCGCAGAGCTTCTGGTGCGAACGTTCACCGTGACTCTCCTAGAAGCGGCGAATGGGGGGAACCCGGCTGCTTGGGACAGAGTTGCGGGCGTCGCCCGTGCCAGCACGCAACCTGGGTGGGGGGATTGTGTGTCACTGGCCACTGATGAGGATACAGGGACAGGGGCGGCTGGCCTAGACCAATGCTCCCTCCATGCGCATTCGTTCGGCTTTCCGCTGCGCCCCCGCTCTCCCCGCGCCCGGACCGCGCTCGGGCAAAGCGGCGCCGGACCGCCCCTGAGGACGGCCCGGCGCCGTGTGTCCAGCCGGATCCGAACGGAAGACCCTAGCGGACGTCGATGTAGTCGCCGGTCGCGCTGACCGTGGCGGCGGTCGCCGAGCCCGCGTAGGTGAAGCGGTAGTAGCCGTCGGCGGAGGCGGTGACGGTGGTCTTCAGGGAGCCCGTGGTGCTGGACTTGATTCCCTTGACGTTCACGTAGTTGGTGGTCCCGGCCTTGCGGAACTGCAGGGCGACGGACTGGCCGCCGTAACCGATGTCCTTGTGGCTCTCCCAGTTCGCCAGGGTCAGGGTGCCGGTGACCGTGATGGTCTTGCCCTTCTTCACCGGCTCGGGGGCCGCGTTGGCGGTCAGCTTGGTGGCGCGCAGCACCTTGAAGGTCTTCGCGGGGTCCCTGAACCGGTAGTCGCCGTCGGCGCCGATCGCGTAGGCCCACATCTTCCAGGTGCCCGCCTGCGAGTTCTTGCTCACGCCGAAGTGCCGGTTCGCGGTGCTCTTCAGAGTGAAGGAGCAGGTGTAGGTGGTGACGAGGTGCTGACCGCAACTGGGGAGCGTCACACCCCAGTCGTTGTGGTTGACGTCGGTGCCGTGGTAGAGGATCCCGCCGGCGTCGCTGATGCCGTTCGGGTCGGAGGCCGTCAGCTTGACGGTCACGGACGCAGCCTTGCCCGAAGCGCCGACCACGATGGACTTGCCGTCGTTGACGATCACGTTGGACAGCTGGGTGTCGCCCTGTACGTCGTCGGCCGGAGCGGCCGGAGCGGCCTGAACGGCCGGCAGGGCGAGAGCGGACAGGGCCGAGGCGCCGACCACGACGGCCGCGGCGGAACGGATACGCATACGCATGATTACCCCCACATCAGGTGCGGTCCCGCCGAATCTCCCCCCGGCGGGTGACGGTGGCGTCGTGACCACTGTGCACAGGCTTTCGCATCCCGACGAGGGATTCCCCGCGACCGCCGACGGCTCGTCGAGCGGCCATTACCGGACACGGACATCATCACCGTCCGACCCCGTCGGCGGCCCCGCCCGTTCACGCACACCCGGTGCCGTGCCCGGCCCGTGCCGCGTCGGCGGGAGGAACCTCTTACGCCGCTGCGACGAGAACCGTGGCGGATCCGTCCGGTTCGACCGCGTCACCTTCGATGCGGATGAAGGCCGCGGATCCGCGATGCTGTGATGTGCCGCCATGAACCGTCCGGCGCCGGCTTCGGGGGCGTGAAGCGCGGACCGTTGTGGTCGAAGTCGTGCCTCCTGCCGATGACGAACTCCTCCACGGTCAGGGGAGAGCGGTCGCCGATGACCTCGATGAGGTTGTTCGTGCCCCGGAAGACACCGTTGCGGTAGTCGACGGCGACATTGCTCAGATGCTGGATCAGATGGGACGGCGCCCCCTGGGAAGCCAACCCGTCCGCGAACTCCTCCACGCTGATGGGTTCATATGTGACGGGAATCCCGAGTGCTCGCGAGACCGCCTCGGCGATCCCGTGGTGGTCCATCTCGACCGGGCCATGGAGAGGATAGACCTGGCGGTCGTGCGGCTCCGGCCTCTCAAGGACGGCGGCGATCACATACGCCTGGTCGGCCCCGGTGACGGGAGCGTGACGGCCGTTGCCGAACGGAAGGCGGAGTACGCCCTCGTCCCCCTGGCGCCCCCACCACCAGCTGATCCATTCGGTGAAGAACGTCGGCCGAAGGTGTGTGGTGAGCATCGACGTCCGGTCGAGCAGGCGCTCGGCGAGCCAGTGCTGGCGCGCCTGGTCGCTGACGGCCTCCCGGCGCGCCGAGATCTGTGACATGTTGACGACCGATCGGACGCCGGCCTCGGTGGCCGCCTGTGCGAAGGTGACGGTGGCGTCGAGCAGCCCCGGGGCGATCGGGTAGCAGAAGTACGCTCCGCTCACTCCGCGCAGGGCGGAACCCACGTCGTGGAGGCCGAGCAGGTCGCCCACGACGGTCTCGGCGCCCGCGGCGGCGAGCTGCCGTGAGCGGTCGTCCTCCCGGTGCACGAACGCACGTACCCGATGCCCTCGTTCCAGGAGCAGCCGTGCGGCGGTTCTCCCCGTGTTCCCCGTGGCGCCGGTGATCAGGAAGAGCCGGTCATCGTTCTTCGTCATGCGCGTCGGCCTCCTTGCGAATGACACGTGTTCACGAACTCGTCCGACGTGACGAGTTCCCTGGTCCGGACGGACTCCGTCCTCAGACTTGAGCCATGCCGCCGTCGACCCTCAGATCCATGCCCGCGCAGAAACTGCTCTCGTCGGACGCGAGGAAGAGGGCGGCGGCGGCGATTTCCTCGGGATGTCCCATGCGTCCGAGGGGGACGAGCGAGGTGAAGGCCGCCCTGAGCGCGTCCGCGTCTTCCTCGGAGTCCGTCTGGCTCTCCACGATCGGGGTGTCGATCGGGCCGGGGCTGAGGGTGTTGACCCGGATGCCGCGGTTCCCGAGCTCCTTGGTCCAGGTGCGGGCGTAGGACCGTACGGCGGCTTTGGCGGCGCTGTAGGTGGTGTATTTCTCGATGCCGGCGTCGGCGGCGATCGATCCGACGAGGATGATCGATCCGCCGTCGTTCATCAGCGGCAGCGCTTTCTGGGCCGTGAAGAGAGTGCCACGGGCGTTGAGACCGAAGGTGCGGTCGAAGCCCTCCTCGGTGATCCGGCCGAACTCCTGCGGATCGACCAGACCCGAGTTGGCGACGACGACGTCGATCCTTCCCTTCTCCTTCGCGATGGTCCGGAAGAGACGGTCCAGATCGTCGGAGACCGTGACGTCGCCCTGGACGGTCGTGACGTTCCCGCCGATCTCGTCCTTCGCCTTGTCCAGTTCCGGCCGGTGCCGCCCGGTGATGAACACGTGAGCGCCCTCCTCCGCGAACTTCCGCGCGATCGCGAATCCGATACCGCTGCTGCCGCCGGTGACGAGGGCGACCTTGCCGTCCAGTCTGTTCATGGCTGCGACCTTTCGGGTGTGACGGGGCCCGTCTGTCTCCGGCCACCGTGCTTTCCCGCCGCCCTCGTGCTCGCGTTCGCGTGGGCCGGACCGGGAGCTACCGCCCGCCCGAAACGGCCGACGGTCCGTCCGGTGTGACGCCGGCGGCCGTACGGCGGACCGGGAGGCGCGGACGGAGGGCCTGCGGTCGGGTGGCCGGGTGGCCTACGACCGGGTCACGGGTCCGATACCGAGGTGGACCAGCAGGGCGTCGAGTTCGCGGTCGAGTTCGAGTCCGACACGCGTGATGGCCGGGTTGCCGAGTCCGGCGAATACGGTGCTGGGCTGGTCGATCGCGAAGACGGTGTGGCCGTCGGCGTCCTCGTACAGCGCGACCCGCAGAGGGGCGTAGAGCAGAGCGGCGGGATCGTGGCGGAACATGCGTTCCGCGATGACGTGGTTGCCCATGAGGTATTCGACGCAGGGACGGTTGTGGCCGGCCAGGGACATCAGGGGTGTCGCGTCGACCGTGGCGTAGATCATGAGGTCGTGGGGCGCGTAGGCGGCGATCGTCGCCTTCACCTCGTCCCAACTGGCCCGTGCCTCGAACAGTTCGGCCATCCGCTCGGTGTCGAGGGGTGGCACGGCGAGTTCGAAGCGGGAGCGGAACTCGTCGAAGGGTGCGTCGACAACGATCCTCAGACGGGTCATGGAGTGGTTCGTCGACTCAATCGCGAGAGAAGGTGAGACCGTCATAGTGCTCATCCCTTCCGATGAAGGTCTCCCGCGGCACATCGCCCGTCACCCGGGCGGACAGCCGTGCCGCGCGGTCGGGCACCATGGGCACAGACCTGCCACCCACACGCGGTCGGGCCGCACGCCTGTGACCGGTGACCCTCTACCCTCCGAACGTAACCCCGTAGCTTTCGATGTGCAACCCAGGCTCCGGGGCCGGTCGGGCCGGTGGCCGCGGGGCCGGTGGCGCGGCCCGTGCGACGCCTCAGCGGGCCGGTTCGAGTGCGGCGTCCGCGAGGGCAACGGGCTCCGGGGATCGCCAGGGCCGCAGCCAGGCGATCTCGCCGCGTACGGCCTCTCGCCCGCAGTTCTCGCAGAACCGGCACGCGTCGAGGGTGTGCCCGCAGACCGAGTGCAGGACCCGCATGGGCTCGGCCGGCTCGGCGGGGGACGTGTGCGCCTCACCCCAGGCGGCCAGCGCGTTCAGTACGGGAAGCAGATCGGCGCCCGCCGCCGTGAGCCGGTACTCGTGACGGCCCCGGCCGCTCTCGTCGCGGTAGGGGACCCGGGTCAGCAGACCCGCGTCCAGCAGGCGGCCGAGGCGGTTGGAAAGGATGTTGTCGGCGATTCCCAGCTCCGAGCGGAACGCGTCGAAGCGCGTCATGCCCAGGGTCGCGTTACGCATGATCAACAGGATCCACCTGTCCCCGACCACCGAGGACGCCCTCGCGATCGGGCAGGCCGCCCCCGGGTGCGACGACCGCTGTCCGCTCATGCCCACTCCCTCTCGTCACGGTCCGCTCGTCGTGGTCCATCCGGCATGGTCCGCCTCATGACTTTTATGATGCAAGTCAGCATCAACGAGTCTACCGCCGCCACCACCGGCGGCCGGCGATTCCCGCCGCGCGGAGCGCCGGGGCGAGCGGCCGCGTGCCGTCGGCGTGTTCCGACGCCGGAGGTGACGTGTTCCGTACACGTACCGAAGGACGGGGTTGCGGCGTCGCGGGGGACAACGGGCAGGCCGGATGCGGTTTTCGCGCCGTCGCACCGTCATCGGCATCGTGGCCGCCGTATGGCGGCTGTGTCACGTCTACCCGCGTCCTCTTGCGGAATTGCCGTGGAGCCATCAATCTTTCGGCTGGCGCACCGAGTTGGCACCCCACCCTGGACCTGTCCGATCAGCCCCGCTCTTCTGATTGTCATGTCCATGACGTAATTCCGCCATGCCGTCATCAGTCCTCGCAGAGCACGCGAAGTACAGCGCGCGGCCCGGAGCGGCGTCCGCCGGCTCCAGGCGCCTTCGCACCACGCCCCACCCCGCCATCAGCGCACCTCCTCCAGAGAAGGACCCCTCACATGTCAGCAGTGCTTCCCGCCCGGCGAAGATTCGGTCGTGCCCTCGGTACGGCAGCCGCCGCAGCCCTCGTACTCGGCGCCGTCACCGCGCTCCCCGCCAGCGCGGCCCCGCAGCAGGAGGGCCGGATCCAGTACGCCGGCGCCGCCGGCTCGATAGCCGACAGCTACATCGTCACCTTCCGCGGCTCCGCGGCCCAGGCCGGCTCGGCCTCCGGCAAGGCGCTGGCCAAGGAGTACGGCGCCACGATCGAGAGGACCTACACCAAGGCCCTCAACGGCTACGCCGTGCGCGTCTCCGAGGCGCAGGCGAAGAAGCTCGCCGGCGACCCGGCCGTCGCGTCCGTCGTCCAGAACCGGACCTTCCACACCGAGGCGACCCAGACCAACCCGCCCTCCTGGGGCCTGGACCGCATCGACCAGAAGAACCTCCCGCTCGACAGCAGGTACACCTACCCCGACTCCGCGGGCCAGGGTGTCACGGCGTACATCATCGACACCGGCGTCCGGATCTCGCACAGCGACTTCGGCGGACGCGCCACCAACGGCTACGACGCCGTCGACAACGACAACGTCGCCCAGGACGGCAACGGCCACGGCACGCATGTCGCCGGTACGGTCGCCGGCACCTCGTACGGTGTCGCGAAGAAGGCGAAGATCGTCGCCGTACGCGTCCTCGACAACGCCGGCTCGGGCACCACGGCCGGTGTCGTCGCGGGCATCGACTGGGTCGCGCGCAACGCCGTCAAGCCCGCCGTCGCCAACATGTCGCTCGGCGGCGGCGCGGACAGCACGCTCGACGCGGCCGTCCGCAACGCCATCGCGTCCGGTGTGACCTTCGCGGTCGCCGCCGGCAACGACGGCCTGAACGCGTCCAACTACTCGCCCGCCCGGGTCGCCGAGGCCATCACGGTCGGCTCCACGACCTCCACGGACGCCCGCTCCAGCTTCTCCAACACCGGTACGGCGCTGGACATCTTCGCGCCGGGCTCGTCGATCACGTCGTCGTGGAACACCAGCGACAGCGCCACCAACAACATCTCGGGTACGTCGATGGCGACCCCGCATGTGACGGGCGCCGCCGCGCTGTACCTGGCCTCCAACCCGACGGCCACGCCGGCCCAGGTCGCCTCGGGCCTGATCTCCCTGGCCAGCACCGGCGTTGTCACCAACCCGGGCACGGGTTCGCCGAACCGTCTGCTCAACGTGCCCGGCGGTACGGTCACTCCGCCCGGTGCGAGGTTCGAGAACACCGCCAACTACACGGTCAACGACAACGCCACCGTCGAGTCGCCGGTGACCGTGAGCGGTGTCGCGGGCAACGCCCCGGCCTCGCTGAGTGTCCCCGTGAACATCGTGCACACCTACGTCGGTGACCTCCAGGTCCAGCTGATCGCCCCCGACGGCTCCGCCTACACGCTCAAGGCGTTCGGCACCGGCGGCAGCGCGGACAACATCAACACCACCTACTCGGTCAACGCCTCCTCGGAGGTCGCCAATGGCACATGGAAGCTGCGCGTGACCGACAACGCGTCGGCCGACACGGGCTACATCGACTCCTGGGCGCTCCAGTTCTGAGGAGTGCGCACGGCGGCTGACGGCAGGTGAAGGACGCGGGCCGCACGGCCCGCGGGCCG
>NZ_MAUD01000199.1 GCF_001700515.1 Streptomyces lushanensis
CAGCCAGGACCAGGTGTCCGCGACCGTCTCCGCCACCGGACGGCAGCGCAGACCGGTGGCGAGGGCCTTGGAGACATCGCCCTGGTGCAGGCTGTCGTGGAGGTCACCCGGCGGCAGCCAGATCGGCAGATCCGTCCACGGTTCGATGCCCGCCGCGAGGATCGACTCCGGTGCCGTCCAGCGCAGTTCGGCGTCCGAGCCGGTCACCCGTACGCAGTGATCCAGGAGTTCACCCATGGTGGTGTGCCCGGCCGGACTCACCAGGTTGTACGGACCGCCCAGTCCCCGCTCCACGGCGNNTTGTCGCGGGGCCCCGGGGCCGCCACGGGGCCGCCCTCGGCGATCCTGCCCAGCCACCACGGCAGCCGGCCGATGTTCTCCCAGGGCCCGAGGATCAGACCGGCGCGCACCAGCAGGGCCCGGTCGCCGAAGACCGCCTCGGCGGCCAGCTCACCGCCGCGCTTGTCCTGGGCGTAGGCGGTCTGCCCGGCGTCCGCCGAGGCGCCCGTCACCAGCGGGCCGCTCTCGTTCAGGCCGGGCGGGGCCGGGTGGACGTACACCGAGCGGCTGGAGACATACGCGTACCGGCCGGCCCGGTCCGCCAGCAGCCGGGCCGCCGAGAGCACCGTGGACGGGGCCGCCGACCAGGTGTCGACGACCGCGTCCCACTCGCCCTCGGCAAGGGCGGCCAGACCGTCCGGGGCGGTGCGGTCGCCGAGCAGGGTGACCACGCCCGGCGGTGCCTCATGACGGCCGCGATGGAAGACGGTCACCTGCCAACCACGCCCGAGCGCCGCCTCCGTGACGGCGCGCCCGACGAATTCCGTACCACCGAGGATCAGGAGTCTCATGGCACCGACTCTGCCCGCCGGCGGGCGCCGGGAACAGCTGAATTCGCCGTCGGAGGAATCGCCGGTGGAAACGTGGGCCTTTGGGATCTGCCGCACGGCCCCACGGGGATGGCAGCATGTGCGGACCATGACAGAAGCCCGGTCGCCGTTGCGCGCCTTGCGGGCCGCGGCCTTCGCGGCGGTCTGCGTGACTCTGGCGGCGGTGGGGCATTCGTTCACATCCGGGCATGAGATCCCGCTCGGCGTGCTGTGGACGGCGTTCGGGATCACCGGATGTCTGGCCTGGCTCGCCGGCGGCCGGCGGCGCGGGGCCGGCTCGATCGGAGCCGCCCTGGTCACGGTCCAGGGTGTGCTGCATCTGATCTTCGCCGGGGCGCTGCCGTACGGACTGTCCGCGTCCGCGCACGGACCGCGTCGGCATCCTGTCGATGCTGTCGATCCTGCCGCAGGAATGGGACGGGGCACCGGGCCCGGGACGGTCCCCGGCCCGGGCATGGGCGTCGGCACAGGCCCCGGCACGGGCTCCGACGGGGGCATGGCCATGTGGATGGGCGGCGCGGACACCGGCGCCGACGGGCCGCCGGGCGTGCTGGACGCGCTCACCGACGGTTCCTTCGGCATGCTCGCCGCCCATCTGCTCGCCGCCGCCGTCTGCGCGCTCTGGCTGGCCAGGGGCGAGGCCGCCCTCTTCCGGCTGGTGCACGCCGTCGGCGCCCTGGCCTTCTCGCCGCTCCGGCTGCTGCTCACCGCCGTACGGCTGCCCGCGGCGCCACGGCTGATACGGCCTCTCCCGGCCGCCGTCGCGACGGACCGTGCCCACGGCGTCATACCGGCGCACGCGCTGTCGCGGCGCGGCCCGCCCGTGTCGCGTGCCGCTCGTACCACGGTCCCTGGAGCCGTTGCCGTCATCACTGGTCGAACCGTCTGAACTGTCGGACGTCGGGCGGCGGCCGGGGCCGAATTCCCCATGCCAACGCCAACACCGAGGACAGTCATGGCCATCGACGACCCCGTACAGGGCGCCGCCGCGCACAGCACCACGTCCACGTCCGCACCCACGCCAGAGTCCGCACCCACGCCCGAGTCCGTACCCACACCCACACCCGGGTCCGAACCCGCCGCGGGCGGTTCGTTTCTCTGGAGCGCCCTGCGGCCTCTGGTGCTCCGTCTCCACTTCTACGCGGGCCTGCTCATCGCCCCGCTCCTGCTGGTGGCCGCCACCAGCGGCTTCCTCTACGCCCTCTCCTTCCAGGCGGAGAAGGTGATCTACCGCCACGAGCTGCGCGTGCCGGTCGGCGACCGCACCGTCCCGCTCGCCCGCCAGCTCGACGCCGCCCGTGCCGCACGCCCGGACGGCACCGTCACCTCCGTACGCCTCCCGGCGGAGGAGGGCGCCACCACCCGGGTCCTGATGACCGCACCCGGCGTGGAGGAGGGCAAGTCGCTCGCCGTCTTCGTCGATCCGTACACCGCGGAGATACGGGGAGAGCTGACCAGTTACGGCAGTTCCGGCGCCCTGCCGGTGCGCACCTGGCTCTCCGAGCTCCACCGCCATCTCCATCTCGGCGAGCCGGGCCGTGTCTACAGCGAACTCGCCGCGAGCTGGCTCTGGGTGGTCGCCCTCGGCGGAGTGCTGCTCTGGACCGGCCGCAGACGCGCCTCGAAGCGCGCACTGCTGATACCCGAGCGCGGCACCACCGGCCGGCGCCGGACGCTCTCACTGCACGGTTCGGTCGGGCTGTGGGCCGTGACCGGGCTGGTGCTGCTCTCGGCCACGGGCCTGACCTGGTCGCGGTACGCGGGCGAGAACATCGGCGCGGTCCAGGACCAGCTCGGCGGTGCCACCCCGGTCGTCTCGGCCGCCCTCGAAGCGGGCGCGGGCGGTGCGGGCGCCGGTCATGAGGGCCACGAGGGCATGGAGGACATGCCCGGTATGGAAGGGGCGGCCGGCGCCATGGACGTCGGAGTCGATCTGGCGGTCGTCGCCGCACGCCAGGCCGGTCTCGACGGACCGCTCTCGGTGACGCTGCCGAAGGCGGGCAGCGGCTATGTCATCGCGCAGACGGACACGCAGGTCCCGGTCAGGCTCGACTCGGTCGCCGTCGATCCCGCCAACGGCATGATCATGGACGAGCTGCGCTTCGCAGACTATCCCGTGCTCGCCCAGCTCACCCGCTTCGGCATCGACGCCCATATGGGTGTCTTCCTCGGGCTGGTCAATCAGCTCGCGCTCGCCGCTCTCGCCCTCGCGCTGATCCTGCTGATCGTCTGGGGCTACCGGATGTGGTGGCAGCGCAGGCCCACCAAGGAGCGCGGGCTGAGTGTGGGCCGGCCGATACCGCGCGGTGCCTGGCGCAGGGTGCCGCTCGCCGTTCTGCTGCCGCTCGCGGCGGTGGTGGCCCTGGTCGGCTGGTTCGTGCCGCTGCTGGGCATCAGCCTGCTGGTGTTCCTGGTCCTGGACGGCGCGCTGGGTCTGTCGGCCCGCGTCCGCGCACGCGCCAGGACGTAACACCCGCGCGCCCCGCGCGCGGAGCCTCGCCGTTCCGGAACCGGAACCGGCAGCCGGAACAGGCATCCGGAGCCGGCGTTCGGAACGGCGAGGCCCGGCGGCGGCTCAGGGCGTGTACTTGTACCCCACGCGCCGCACGGTCTGGATGGTGCGCCGGTGCTCGGCCCCCAGCTTGCGGCGCAGCCGCGCCACATGGACATCGACGGTCCGGCCGTCGCCCACATGACCGTAGCCCCACACCGTGGTCACCAGCTGGTCACGCGTGTGCACCCGGTGCGGATGCGCCACGAGATGGGCCAGCAGCTCGAATTCGAGATACGTCAGGTCCAGCGGCTTCCCGTCCACGACGGCGATCCGCTGCGCGCTGTCGATCCGGACAGGACCGCCGCCCGCGGCCCGCCCGCCGGCCGTGTCGCCGGCTCCCGCGGGCGCGGCCGGGTCCGGCTCGGCGGGGCGGTACGGCGCGGAGGCGGCCAGCACGGCGGCCTGCTGGTCGGCCGGGACGAGCACGAGATAGCCGATCATCGGCGGCTGTCCCGGCAGCGAGGGCAGCGTGTGCTGGGGCGCGGGCAGCCAGGTCGCGCCGGGCGGCAGGAAGTCCACGACCTGTCCGGTGGGAGCGGCGGCCGGGCGGGCCGCGGGAGCGGTCTCGTCACGGTCGACTGCACGGAGACGGTGACGGCCGGGCGTCGCCGGTTTCTGGTTGTGTGAGGAGGCCGAGGCCGCCGCGGCGGAGAAGGAACGGGGGTTCGCCATGAGGGGTCAGCTCTTTCGCGCGAGGGAGTCGTCGAGTCGACAGGACGGACGGGACGTACGTCGTGCGCGGCGGCCGAAGGCCTCGAAGGAGGTTTTAGAGGGCCGACGCGTTCCTCGCGGGGCAACACACGCGGTCGAAGTCGTGATGCTGCCGGGACGGCCAGAACGGCTCCAGGTCGCTGGGACCTGTCGCGGGGTGCTGGTGGCTGGCCATGCCCCCATTGAAGCAGATAGCGGGTCGCCGCAGCAGGCCACTTTGCGCTGTCCCTGCGCTCCCGCGACGTGACGGTCAGCACAGCGGCCCGCCACCCCCGGCGGCCGGCCCCCGCGCACGGCGGAGGGCACGAGAACGGTGCAGGGCACGAGAACGGCGGAGGGGGCGGGCGCCGTGCCGGCGACCGCCCCCTCGGGAGCTGTGGGAGCGGGTGAACCCGCGTGAGCGGGCCGAACCCGCCGGATCAGATCTGGCCGGCCTTCTCCAGGGCCGTGCAGCAGGTGTCCACGATCAGCCGCGTCACCACGTACGGGTCGACGTTGGCGTTCGGACGGCGGTCCTCGATGTAGCCCTTGCCGTCCTGCTCGACCTGCCACGGGATCCGGACCGAGGCGCCGCGGTTCGAGACGCCGTAGCTGTACTCGTTCCACGGGGCGGTCTCGTGCAGACCGGTCAGCCGGTCGTCGATGCCCGCGCCGTAGTGCTTGACGTGGTCGAGCGGCTTGGAACCCTCGCCCAGCGACTCGCACGCGGTGATGATCGCGTCGTACCCCTCGCGCATCGCCTTCGTGGAGAAGTTGGTGTGCGCGCCCGCGCCGTTCCAGTCGCCCTTCACCGGCTTCGGGTCGAGCGTCGCGGAGACGTTGAAGTCCTCGGCGGTGCGGTAGAGCAGCCAGCGGGCGACCCAGAGCTGGTCAGCCACCTCCAGCGGCGCCAGCGGGCCGACCTGGAACTCCCACTGGCCCGGCATGACCTCGGCGTTGATTCCGGAGATGCCCAGGCCTGCCTTGAGGCAGTTGTCCAGGTGCGCCTCGACGATGTCACGGCCGAAGATCTCGTCCGAGCCGACGCCGCAGTAGTAACCGCCCTGCGCGGCCGGGAAGCCGCCCACGGGGAAGCCCAGCGGACGGGCGCCCTCGAAGAACGTGTACTCCTGCTCGATCCCGAAGATCGGCTCCTGGCCCGCGAACTTCTCCGCGACCTCGGTGAGCCGCGCACGGGTGTTGGACTCGTGCGGCGTCATGTCGATGTTCAGGACCTCGCACATGACGAGGACGTCGTCCCCGCCGCGGATCGGGTCGGGGCACGAGAAGACCGGCTTCAGCACCCGGTCGGAGGCGTGACCCTCGGCCTGGTTGGTGCTCGACCCGTCGAAGCCCCAGATGGGGAGCTCGGCGCCGTCCGCCAGGATCTTGGTCTTCGAGCGCAGCTTCGCGGTCGGCTCGGTGCCGTCGATCCAGATGTACTCAGCCTTGAAGGTCACGGGGCCTCATCCTTGTCGGTGCAGCAGTTTTGACCCGAAGCTTCGCAATGTGTGATTTCCCGTCTGTTGCCCATCCGTGAACCACGTGTTACTCAGGTTTCTTTTGTTTCACCGGTGCCGCCCGGGGAAGTGCCCGCGGTGGCTCATTCCGACACGCTCGGCGCGCCCGAACGGCGGGCGACCGCGTGCGCGTTCAGCAGCGAGTCGAAACCGGCCGCGCGGATCCGGCGCACCAGTTCGTCGTACGTCGCCCCCAACGCGTCGGCGGTCCGCCCGAGATGCCAGTCGTGGGCGGCGAGCCGGGTCAGCAGATGGCCGCGTCTGACCTGTGCGTCGGAGAGCCGGAACGTCTTGAGATACGCCGTGCGCCCCTTGTGGTCGTTGATGAGTTCGCCGATGTGCTGCTCCTGCCCGCCCCGGTTGAACGGCGGGAGAAAACGGTGCAACTCGTACGAACCCATTCTGTACACACGTTCGAAGGAGTGTGACGTGGACAGGAATTGACGAGTGAGGACCGCTTCGTGCGTCTCGCTCCACGCACGCTCCTGCGCACGCGCCGCGGCCCGCAGATCGGCGAGGGTCTCCAGATGACGGCCGTCGCGGATGCGCGCCTCGAACTCGGCCACCGGGGCGCCGAAGAACGCGTACTGGTGCACCAGCTCCCCGTACAGGTCCTCCACCAGGGTCGGATGCAGGGTGCGGTAGTCGTCGGGGTGCGGTACGACGAACGCGGCGGCGAGCGAGTCCGCCGTGTAGACCATCATCCCGCACTGCCCGGGATGGATCTCGAACACCCGGAGGGCGTCGGCGAGCCCCCGGACGGCGAGGCCGAGACAGGCGGCCTCGGCGCGCGGGGAGAGTCCCTGCCGTACCGCCTTTTGGGACCACTCGTCCCAGGCGATGGAGGGTCCGCCGAAGTGCAGCGACAGATATCCCTCCAGGGCGAGATGCAGCGGCAGAAAGCGGCAGCGCGTGGCGGCGGCCGAGCGGGACAGGCCCCTGCCGCCCTTTCCCGCCTTCGCGCGCTTGACCATCCGGTGGTGACGGCGCACGGGCACGGCGTCCGGGCACCGGTCCCGCCGACCGGGCGGGTCGCGCGGGTCGGACTGGTCACGCCGGTCCAACCGGTCGCGCGGGCCGGGCCGGTTGCCGTCGTCGAGCTGGGTGCCGTAAGCGGCTCCCTGGCCGCCGTCGCCCGACCAGTCGGCGATGAAACCGTGCGGGACGTACGAGACGTAGTGGGTGTCCGGACCCACCTGGACCTGGCCGTACCCTTCGTAGATCCGCCGGTGCAGGCGCAGACCGGGAAGCGGCTCCGCGCGCACCAGCGGTACGAGGCGGACACCTCCCCAGACCTGGGCGGGGCGAGTGATCAGGCCGGTGAGATCGAGCCGGGTCATCGTCCCTCCGGGGGGAGCTCGTCGTGTGTGCTCGCGCCTCTTGTGCCCCTGTCCGCGCTCGGAGCCGTGTTTGCGCCGGGGAAACGGCAGAACGGGTCGTCTTCCACGAAGCGCTCGATCCGGCGGTCCAGATATGCCCGCAGCTCGGCCAGTCCCGTACGGCCCTCCGCGAACTGCGCGATCTCCACCAGCGCCGGCAGATCCTCGGCGTCACGTATCCCCGCCGTCGGCACGCCCGGTGCCAGCCGGCGTACGTCGAAGCCGTCCGCGTCGTATACGGGGTTGAGATGAACCGCGCTCGTCCTCCCCTCCCGGTCGAGCCTGGTACGCCACACCCGCAGCACCTCGCCCGCCAGTCCGGGAGGCGCGTTGTCCCAGCCGTCCGAGACGATGACGAGCCGGTCGGGCGCCTGGTCGAGCGCGTCGAGGATCCGCAGGCCGAGCGGGGTCGGTCCGTACGGGCGCACCAGCAGCGGGTCCGTGCTCCCCGAGGTCCACAACGGGGTGTACGAGCCGGGGGCGGCCAGCGCGTCCAGCAGGAAGTGGCAGGCCAGGGCGGTGGCGAGCGGCCGACGGCGTTTCTCGCCCGACCCGGACGAGGAGTAACTGTCGTCGAGGACGGCGGCGACCCGTCCCCAGGTCCCGGTGTACGGACCGGCCGCACGGCGCGCGGCCGTACGGAGGGCACGGGTGAGCTCGGCCCGGCGTCGCGTCCGCTCGTCCATGGCCAGGGACAGGACGTACAGGGCGAGCCGGGTCAGCGGCATGACGGTCAGATCCGTCCGTACCCCGGGGTCGTCGCCGGTGCCGGCGTCGCTCCGGGCCAGGGCCGAGCGCTGCGTACGGAGCCGCTCCAGCCGCGTCATCCTGGGCTCCATCCGCTCCAGGAACGCCCTGCGCGGGATGCCGTGCTTGACGGCGAACCCCTCGGCGACGGTGAACGGCAGCTCGTGGAGCGCGCCCTGCTCGAAGTGGGCGCGGCGGTACGCGTCCAGCAGTTTGTGCGCGTACCGGCCGCGGCGGCCGGGCTCGAAGAGGAAGTCGCCGAGTTCGGCCGTCCCGGCGGCGGGCGGTCCCGAGGCGAGGGGGAGATGGAAGTGGCGCGCGGCGGACTTGAGACCGTTGCGGTACTTCACCGCGTCGTGCCCGAGATCGGGCCGGGTGGCCAGCCATTCGCGCAGGATGGCGCGGGTCCGGCGGTTGCCCACTCCGGCGGCCCGCAGTCCGCGGAAGAGCCGGTAGACACGCTGCGGCGGCAGCATGGCCAGCCGCCTGGCGATCAGGCGCCCCTCCACACGCTTCTCCTCCGGGCCCGCCTCGCGCGGGGTGCGCAGCAGCCCCTCGATGATCAGGACCGCGTTGTGGTCGTTGATGTCGAGCGCGAGTGAGGCGGCGTACACCGGGCGGTAGTTGACCCGTACGTACTCATGCAGGAAGACGAGCGAGAGCCGCTGCGCGTGCGCGCCCGAGTGGAACTCGCGCTGCCCGGTCGCGGTGACGGCCGCGTTGACGAAGAGCAGCACGTCCTCGGCCGCGATCAGATCGGAGAAGGTCTCCGCCATGGTGTGTCCTCTGTTCCCCCGTGCGTGCCGGAACCCGCCGTGCGTGCCGGAGCCCCACGTGCCTGACGGAGTAGTCCCCCGTGCCGGCGGATCGGCGGGGTGGCCGGCCGGGGCATGGAGGCGCGATCAGCGAAATCACTGCTTTACGAGGCAAGTCCCGGAAGTCGCACCGGAGGCCCGCGGCCGGCCCGTGCAACGTAACACCGGTCGCGGGGCGGGGGCTCGGGGTTTTGCGTGCGGCGCTTCGGCGGAGCGAGGGCGTCCGCGCGTACCGCGGCTGTCCCGCCCGCACCCGTCGTGGCCTCCCGTGCGTCCTGGCGCACCGACCCGCCGGTACGGTCCCACCGTCCCCACCCCGCGCCTCCTGTGCCGCACGGGCAGGGGGCACACTGAGCGGCATGAGCAAGCCACGTATCGGACTCCTCGGCGCCGGCCCCTGGGCGGAGCGTACGCACGCCCCGGCCCTCGCCGCCCATTCCGGAATCGAATTCAGCGGTGTCTGGGGGCGGCGCCCCGAGGCCGCCGCGGCCCTGGCCGCCGCCCATGACACCACCGCGCACTCCGGCGAGGCGGGCATCGACGCGCTCTTCGCCGAGAGCGACGCCATCGCCTTCGCCCTGCCGCCGGACATCCAGGCACCGCTGGCGGCGCGGGCCGCGCGCGCCGGACTCCATCTGCTGATGGACAAGCCGGTCGCGACGACCGTGGCCGGCGCGCGCGAGGTCGCGGACGCGGCGGCCGCCACGGGCGTCTCGTCCGTCGTCTTCTGCACCCTGCGCTTCGCGCCGGGGACCGCGGGCTGGATCGACGAGCAGGCCGCGAAGGGCGGCTGGTTCACCGCCCACGCGTACTGGCTCAACGCCCTCTACGGGACGGGCGCGGACAGCCCGTACGCCGCGTCTCCCTGGCGCCGGGAGAAGGGCGGACTGTGGGACGTCGGTCCGCACGCGCTGTCCGCCCTGATCCCGCTGCTCGGCGACGTCACGGACGTGACGGCCGTACGGAGCGGGCGGGACCTCACCCATCTGGTGCTCCGGCATGTGTCCGGCGCGGCCAGTACGGTCGCCGTGACCCTGAGCGCGCCGGAGGCGGGATCGGGCACGGGCGTCGAGGCGCGCGGCGAGCACGGTACGGCGGTGCTCCCGAAGGAGTGGGGCGACCCGGTCGACTCGTTCCGCGCGGCAACCGACGCGCTGCTGGAGTCGGTCCGTACGGGCCGGCCGCACGCCTGCGACGTACGGTTCGGGCTGCGCCTGACCGAGATCCTGGCGGACGCGGAGGCCCAGGCGGCACAGGCCTGATCCACCTGGATCGACCGGACAAGTCCTAGCCGGTCCGGCCGACGCTTGCGACGCGTTCGATCAGGGCGTTGCGGATCAGGAACTTGCCCGGTTCGCGGACCTGCTCGAACGCGGCGTCGTTCAGCAGGGCGCAGCTCCCGGAGGGTGAGGCGACCCGCACGGTCGTGGACTTGTCGTTGTCGAGATTGGTCACGCGCAGCGTGGTGCCGACAGGGAACTGATTGCTGGACGCGGCCGGGGCGCCCGCCTCGCCGGAGAGGGTGACGGTGGAGCCCGCGCAGACGACTTCGCCGTCGCCCTCGGCCTCGCCGGCACCGTCACCGGCGCCCGCGGGCGGTTCGGCGCCCGGAGCCGGTTCCTCCGCGGGGGGCCGCGCCCCGGCCGGCGGCTGGGCAGCGCCTTCCGCCTGACCGCCTCCGGCCTGACCGCCTCCGGCCTGACCGCCTCCGGCCTGACCGCCTCCCGCCTGACCGCCTCCCGCCACGACGTCCTCGCCGCGGCTTCCCTCGCCGACCTCGCATCCGGACGCCGCCTGCTGGAGCTTGATCTGCTCGATGACGGCGACGCGGTTGGCGATCCGCGCCTCCGACTGCGCGTCCGGTTCGGCCCGTTGCCCGGCGATGAAGTTCTCGTTGTTGCCCAGGGCCGTGGCCAGCCCGTCGCAGACCACCGAGGCCTGGCCGGTGCCGGTCATCACCATCGCCGTACCGCCCACCACCACCGCCGAGGCGGCGAGCAGGGCGAGCTTCTTCCTGGGGCTGAAGGTCTTCTTGCGGGACACGTGTGGGGGCTCCTGTCCCCGGCCGCGTGGGGCGGGCCGGCTGGTTCCGTGTGCCGTTGGGTACGGACGGACCGGCCGTTCCGCTCAACCGTCACAGCCGTGACTTCCGTCAGGGCGGACGGTCTCGGCACCGTTCCCGCCACCTGTTCCAGACCTCGCCAAATACCCTCTGGCCAGGGGCGATTGTCAGTGGGGGGCAGTAAAATAGGGGTAGTTCGTGAGGGTCCCACCACCGCGCCGGGAGGTCGCCGATGGCCGTTGCCACAATCACGACGAAACTCTTCGAGACTCAGCCCACCGCGCAGCCCACCATCGTCCGTAAGCCACTGCCCGCGGGCCAGCCCCGCGAGTGGTACGAGAGCCACAACCGCCGGCTCAAGGCCATGCGCCTCGCCATCGCCCTGCTCGACTCGGGTGTGTACCACCCGGCGAACGCGACCAACCGCAGGATCCGCGCCATGGCGGTCCGGACCGGGATCCACCCGCCGTCCGACACCACCTGCCGCATGGTGCGAGCCCTGATCCGCTACGGCCGCTGACGGAGTCGCCGGCCGCTCTCGCCTCAGCCGGCTCGCGCCCCATCCGCCGAGTGAGGCACGGCATCCGCCGAGGTACGGCGCCCGCACCCCGCTCCCCGGTCTCTTGCTGACCGGGGAGCGGGGAGCGGGGCGTTCGGGCAGGCGGCGGCCGGCCGGGTGGGGGCCGGCCGGGGCGGCGGGATCACGTCCCGACGCGCTGCCGCCACCGCCACCGCACTTCTCCGTCGTGCCATTCATCGGTGGGCGCCAACCCGGCGGCCCCGGCGACGGCGGCCGACGCCGCGTGTCCGGGATGGACATGGGCCACCACCGTCCGCACTCCCCGGCCCTCCAGCCACCGTACGAGCCCTCGCGCGGCCTCCTTCGCGATACCGCGCCCCTGCCATGGCGTCCCCACCACCCAGGCGATCTCGGCGGTGAGACCGTCACCGCCCCTGACGACGGTCGCCTGAACGTGTCCGACCGGGCTTCCGCCGGCGCTGATCGTCCAGTTGCACCAGGAGACGGCGGGATCGGGCGAGCCCGCGACCAGGCGGACGTACCGCGCGCGCAACTCCTCGACCGTCGCCGGAGATCCGCCGATGAAGGTGTGCAGCGCCGGATCGGACAGGACCACAGCCATCGCGTCCGCGTCCTCGGCGCGGAGCGGCAGCAGCGCCAACCGCTCCGTGCCGATGGGCCCGGCGCCGACCGGAACCACGCCCTGTGTCACGGAGCGGCGATCCAGGGCCTGGTCTCCACCGTGTGCAACCGTCCCTGCGTCAGCGCGAACCGCGGCAGGGACACCTCGTACTCCTCCGCTATGGCGTCCAGTGCCTCGTACTCGTCGTCGGGGTCCAGCGCGAGCTCCTCGGAGCCCGGAAAGAGGTCCTCCGGGTCGAGGATCTCGGGAAGCGTCCCCCACTCGTCGAGGTCCCCGCCGTGCATGGTGAATCCGTACCGGCGCTCCCCGTCCTCGGCGTAGGAGAAGTGGAACGTGCCCGGCACCTCCTCCGGCTCACTGCCCCTCTCGACCCACACCATGACGGACGCCGTGCCCAGCGAGGCGATCTCGCCCAGCTCGCGCGCGGTGTCGTACGGCCCGGTGGCGGGGAAGGGCTCCAGGCCCTTCGGCCGGTCAGGTCCCTCCGAACGCCCCCGGCCCTCCTCGCCCTGAGGGCCGACGGCGTCGCTCACGAAGGCGAAGCTCCAGCCGCTGTCGCCGCACCATCCGACACGGGCCACCGCCCCGGCCTCCCGCTCGTCGGCCGGCGCCGACGACGTCACCGGCCGGCCCGGCTCCCGCGCGATGCGTACGGCCAGATCCTCGGGTGAGACGTCCTCGACAAGGAGGAACCGGTAGGAGCCCCGCTCCTGCCCGTCGTCGGCGAGCCAGGCGAGCCCGTCGAAGGCCGGCTCACCCGGCCCGTCCGGTTCCTCGCTTTCCACCACGCCCTCCTCCAGCCCCTCACCCCGGGGCGTCTCCAGGATGTACCGGCCGCGCTCAGATGTGATCACCGGTCCGAGCAGAGGATCGGCGAGCAGTCCGAGAGGCGCTATGTGCTCGCCGCCGTGCGGCTCCCAGTCGGCCACGGCGTCCGCGATCGTCTCCCACGCGGCGTCCGTGTCGCCCCACCGCGCGTGCTCCCGCGCCGTGGCGACCGCCTTGCCGAAGGCTCCTGAGGGCTCGTACCGGAACGTACGCCTCGCGACCTCCCCGGGATCCATCTCCTCCAGCCCGGCCAGCGGCGCCAACTCCTCCGCGTACAGCGGGCCGCCGCCCAGCATCGCCTCCACCTGGGCGCGCAGCACACGGGCCCGGCCACGGCCGCATCGGTCCGCCTCCACGAGCCGTTCGAGCCGGCCGTCGATGTCGTCCCCGCGCAGACAGCCCCTGCGCGCCTCCTCGACCTCGGCGTCGAGCTCGCGCGTGGTGGCGTTCTCGAAGCCGGGGGTCCCCGCGTGACGGCGGTGGAACTCCCGGAACAGCGCCTGCATCAGCTCCAGGAACGACTCGTACCGCTCCGGACCCCCGCTGTCCTCGCCCGGCCGGCCGCGGTACAGATACGCCGCCCACTCCTCGTCGGCGTTCACCTCACCGGGGTCGAGCAGGATCGCGGCGTCCGACGCGACGGCCAGTGCGAGCCGTGCCCCCGGCGCGGCCGGCTCAGGCCGTGCCTCCGCCTCCCCGTCGGACTCCGTGCCCGGCGCCCCGGACCAGCGAAGGCCCTGCACCGAGCCCAGCGTCCCGATGTCCGTACCGGCCGCCCGCCAGCCGTCGGTGACCGCCAGGAAGGACCGGTAGGTCAGCGGCAACGCCACCCCGAGCCGCTCCTCCAGCTCCTCGATCCGCTCTTCCTCCACAGCCGTGTAACCCAGCCACCGCTCCCCTGTCCCGGCAGAGTCCTCCCAGTCCGCACTCCACCGCTCGAGGAAGGGCCGCCAGTTGTAGATCTTCATGTCCTCCATCGTGCCAGCGCCCACTGACAACCGACACCCAACGGCCCGCAAACCCGCGGGGGACGGGCGAACGCCACCTCACGGACCGCGAGGTGGCGTTCGCCGTACATCCCTTCACACGCCGAAGGCGGCGTCGGTTCCCGATGCCGTTGACTCCAGTTGGTGTCGCTTCCGTGTGCTGTCGGTTCCCGACGGGGTCAGTTCCTGGTGCCGTCCACGATGACCGGCGTACCGTTCGCGCCCGAACCGCACGGCACCGCGTACACCGGGTTCGCCTTCGCGGCCTCCTTGAAGGCCTCGATGCACTGGTTGCGCAGGACGCGGTCGGTGAGCGACCGCTCCAGGATCGCGTTGGCCTGGGCCACGCCCTCGGCCTCGATACGCCTGCGCTCCGCCTCGGCCTTGGCCGTACGGGACGCCTCGATCGCGCGCTCGGTGGCCTGCTCCTGCTGGAGCTTCTTGTCTATCTGCGTCTGGAGCTGCTCGGACGGCCGCACATTGCGCAGGTTGACATTGGTGACATCGATACCGCGCGGCTTCAGCCGCTCCTTGATCAGAGTCTCGATCGCCGAGCCGATGGCCTGCCGGCCGGAGGCGTAGCCTTCCTCGCTCTTGTGCTTGGCGAAGACGTCGCGGATGATCTCGCGGCTGTCCGGGAGCACCAGCCGCTCCTGGATCGCCTCCTGGCTGCCGGCGAGCCGGTACAGCTCCACGGCGTTCTCGGGCGTGACCGCCCACTTGACCGTGACGTCCGCGTACAGCACGCCGCCCTGGGAGGAACGGACCTCGACCACGTCCTTGTCGTTGAGGTTGAGGTCCACCGGGCGGGTGGAGAACGTCGTCACGTCGGTGAAGGGCGACTTCAGATGCATCCCGGACGTCAGCGGGGTGCCGGTCTTCCCGAAGAGGACCGGGACGCCGACCTCGTAGGCGCTCACGACGTACACGCAGCTGATGACCCCGAAGGCCAGCCCCGCCACCCCGGCCAGTCCGGCGCCGAGCTTCCAGCCGGTGGTGCGGCTGCGGGCGAGTACGGCCAGGACGACGGCCGCGATGATGAGCAATATGGCCAGTACGAACATGTGCGGATCCCCCCGAATGATGTGCCTGGCCCGTGCGCTTGACCGATGTGCCTGATCGATGCACCTGGTCGATGCGCCCGGTGAGGCGGATTTCGCCGTCCTGCGGCCGCCGAGCGGGAACCGTCTCCGCGCATGCCTCCGCAGCAGGTTGGCGCATCGTAGCCGGGCAGTCGGTCGGATTGTGCGACGAAATGTTGTACGAGCTTCGACAACCGCGTCACAGAATCGCCCGCCCGGGATGTCCGGATGTATCGCACGAGGTCTCCGTTGCACGCGGGACAGGTGCCCTGTGATGATGTGTTACCTCTGTGCGGCGCTGAGGGGGGACGGCTCATGGCAGTGGAACTCGCCGAGGTGATAGGGCAGTTGCGGGCGGAGCTCACCGAGGCGATGCGCCAGGGCGAGAACGCGGGTCTGCGCTTCGAGCTGGGTCCCGTGGAGCTGGAGCTGACCGTCTCGGTGGACAAGGAGGCCGGGCCGGGGGCGAAGGTCAGGTTCTGGGTGGTGGAGCTGGGAGCCGATGCCAAGGTCGCGCGGAACTCGACTCAGCGGATCACCTTGACGCTGGATCCCCGGCGCGCCGGAGAGGAGCCGGACCGCCGGCCGGTGCTGATCACCGGCGCCGAGGTGGACGGCGAGCGGTGACCCCGCCCGCGCTGGACCGGCCCAGGGTGGCCGAACTGATCGTGGACCTCGGCGCGGGACGAAGGCGTCGCGGCTCGGGTTATCTGGTCACCTCGGGGGCGGTGCTGACCGCGGCTCATGTGGTCGAGGCCGCGCGGTCGGTGGACGTCAGGTTCGAACCCGACCTTCCCGGGGAGTGGAGGGCGACCGCGACGACATGGTGGTCCGACCCCGGCTCGGACCTGGCGGTGGTCTCGATAGCGCCGCGGCCGGACAGGCCGGTGCCCGACGCCCGGTTCGGGCGGATCGCGGACCACCCCCATGTGCTGGAGGTACAGGCGGTGGGCTTCCCGCGGTGGAAGCTGCGGGACGACGAGCGCGCCGACGACATCGCGCGCGCCGACCCCACCGGCCTCGACGGACACACCGACCCCACCGAGCTCGCCGACCCCACCGGCCTCGACGCGGCGGATCCGGTGCGGCGCAACCGTACGCGCTACCGGGACGCGCATCACGCCGTGGGATCGGTGGCGGTGCTGTCGAACTGGCGGGCGGGTTCGCTGGAGGTGACGATTCCCGTGGCGCCCGCCGAGGGACCGCGCGGCGGTCCCTCGCCCTGGGAAGGCATGTCGGGCGCCGCCCTGTGGGCCGGCGACAGGATCGTGGGCGTCATCAGCAAGCACCACCCCGGTGACGGACTGGCCCGTCTGGCGGCCGTACGGCTCGATCGCGCCCTCGACGGCGGTCTTGAGCCCGCCCAGAAGTCGCGGCTGCGGACGCTGCTCACGCTGCCCGCGGACGCCGACCGGCTTCCCCTCTCCCAGGCGCCGGGTGACGGGACGTCCGATCCCGACGAGACGTTCACGGCCAGGTACCGACGGTTCATGGTCGGCACCCTCGACCGCTTCGACTTCTTCGCCGTGGATCCCCGTGGCATCCCGCGCAGACAGCCGTTCACCATGGGCTATGTTCCGCTGACGCTCAAGCGCCGGGACCGGGCCGACGACGCGACGGTCAGCGTCGGGGCCCGGGCCGACCGGGAGCTGCGCCCGTACCGGCGTGCGCTGATCCTCGGTGTGGCCGGTTCGGGCAAGAGCACGCTCATGCGCTGGCTCGGCGCCGTCGCGGCCGGAGGCGTCCACGGCGAAAGAGGCGTCCGTACCGAGGAGGGTGTCCCCGCCGGCCCGGCGTACGGGCCCGGGGGCGCGGCACGGAGCGTCGGCGTGGACGAGTTCTCGGCGGCGCCGTTCATCCTGGAACTCGTACGGTTCGCCGGTGGCCGCCCGCCTCCGCTGGCCGACCTCGTCGCCCGGACGCTCCGCCCGGAGATGCCCGACGGCTGGGTCCGGCGCATGCTGACGGAGGGCAAGGTGCTGCTGCTGCTCGACGGGCTCGACGAGGTACGCCCACGTGAACGCGTACGCCTGGAGGAGTGGGTGGACGAGCACCTCGTCTCCTATCCCGGCATCCGGTGCATCGTCACCACCCGCCCGTCCACCGTGGCCGAACAGTGGTGGGTGGACCGCGGTTTCCAGAGGTTCGACCTGCTCCCGATGAGCCGTCACAGCGTCGAGCGGTATGTGCGCGGCTGGCACAGGAAGGCACGTGAGGACCAGCCCGACACACCGGGAGGCATCGAGGTACGGAAGGAGCTGGAGCGCTGCGAGCAGGGCCTGCTGTCCACCCTGTCCAACCGGCCGGCCCTTCGCGGGATGAGCGCCAACCCGCTCCTGTGCGGGCTGCTCTGCGCGCTGAACCTGGAGCGCGGCGAGCATCTGCCGGAGAGCCGCAAGCAGATCTACGACGCGGCGGTGGACCTGCTGCTGGTGCGCTGGCCCCATCTGCGCCGCCGGCACCGCGCCGAGGTGGGAACCGGCCGCGGCGCCGACGCGGCCGGCGCGGGACCGGACGGGGCAGGGCCGGACGGAGTGAGACCGGACGGCGGCGATCCGCCGCTGCGTGACGAGGAGTTGCTGAAGCTGCTCCAGCGGCTCGCGTTCTGGCTGGTCACCAATCGGCGGCTGATACTGGACCACGACGTCGCCGAACGCCGCGTCGGCGCGATGACCTACGGGCTGCGCAGTGGTGACGAGGACCCGCGGCGGATGCTGGAGTACCTCGCCCATGAGAGCGGTCTGCTGCGTGAACTGCCCGATCTCTCCATCGAGTTCGTGCATCGGACCTTCCGTGACCATCTCGCGGCCAAGGAGGTGGTCGAGGAGGAGAACCTCAACCTGATGCTCGACAACGCGGACAAGCCGCACTGGCACGACGTGGTGGTGATGGTCGGCGCGCACGCGCGTTCCACCGAGCGAACGAGGATCCTGCTGAGCCTGCTCGAACGCGGCAAGTCGGAGCCCGAGCACCGTGACACCCTCTATCTGCTCGCCGCCGCCGTGCTGGAGCAGAGCGCCATACTGCCCCGGCAGGATCCGAACGCGCCCGATGTGCGTGCCCTGGTGGAGAGGGCGATGTCCGAGCTGATCCCGCCCCGGACCACGGCCGCCGCCGATCAGCTCGCCGCGGCGGGCGCGTTCGTACTCGACCTGCTGCCCGGCCCGAGGGACCTCTCGCCGGAGCAGGCCGCGCTGGTGGTGCGCGCGGTGGCCCGGATCGCCGCGCGGTGGAACCCGCCGGGGGCCATCGACAAGGTTCTTCAGTTCACCGAGAAACCGGGCAAGCGGTCGATCAGTGAGCTGCTGGAGACCTGGGGGCGGCTCGGGGACTACGAGGCGTACGCGCGTGACGTGCTCAGCGAGATCGACTTCAGCCGGTTCAGCGTCCATCTCCAGAACATCCGCCGGATCGAACACATCGGACACCTCAAGACCGTCACGGACCTGCTGATACGCAACGACGTACCCGATCTGAGCCCGCTCGCCGACCTGCCGGTCCTGCGCCGTCTCACCCTGCGGGACAACGGGATGACCTCCTTGGCGCCGCTGGAGAACGTCCGGTCGCTGGAGGTGCTGGTGCTGGACCGGTGCTCGACACGGGCCGGCACCCGGCCCCTGGACCTGTCGCCTCTGGGCAGGCTTCGGTTGCGCAGGCTCGTCGTCTCCGGGCTCACGACACCGGTCGACCTGACCAGCCTCGCCGGCGTCGAGCTGGACAGCCTGCGGCTGAGCGCCCGGCCGAACGGCGCGCGGGCGCTGCCGGCCGGACTGCGCGTACGCCACCTCGGTCTGGTGGCGGGCGCCCGTGGAACGCGGTTCGCCGCGGTGGGCGGAGTCCGCTCCGTCCTCCTCGACTGGGTACCCGACGACACCGATCTGGCCGCCCTCGCCGGTATGCGGGAGCTGCGGCGACTCGTCCTGTGGCGCGTCCCCGGGACCACCCCGGTACCGGCGCTGCCCGGCGTCGCGGTAACGATCTGCCCTGCTCCCGCACCCGACAGCGTCGTGGAACAGGGCAGACGGCCGCGGCTCGTACCGGGCCCGGGAGCGTCCTGAGACGGGCCCGTCCGCGCATTCCTCAGACGGGCCCGTCCGCGGACAGGCCCGTACGCGACGTCTTCAGGCGGGCCGTACGCGACGTCCTCGGACGGGCCCGTACGCGACGGTGTGCACAGCGACCGCGCGGAAGGTGATCACGCCGTACGGCCGTGAGTCCGCGGACCCACGGAGCAGTCGAGGATCCGCCCGTCCACGGTGCCGGTCAGCAGCCGCCCCGGCTCCGTGAGCGTGAGCGACAGGGGTACGACGGCCCGGCCGCCGACCTCCGGTCACTGTCGCCCCAGCACGGTCCCGTCCGAGGTGCGCCCCCGGGACCGAGGCCGGGACCGGGCCGCCCGTCTCGTCCGCCCCCTGCCGTACGCGCCGTACCTGCCTACCTGCCTACCTGCCGTCCCCGGATGCGGCCGGTCCGGCCTCGGTGGAAGGTGGAGAGTGAGGTGGTCAGGTCGAGCCGGCCGGCTGGAGTGCGGTCCAGATGGCCTCTGCGACATGGCCGGGGCGGGCTTCCCGGAAGACTCTGCCAGCGATACGAGGTACAGCCATGCTGATCATCGGGATTCTGCTGATGGCGGCCACCGCCGCTTTCACGGCACTGCTCATCGCCTTCAACCTCTCCGGAGGACCCGACTACGCGGTGACCTTGTTCAGCAGCCAGCCATTCACCCTCAACGCACTGGGTGCCTTCCTGAGCGGGCTGGCCCTGGCGCTGATCTTCGGTCTCGGACTGTGGCTCATGCTGGGCGGCGCGGCGCTGATGGCTCACCGCGGCAGGAAGCGGCGCGCGGCACGCCACGCCGTGGCCGAGCGCGATGAACTCAGGGACCGACTCGACGACGCCCGTAACAGGCCGCCCACGGCGGACTCCCCGGACTCCCCGCACCGAGGCGCCACTCCATCCTCCGCGCCGACCGCGCACCGCCCAGCGCACCGCTTCCACCTCCCCAAGCACGGTCACTGAGTACGCGTCACACGGTCACCGCGTAGGCGCCGAGCCGATGTCCGGCGTACGGCACCGTCCGTTCGAGCCGGGGCCGTCTCCGTGGGCCGGTCAGGACCCGATGGGCGAGATCGGGTCCTGACCGGCCGGCGGGTCCAGTGTGCTGCGCCTGTGATACTAATACCGGTATAAGTATTGGGAAGCTCGTATCGCAGGGAGTCACGGCACATGGTGGAGATCAAGACCGACGCGGCACTGGAGATGATGCGTGAAGCCGGACGCGTCGTGGCCCAGGCTCTTGAGGCCGCCCGCCGGTCGGCGACCGTGGGGGTGCGCCTGCGCGAGCTCGACGAAGCCGCCCGCGCCGTCCTGACCGAGGCCGGGGCGCGTTCTCCGTTTCTGGGCTATCAGCCCTCCTTCGCCCCGAGCCCCTTCCCGGCGGTCATCTGCGCCTCCGTCAACGACGCCCTGGTGCACGGCATCCCCGACGACTACCGCCTGCGCGACGGCGATCTGGTCAGCATCGACTGCGGAGCCGAACTCGACGGCTGGACCGGGGACGCCGCGATCAGCTTCACCGTCGGCACCCCCCGTCCCGCAGACCTCGAACTCATCGCCGCCACCCAGCGGGCACTGGACGCCGGCATCGCCGCCGCCACCGTGGGCCATCGCATCGGAGACATCTCCCACGCCATCAACGCCGTCGCCCGCACCGCCGACTGCGGCATGCCGGCCGACTTCGGCGGCCATGGCATCGGCCGGCAGATGCACGAGGACCCCCACGTCGCCAACCGCGGACGACCCGGCCGCGGTTTCCCTCTGCGCCACGGTCTCACCCTCGCCATCGAACCCATGCTCATGGCCGGAGGGCGCGACGAGTACCGCACCGACCCCGACGGATGGACTCTGCGTACGATCGACGGCAGCCGCGCCGCCCACATCGAGCACACCGTCGCCATCACCCGGGACGGCCCCCGCGTCCTCACCCTGCTCTGACCCGTCCTCACCCTGCTCCGACCTCGAACCCTGTTCCGACCTCGAACCCGCTCGTACGCGCCGACGGCGGCAGCACCCGCAGCGGCGGCACCCGCCCCGCATCGGGCCGGGTGCCGCCGCCGCTCCATGCCGCCGCCGAGACAGCCGACCCCGCTCAGCGGTTGCCGGTGAGGTCGGCGAGGACGAGGTTGGGATCGTCGGCGGTGGTGTACGCGGCACTCAGGACGTAGACGGTGTGTCCGCGCAGCGCGACGGAGGTGGGGTTCCGGAGGCCGTCGGTGGCGGTCAGGACGGTGGTGTGGCGGCCGTCGGGCTTGATGAGCGCGACCTCGCTGGGGCCGTTGAGGGCGGCCAGGACCCGGTCGCCGTGGCCGGTGAAGGCGAAGTCGTCGATGCCGGTCAGGCCGGTGGCCCGGATCCGTACCCGTCCTGCGTGTCCGCCGCGCTGGACGGGGATGCGCAGGAGGGTGCCCCTGTCGAGGTTGGTGGCCCAGACCGCCCCGTTGTGGATCTTCAGGCCGTTGACACCGAGGAAGCCGGCGGAGGCCAGTTCGGGGGCGGCGGACCAGACGGTGGGGGTGCCGCCGGTGGTGGGCACGCGCCAGATGGTGCCGAGGACCGAGTCCGTGATGTAGAGGGTGCGGGTACGCGGCTCCAGGGCCAGGCCGTTGGGCAGACCGTCGGCGGGCAGGGCGGCGATGCGCCGCGGTTCGCCGCCGGGCCGCAGGCGCCACAGGCCCGTGAGGCTTTCGGTGCCGGTGGCGTACAGAACGTACAGAGTGCCGTCGTGGGCCCGGACGATGCCGGTGGTCAGGGCGAAGCCGAGAACCGGGGTGCGGACGCCGCCGTCGGCCGGCTCGGGCAGCGTGGCCAGGATCCGCGTGGTGCCCGCCGGGGTGACCTCGGCGATCTGGCGAGCGGCGGCGAAGGTGACGTAGGCGGTGCCGTCCGGGGACAGGGCGATGTTCTCCGGCATCCGCCCCTGGTCCAGGTCGAAGTGCGCGGCGATCCGTACGTTGTCCACCGGGGCCTTGGCCGTCGCGGTGGCGGCCGACGCGGGAGCCGGACCGTTCGCCGCGAGGGCGGCGGCGAGGGCGAGCGCGACAGAAGTCGCGGTGAGGGCGGTGGCTGACGGGCCGGTCTTGGGGAGCTTCTTCACCATGATGCCTTCTCTGTTTTCCGGTCGTGGGTGTCAGGAGTTCAGGACATTCCGGGCATGCGGCAGCGGTACGCCGACGCACGGGGGTGTGGGGCGGCTGCGGCCCAGGGC
>NZ_MAUD01000002.1 GCF_001700515.1 Streptomyces lushanensis
GACACCATCACCGCGAAGGAAACGGGCTGCACCACATCCACCCGCTCCAACGACGGAGCACCCTCAACACCCCGCAGCACATCCACCAACGACCAGTCCACGAACTCACCCAGAGCCGCCCCACACTCCCCCACCCGCCCCGCGAACACCGGCGACTCGTCCAGCAACCGCGCACCCATCCCCACCCACTGCGAACCCTGCCCCGGAAAGACGAACACCGTCCGCCCCTCCACATCCGCCACGCCTCGGGCGACCACGGAGGACGGTCCGTCCTCGGCCACCGCGCGCAGGGCCGCCGCCGGGTCCTCTCCCGCGCCCGGCACGAGCACGGCCCGGTGCTCGAACACGGCGCGGGACGCGACGAGCGAGTGGGCCACGTCCAGCGGCGCCGGCGCCGGGTCACACGTCTCCATGTACGACAGCAGCCGGGCCGCCTGCTCACCCAGCGCGGAGCCGGTACGGGCCGAGATCACCCAGGGCACGGCGCCGTCCGCGACGGCGCGCGGGCCGGCCCCGGGCGGGGTCGCCGCCACGGATTCCGGGGACTCCCGCTCGGCCGGGGCCTGCTCCAGCAGCGTGTGCGCGTTGGTGCCGCTGATACCGAACGACGACACCGCACACCGGCGCGGACGACCCGTCTCCGGCCACTCCTGCGCCTCCGACAGCAGACGGACGGCGCCCGAGGACCAGTCCACATGCGACGACGGGGACTCCGCGTGCAACGTCCGGGGCAGCACACCGTTGCGCAGCGCCATCACCATCTTGATCACACTCGCCACACCGGCCGCCGACTGGGTGTGCCCGATGTTCGACTTGACCGAGCCGAGCAGCAGGGCACGCTCCGGGTCGCGTGCACGGCCGTAGGTGGCCAGCAGCGCCTGGGCCTCGATCGGGTCGCCGAGCGGCGTTCCCGTGCCATGGGCCTCCAGGGCGTCGATGTCCGACGGTTCCAGCCGTGCGTTGGCCAGGGCCTGGCGGATGACGCGCTGCTGGGACGGGCCGTTGGGCGCGGTCAGTCCGTTGGACGCGCCGTCCTGGTTGATCGCCGAGCCGCGGATCACGGCCAGTACCGGATGCCCGTTGCGGCGGGCGTCGGAGAGCCGCTCGACCAGCAGGATGCCGACGCCCTCGGCCAGCGTCATGCCGTCGGCGTCGTCGGAGAACGCCTTGCACCGGCCGTCCCGCGCGAGGGCCCGCTGCCTGCTGAAGGCGACGAAGGGCGCCGGGGTCGTCATGACCGTGGCGCCGCCCGCCACCGCGAGCGTGGACTCGCCGTTGCGCAGCGACTGACAGGCCAGATGCAGGGCGACGAGCGAGGACGAGCAGGCCGTGTCGACCGTGACCGCCGGGCCTTCGAGCCCGAAGACGTAGGAGAGCCGCCCGGACAGCACGCTGGGGCTGCTGCCGGTGACCATGTGGCCCTCGGCCCCCTCCCCCGCGCCGAGTCCGTACTCCTGGTAGCTGGAGCCGATGAAGGTGCCGGTGAGGCTGCCCCGTACGGCGCCGGGATCGATACCGGCGCGCTCGAAGCTCTCCCAGGTGGTCTCCAGCAGCAGCCGCTGCTGAGGATCCATCACCAGGGCCTCTCGCGGTGAGATGCCGAAGAACGTGGGGTCGAACGCGTCGGCCTCGTGCAGGAATCCGCCCTGCGTCGAGTAGGTCCTGCCCGGCCGGTCCGGGTCGGGGTCGTAGAGGCCCTGGGCGTCCCAGCCGCGGTTCACGGGGAACTCGGACACCGCGTCCACGCCCTGGGTGACCAGTTCCCAGAGCCGCTCGGGAGAGCCGGCCCCGCCCGGGAAGCGGCAGCTCATCCCGATGATGGCGATGGGCTCGTCGGCGGCGGCCCCGGTGGCGACGGGGCCCGCCACCTCCAGGACGGCGCCGAGGATCTCGGCCCGCAGATACTCCGCCAGCTCCGGCGGCGTCGGATGGTCGAAGACCATCGTGCTGGGCAGGGTGAGTCCGGTGACCGTGGAGAGCCGCTTGCGCAGTTCGACGGCGGTGAGCGAGTCGAAGCCGATGTCGCGGAAGGGGCGTGTCTCCGGTACGCCGTCGGCGGAGCCGTGTCCGAGGACGGCGGCGGCCTCGGCGCGTACGAGATCGGCGAGGAGACGGATCTGCTCCGGTTCGGTCAGGGCCCGTACGCGCGTGACGAACTCCGGGGCCGTGCCGGTGTCGTGCGCGTCGGCGGCGCCGGTGAGTGCCCGTACCTCGGGCAGATCCGCGAGCAGGGCGCTGGGGCGTGCCGAGGTGAAGACCGGGGCGTAGCGCTCCCAGTCGACGTCGGCGACCGTGACGGTGGGGTCCTGGCCGAGGACCGCGCGGCGCAGCTCGGTGATCGCGGGTCCCGGCTCCAGGAGGCCCAGGCCCTGCCGTTCGAAGGTGGCGGAGACCGCTCCGTCGGCGGCCATGCCCGCCTCGGCCCAGGGGCCCCAGGCGAGGCAGGTGGCGGTCAGTCCCCGGGCGCGGCGGTGTTCCGCCAGGGCGTCGAGATAGGCGTTGGCGGCGCCGTAGGCGCTCTGGCCGCCGCTGCCCCAGACCCCGGCGAGGGAGCCGAACAGGACGAACAGGTCGAGTTCGCGCTCGCCGAGCAGGGCGTCGAGATGTGCCGCGCCCGCGAGCTTGGCCGAGGTCAGCCGGGCGAATTCGGCGAGGCCGGTCTGGTCGAGCGGTCCGAACTGGCCGACGCCCGCGGTGTGCACCACTCCGGTCAGCGGTGTCCCGTCCGGGACGCCGGCCAGTACGGCGGCGAGCGCGTCACGGTCGGCGACATCGCAGGCGACGATCTCGACGCGCGCTCCCAGCTCCTCCAGTTCGGCGCGGAGCGCGGCGGCGCCGGGCGCGTCGGGCCCGCGCCGGCTGGTCAGTACGAGCCGCTCCGCGCCGGCGCGGGCCAGCCAGCGGCCCACCTCGGCGCCGAGACCGCCGGTGCCGCCGGTGATGAGCACGGTGCCCCGGGCGGTGAACTCCGGTGCGGCGGGGAGCTCCGGGACGGTGTGGCGGACGAGCCGGCGGCCGTGGACTCCCGAGGCGCGCAGGGCGATCTGGTCCTCACCGTCGGGGGTGTCCTTGGTGGCGAGCACCCCGGCGAGGCGCTGTGCGGCCCGGTGGTCGAGTGCGCCGGGCAGATCGACCAGCCCGCCCCAGAGCCTCGGGTGCTCCAGAGCGACGGTCCTGCCCAGTCCCCAGGCCGTGGCCTGGGCGGGACGGGTGACCGGATCGTCGGGCCCGGTCGACACGGCGCCCCGGGTGGCGGTCCACAGCCGTCCTCGCGCGCCGGTGTCGGCGAGTGCCTGGACGAGCGCGACGGTCAGGGCGAGTCCGTCGGTGAGCGGCGGATACGCGGCGCTCGGGCGTTCGTCCAGCGGGAGTACGGACAGGACGTTGGCCGTCCCGTCGTACTCCTCGACGGCCAGCAGCCGTTCGGCCAGTACGGCCCGGTCGGCGCACGACGGATCGAGCTCCAGCCGGCGCACCCGCGCGCCATGGGCGCCGAGCGCGCCCGTCAGCTCGTCGCCGAGCGCGGGATCGGTGCCGTCGCTGGTGACGAGCAGCCAGGTGCCGTCCAGGACCGGCGCGGCGGGCCTGCCCAGCGGCACCCAACGGGTCCGGTAGCGCAGCGAGTCGAGCAGGGTCTTCTCGCGCTTGCCGCGCCGCCAGGAGGTGAGGGCGGGCAGCAGGGAGCCCAGCGAACCGTGCTCCCCCTCGCCGAGGCCGAGGATCGTGGCCAGCTCGTCGGCGTCGCCACGCTCCACGGCGGCCCACAGACGCTGGTCGCCGGGGTCGGTGGCGGTCCCGGCCGGGGCCGTGGTGAGCTGCGGCCAGTAGAACTCGTGCTGGAAGGCGTACGTGGGCAGATCCACCCGGCGGGCGCCGGTGCCCGCGAAGTAGGCGGACCAGTCGACGGCGGCACCGTGGGTGTGGAGCCGGGCCAGCGCCGTGGCGACGGCGAGCCGTTCGGTACGGTCCGCGCGGAGCAGCGGGACGAGTTCGGCGTCGCCGGTGTCGCCGAGGGTGTCCTGTGCCATGGCGGTGAGCGGTCCGTCGGGGCCCAGTTCGAGGAAGGTGGTCACGCCCGCGTCCCGCAGCGTCGTCACACAGTCCGCGAAGCGCACGGACTCGCGCACCTGCTCGACCCAGTACTCCGGGGAGCACACCTGCTCGGCGGTGACGAGACCACCCGTCAGACCGGAGACGAGCGGGATCCGCGGCGGCGCGTAGGCCAGCCCGGCGGCGACGGCGCGGAAGGCTTCCAGCATCCCGTCCATGTGCGGCGAGTGGAAGGCGTGGCTGACGCGCAGCCGCTTGGTCTTGCGTCCCTCGGCCTCGAACGCGGCGGCGATCTCCCGTACCGCGTCCTCGTCGCCGGAGATCACCACGGCGGAGGGCCCGTTGACGGCGGCGATCGAGACGCGCCCGGAGAGATACGGGGTCACCTCCTCCTCGGTGGCCCGGACCGCGACCATCGCGCCGCCGGCCGGGAGCGCCCGCATCAGCCTCGCGCGGGCCGCGACCAGGACACAGGCGTCGGTGAGCGACAGCACGCCCGCGACATGGGCCGCGGCGAGTTCGCCGATCGAGTGGCCCGCGACATGGTCCGGCTTGATGCCCCAGCTCCGTACGAGCCGGTACAGCGCGACCTCGACCGCGAACAGCGCGGGCTGCGTCCAGCCGGTCCCGTCCAGCAGCGCGGCCTCGGCCGTGCCCTCGTCGGCGAACAGCACCTCGCGCAGCGGACGGTCCAGCAGCGGATCGAGTACGGCGGCCACCGCGTCCAGCGCCTCGGCGAACACCGGGAACCGCTCGTGAAGCTCGCGTCCCATGGCGGCCCGCTGGCTGCCCTGTCCGGAGAAGAGCAGCGCGATCCTGCCGCGCCGTGCCGCCTCGCCCTCGACGAGCGCGGCATCGGGACGGCCGGCGGCCAGCGCGGCCAGCGCCCTCAGCAGCGTCTCACGGTCCGCTGCCACCACGGCCGCCCGCCGGTCGAACCGCGAGCGGGTCGTGGCCAGCGAGAACGCGCCGTCCAGCAGGTCGGGTCCTGGCTCCGCCCGTACGAACGCGAGCAGCCGGGCCGCCTGGCCGCGCAGGGCGTCCCTGGTCCGGCCGGAGATCAGCCAGGGGACGGGCCCCTCGGCGGCGGGCCGCGCGGTCGGCGCCGGGATCGCGGTGGCCGGGGCCTGTTCGATGATGGTGTGGACATTGGTGCCGCTGATGCCGAACGACGAGATCCCGGCCCGGCGCGGGCGGCCGGTCTCGGGCCAGGGCGTCTGCTCGGTGAGCAGTTCCACGGCGCCTTCCGACCAGTCGACATGCGAGGAGGGCGCCTCGGCGTGGAGGGTCCGCGGGAGGGTGCCGTGCCGCATCGCCATGATCATCTTGATGACGCCCGCGACTCCGGCCGCCGCCTGGGTGTGCCCGATGTTGGACTTCACCGAGCCGAGCAGCAGCGGGCGCGCCGGGTCGCGATCGCGCCCGTAGGCGGCGAGCAGGGCCTGTGCCTCGATCGGGTCACCGAGGGTGGTACCCGTGCCATGGGCCTCCACCGCGTCGACGTCCTCGGCCGCCAGTCCGGCGCCCGCGAGCGCCTGGCGGATCACCCGCTGCTGGGACGGGCCGTTGGGCGCGGTCAGTCCGTTGGAGGCACCGTCCTGGTTGACCGCGCTGCCCCGGACGACGGCCAGGACCTCATGACCGGCCCGCCGCGCGTCCGAGAGCCGCTCCAGCACCAGCACGCCGACACCCTCGGCCCAGCCGACGCCGTCGGCCGTGTCGGAGAAGGCCTTGCAGCGGCCGTCCGGGGAGAGCCCGCGCTGCCGGGAGAAGTCCACGAACACCGACGGGGTCGACATGACGGTCACTCCGCCGGCCAGCGCGAGAGAGCACTCGCCGGAGCGCAGTGCCTGCATCGCCCAGTGCAGGGCGACCAGCGAGGACGAGCAGGCGGTGTCGACGGTCACGGCCGGGCCCTCCAGGCCCAGCGTGTACGAGACACGGCCGGAGGCGAGGCTCGGTGAACTGCCGCTGCCCTGGAAGCCCTCGAACTCGGGACTCGCGAGAACGGCGCTGTAGTCGCTGTACATCACTCCGGCGAAGACACCCGTCGCGCTGCCGCGCAGGGAGAGCGGATCGATGCCCGCGCGCTCGACGGCCTCCCAGGATGCCTCCAGCAGCAGCCGCTGCTGCGAGTCGGTCGCCAGCGCCTCGCGCGGGCTCATCCCGAAGAAAGCCGGGTCGAACTCGCCCGCCTCGTGCAGGAATCCGCCGGAGCGGGTGTACGCCGTACCGGCGTGGTCCGGGTCCGGGTGGTAGAGCGCGTCCAGGTCCCAGCCGCGATTGGCCGGGAATCCGGAGATGGCGTCCGTGCCCTCGGTGACCAGCCGCCACAGGTCCTCCGGCGACGCGACGCCTCCCGGATAGCGGCAGGCCATGCCCACGACCACGACCGGATCGTCGGCCTCGGCGGCGGTACGCGCCCGCCCGGGAGCGGCCTGTGCCGGTTCCGCGCCGAGGAGTTCGCCGAGGACGTAGGTGACCAGATGCCGGACGGTCGGATGGTCGAAGACCAGCGTGGCGGGCAGCCGGAGACCGGTCACGGCGGTGAGGACATCGACGCCGGCGTGCCCCAGGACGAGGGCGACCTGGGCGCGCACCAGATCGAGCAGCAGGTCGACACGGTCGGTCTCGTCCAGCCGGCGAAGCCGCTGGGCCAGCCCGCCTGCCGTGGCGGAGCCGGAGACCGCGGCCCTGCGGGGGCGGGTACGGATCAACGACCGCAGCACGGGCGGGATCTCGCCCTGGGCGCGGAGCACCGGCAGATCCAGCCGTACGGGAACGAGCAGCGCCTCGCCGGACGCGAGCGCCGTGTCGAAGAGCGCCACGCCCTGCTCGACCGGCAGCGCGGGCACTCCCGAGCGCGAGAGCCGCTCCGCCTCGGTGTCGGCCAGGGCGGCGGTCATCCCGCCGGCCGTACCGCCCGGACGCTCCCAGGGGCCCCAGGCGAGCGAGGTGCCGGGCAGGCCCTCGCCCCGCCGGCGCTCGATGAGCGCGTCCAGGAACGCGTTGCCCGCCGCGTAGTTGCCCTGCCCGGCGCCGCCGAGGACTCCGGCGAGGGAGGAGAAGACCACGAAGGCCGTCAGATCGAGTTCGCGGGTCAGCTCGTGGAGGTGCCAGGCCGCGTCGGCCTTGGGACGCAGTACGGTGTCCAGCCGCTCGGGTGTGAGCGAGCCGAGAACACCGTCGTCCAGTACTCCGGCCGTGTGCACCACGGCGGAGACGGGGTGCTCGGCGAGCAGTTCCGCCAGTGGCGCCCGGTCGGCCGCGTCGCACGCGGCGAGGACGACATCGGCGCCCCGGGCGGTCAGTTCGGCCGCCAGCTCCTGGGCACCTTCGGCGGCCGGGCCTCGACGGCTGACCAGCAGGAGCCGCCGTACGCCGTGTTCCGCCACCAGATGCCGTGCGAACACCGCGCCCAGACCGCCCGTACCACCGGTGATCAGCACGCGGCCCCCGGTGTCCCGGACCGGTCCGGCACCGCTCCCGCCGGGCGTACGGCGCACCAGACGTCCGGCGAGGACCCTGCCGTCGCGGACCACGGTCTGCGGCTCGTCCGTGCCGAGGGCCTCGGGCGGCAGGGCGGCGGGCCGTGCCGGATCGAGGTCGACCAGGGCGAAGCTGCCGGGATTCTCCGACTGCGCGGAGCGGACCAGTCCCTGGACCGCCGCCGCGGCCGGGTCGTGGCCGCCGACCGCGCCGCGGGTCACGAACACCAGCCGGGAGCCGGCGAACCGCTCCTCGGCCAGCCAGGTCCGCGCGGTGGCGAGGACGCCGGCCGTCAGATCGTGGGCGGAGCGCGCCATGTCGGCGTCCGGCCCGGTGGCGACCGTCACGAGGACCACGGCGGGGACCGGGGACTCCGCCGCCGCCAGCGAGAGAAGATCCCGGTGCCGCTCGACGGCGAGGGCCGAGGCCGGGCCCTCGCTCAGCCCGAGGGCGTCGGGACCGACCAGGGCGACCGGGCCGGTGAGTGCCCGGGCACCGCGTACCGGCTGCCAGTCCAGGGCGAACAGCGCGTCCCGGGCCGCCGTGGCGGCGCCGTCGAGAGGTGTCGCCGAGGCCGGGCGCAGCACCAGCGAGTCGACGGAGACGACCGGCGCGCCGAAGGTGTCGGCCACGCTGACCGAGACCGCGTCCTCGCCGGCCGGTGAGAGCCGTACCCGGAGCGCGGAGGCGCCGGTCGCGTGCAGCGAG
>NZ_MAUD01000020.1:0-62665 GCF_001700515.1 Streptomyces lushanensis
GCCGGGGAGCTTGTACCCGGCGCGCAGCACTTCCAGCGCGCCCCAGCCGGAGCCCTCCGCGAGCCGCTCGCCCGGTTCGGCGTCGGCGTACGGCAGCCATGCCGTGTACGCGGCGTCGACGTCCGCGCGCGGGAGCGCCGCTTCGAGCCGGTCCGCGACCTCGCTCCTGGCCCTGCCCCAGTCGTCCGCGTGGACGGCCTCCGGATCCGCCGCGAGCGGTCCGTACGCCTCCAGCCAGCTCAGCTCGCCCTCGGCTTCGAGAGGGATGTGTTCGAGCTGGGTACGGGCGAGGCCGGCCTGGATCTCCGCGTATNNTCCACTTCCGTGCGCCGGCGGGCACCTCGTAGAAGTAGTCGGCCGGGAATTGGGCGCGCGTGGAGTACGTGTGGTCCGCGCCGCCGGACTCCGCCACCGGCACCGGCACCTCGCGCAGCCTGCGCTCGTACCCGAAGTGCCAGGCCGACTCCGCCGGCGCGAGCACCCGGGTGCCCTCGCTCTCCTCGACCGCGATGTTGGACCACCAGTAGACGGGCGCGGTCCGCTCGTGGGGATTGCGGATCCGTACGCCTGCGTAGAGGAAGTCGGAGCCGTCGGGCAGCCACAGATCGACCTGGAACGGCAGATCGCGCAGCCGCTCCCACTCCCAGAGCCTGAGCATCTCGCCGCCGTCGGGTGCCGGGACGAGCGCGGCGTGCACCGGCGCGCAGGAGAGGGTGGTGTGGCCGGTGGCGCCGATGTTCCACTCGACACCGCCGGAGAACCACGCCCCGTTGAGCGCGAAACAGGCGGGCTGCGACACCGGGTTGCGGTAGACCAGCTCACGCCCGGTCGGCTTGTGGTGGAGCGAGTGGATCCGGCCGCCGAGACCGGGCAGCACGGTGGCCCGCAGCCGGTCGTTCTCGATCACGATCACGTCGAGACCGGTCTTCTGGCGCTCCCGTCCGTAACCGTCCAGGATGCGGACGGGCAATGGCGTGCGCAGCGGCTCGTAGCCGATCTGCCGTGCCATGTCGCCCGGCAGTCTCCTTCTGTCGCGTTCGTCGACGGTGTGCGCCTCGTCGAGGGTCCGCAGGGCCGGCAGCGGATTCTCCGGCCCCAGGGGGGCGGCGGGCAGGGTCAGTACGGCACGTCGCACGGTCGTGGCCACGGCAACCTCGCTTCGTTCACACGGGCGGCCGACAGCTCCTTCGGCCGACGGCCCGATGACCATGGAACACGGCGAACGCCCGACTGACCAGGGTGACTCGGCGTGTCAGGCGTCGGGTCAGCCGTCGCTCCCGTGGCCGGGGTGGTCCCCGGAGCAGTCGTCGCCGAAGGCGCCGAGCCGCTGGACGATCCGCTGTTCACGCAGGGCGCCCGCGAGCTTGTGGCAGCCCGGCACCGCGCCGGGCGCCGGGGGGGCGCAGGCCCGGGTTGGAGGGGGCGTCGATCACCACGATATTCCGCATACGGACCATCCTCGCCGCCGTATTCTCCCTCTCCGACAGGTTTCGGCGAGCCGAGAGGTTTCGCCAAGAACGGAAGGCGGGCGGCGGGATGACCACACGGCACACCTACCGGGTGATCGTGCGAGGGACGTTCGAGGGGCTGACGGACGGGGCGAGGGCCCGGCTGGTCGGCGAGGTGGACCGGCACGGTCTCACGGAGATGCGGTTCACGCCGGAGGGCTCCCTCACCTATGACCGGACGCTCAGGCACTTCAGCTACCGGTACGTGGTCGTCTCGGACGCGGCGGACGGCGACGAGATGGCGGGAGCGCTCGCCGAGGACCGCGCCGAGACGGCGCTCAGGACATTGGGATACGGCCATGGCGAGCTCCGGTCCACCGTGACCGACATGGACACCATGAAGATCAACCGCAAGGGCCGCTGACCCACCGGGCGCGGGCACGGCGGGCGGCGGCCCGGCTCGTGGTCAGGTCAGCGCGGGTACCTCCAGGGTGAGGGTGCCGCTCTTCGCGTCCAGGACCGCCGGCACGCCCAGCGGCACGGTCAGCGCCGACTCCCCGTGGCCGAAGCCCAGTTCCTCCACGACCGGTACACCCAGCCCGCCCAGCCGGTCGAGGAACAGCGTCCGCACGGCGTCGTACGGTCCGCACTCCGTCCAGGATCCGAGCGCGACGCCCGCGACGCCGTCCAGCCAGCCGGAGCGTACGAGCTGGGTGAGGATGCGGTCGAGGCGGTACGGCTCCTCGCCCACGTCCTCGATCAGCAGCAGGCCCCCGGCCGCGGAGGGACGCCCGTGCGGAGTGCCGAGATCGGCGGCGAGCAGGCTGACGCAGCCGCCGAGCGTGACGCCCCCGGCCCGGCCGGGGACGAGCGAGCGGGCCGTGTCCCGGCCGAGGGTCCGTACCGACTCGGGCTCGAAGAGCGTGGCGCGCAGCGACTCCTGGGTGAGGGCGTCCTTCAGGAAGGCCACGGTGGCGACCATCGGACCGTGCAGGGTGACCAGGCCCATCCGCCGCGCGAACGCCTCGTGCAGCGCGGTGATGTCGCTGTAGCCGACGAAGACCTTGGGGCCCGCCGCCCGCATCGCCGTCCAGTCGAGCAGATCGGCCATGCGCTGGACTCCGTAGCCGCCGCGTGCGCAGAGCACCGCGGAGACGGACGGATCGCACCACGCCTCCTGGAGATCGCGGGCACGGTCCTCGTCCGTGCCCGCGAGATAGCCGAGCCGGGGATGGACGTCCAGGACATGCGGGGCGACGACGGGATCGAGGTCCCAGCCGCGCAGGATGTCGAGCCCCGCTTCGAGCCGGTCCGGCGCGACGGGCCCGCTGGGCGCCACCACCGCGACCCTGGCCCCCGGACGCAGCCGCGCGGGCCGGGTCAGCGGCAGCAGGCGCGTGAGCGGTGCCGGCGGGGCCGGTGTCGCGTGCGAGGGCGCCGGCGGCCGGGGGGTGGCGCTCACTTCATCAGCTCCAGCCTCGGGACGTCGGTTCGGTCGATGCCGAAGGTCCGCGCGTACAGCGACAGTTCGGCCTCCAGCGCGCGGATCATGGTGTCGGCCCTGCGGAAGCCATGACCCTCGCCCTCGAAGGTCAGGTACGCGTGCGGGATTCCCCGGCCGGCCGTCCGCTCCAGGAACCGCTCGCACTGCGCGGGCGGGCAGACCACATCGTCGAGCCCCTGGAGCAGCAGGAACGGCGCGGTGAGCCGGTCGACATTGTGCAGCGGCGAACGCTCGCGGTAGCGGTCGGGAACCTCGGCGAGCGGCCCGATCAGCGAGTCCAGATACCGCGACTCGAAGTCATGGGTCCCGTCGGTGACCCAGCCGAGCAGATCGAGGACGGGATAGATGATCGTGCCGCAGGCGTAGACATCCGTGGTGGTGAGCGAGGCAGCCGCCGTCCAGCCGCCCGCGCTGCCGCCGCGCACGGCGAGTCTGGCCCGGTCCGCGGTGCCCTCCGCGGCCAGCGCCTCGGCGACGGCCGCGCAGTCCTCGACATCGACCACTCCCCACTGCTCGCGCAGCCGCTCGCGGTAGGCCCTGCCGTAGCCGGTGGAGCCGCCGTAGTTGACCTCGGCGACACCGATGCCCCGCGAGGTGAAGTAGGCGATCTCCAGGTCGAGGACGAGCGGCACCTGGCTGGTGGGGCCGCCATGGGCCCGGATCACGTAGGGCGGCAGCTCGCCGTCGGGCGCGCGGTGGCCCGGATGGTGCGGCGGATAGATCTGGGCGTGGATCTCACGGCCGCCGGGCCCGGTGAAGGTACGGGCCTCGGGCTCGGGGCAGTACGCGGGATCCACCGCGTCCCGGTGCTCCGCGCCGATCACCCGGGCGCGGCCGGTGGCGGTGTCCAGCTCCACGATCTCGTAGGCGCTGCGCGGACTCGCGGCGACCCCGGTCACCCGGTCGCCCTGGACGGCCAGGGTCGGCGCCCACGCGGTCCAGGGGCCGGCGGCGTCGGCCAGTTCACCGGTCGACGGGTCGAGTATGCCGAGCGCGGTGGTGCCTCTGCCGTGCAGGACGGCGATCAGCCCGTTGTCCAGGGGATGGAACCACTGGAGGCCGATCTTCCAGAGCGGTCCGCCGAACTCCTCCCGCCGGCCGGGGCAGAGGCTGGTGCTCGGGATGACGTCCGGCGGGCCGTCCGGGCCCTGTACGAGCGCGTCGGGGCGGATGCGCCGAAGCTCCCACCAGCCGCTGGTGTCGGAGACGAAGAGCAGCGAGCCGTCCGGCGCCCAGTCGGCCTGCGCGACCGATTCGTCCGTGTCCCCGGCCACCGCCCTGATCCGCGTGAACGGGCCGGTCTCCGTCACCTCGCCCAGCATCACCACCGTGCCGTCCCAGGGCATCCTCGGATGGTCCCAGGCGAGCCAGGCGGCGAGGTGTCCGTCGGGCGAGAGCCGGGGTCCTGTGACGAAACGGTGCCGGTCGTCGGACAGCTCCCGTACGGCGGAGCGGTCCTCGGCGGCCGAGCCGTCCAGCGGAACGGCCGCGATCACCCGCCGTACGTCGCCGGGCCCTTCACCGGTGAACTCCTCCAGCACGCACCAGACTTCGTCCCGGTCCAGGAGCAGCCGCGGATCGGCCCAGCGCAGTCCGCCGCCGGTCGCCGACACGGGCGTGAGCGGCCGGGGCTCACCGGCGCCGTCCGGCTCGTACGCGTAGAGCCGCTGATCGGGGAGATGGACGAAGACGACCAGCGGGCCACGGCCCGGCCGGACGGCAGCGGCCCAGGGCAGACCGCCGTACTCGATCACGCGGCTGCGCACGTCCCAGGGAGCGGGCAGCACCGGCTCCTCGCGGCCGTCCGCCCGCCGCCGCACCAGCGCGCGCCGGCCCTCCTCCGCCGGACGCGGCTCCGTCCACCACACCTCGTCGCCGACGGCTCCCACGAACTCGGGGCGCCCGTCGTGCGAGGCGGCGAGCGTGGCGTCGATGGGGGACGGCCACGTCCCGTAGGGATCCACGGACCATGTGATCGGCATCGTCGGGCTCCTAAGCGGATTTCAGGTAGTGGTCGAGGACACGGACGCCGAAGTGCAGCGCCGAGACGGGCACCCGCTCGTCCACTCCGTGGAAGAGCGCCTGGTAGTCGAAGCCGGGAGGCAGCTTGAGCGGCGAGAAGCCGTAGCCGGTGATCCCGAGCCGGGAGAACTGCTTGGCGTCGGTGCCGCCCGACATGCAGTACGGCACGACATGCCCGTCCGGATCGAAGCGCTCGACGGCGGCGCGCAGCTTGGCGAAGGTCGGTGAGTCCACCGGCGCCTGGAGCGCGACCTCACGATGGTGGAACTCCCACTCCACATCCGGACCGGTGAGCTGGTCCAGGGTGGTGCGGAACTCCTCCTCACCGCCGGGCACCATCCGCCCGTCGACATAGGCGATGGCCTGACCCGGAATCACATTGACCTTGTAACCGGCCTCCAGGACGGTCGGATTGGTGCTGTTCCTCATCGTCGGCTCGACCAGTGCGGCGGCCGGGCCGAGCTTGCCCAGCAGCCCGTCCGGGTCGAAGCCCTCGGCATGGACGTCGACATGTATCCCGTACAGCGCGGCGAGTTCGGCGAGAGCCGCCCGCACCGTGGGGGTGAGCCTGACGGGCCAGGGGTGTTCGCTGATCCTGGCGACGGCGGCGGCGAGCCTGCTGACCGCGTTGGCCCGGTTCACCTTGGAGCCGTGGCCGGCCTTGCCATGGGCGGTGAGCTTCAGCCAGCCGGTGCCCCGCTCCCCCGCGGCGATCGGGTAGAGCGCCATGCCGGGCCCCGCGTGGAAGGTGAAGGCCCCCGACTCGCTGATGCCCTCCGTGCAGCCCTCGAACAGCTCGGCGTGCCGCTCGGCGAGGAAGCCCGAGCCGTCGGCGGCGCTGGCCTCCTCGTCGGCGGTGTAGGCGATCACGATGTCCCTGCGCGGCCGGACCCCCGACCGGGCCCAGGCCCGCACGACGGACAGGACCATCGCGTCCATGTTCTTCATGTCGACCGCGCCACGGCCCCACACCACACCGTCCCTGACCTCCCCGGAGAAGGGATGCGAGGTCCAGTCGGCGGGCTCCGCGGGCACGACGTCGAGATGGCCGTGGACCAGGAGCGCGTCGGCGGACGGGTCCGTGCCCTCGATCCTGGCGACCACATTGGTGCGTCCGGGAGTCCGCTCCAGCAGCGTCGGTTCGATTCCCGCGTCGGCGAGGCGCTCGGCGACATACTCGGCCGCGGGCCGCTCCCGGCAGTCCCCACCGCCTCTGTTGGTGGTGTCGATACGGATGAGTTCCGAGGTGAAGGTGACCACCTCGTCGAACGCCGCCGTATCAGGAACCACACTCGTGTCGATGGGCGTCATGTCAGCCATACTGCTCCTCCACCGCGGCCGAGACGATCGTCGTGACCGCTTTGAAGGTACGAATGGCCTCATACATCGTCCCGCTGGTGTACGTCACACGCCGCTCACCGCTCGGCGCCACTCCCGGCACGACCGTGGCGGCATCGGACAGGTGCGCGGCGTCGAACTCCAGCTCCAGGGTGAAGGGACCGCCCACGACCGGCGCGTACCGCCCGGCGAGCGTCGCGGCCTCCTTGGCGGCGGCGCGGATGTCGGCGGCCGTACGCGCCGGGGTCCGGCACACCGCCGCGTACCGCGAGACGTGGTCCTTCACGGCGACCTTGCGCGCCCGCGGCGCGTATCCGTCGGCGTCCGCGCAGGTCAGATCGTCACCGGTGACCAGCACCACCGGAACGCCGTACTCCGCGACCACTCGCGCGTTCAGCAGTCCCTCGCTCGCCCGTGCGCCGTTCAGCCATACACCGGTGAGCGAATTGGCCAGATAGGTGTGCGCCAGCACGCCCTCCGTACCGGCACCGGTGTGATAGCCGACAAAGGCGATCCCGTCCACGTCACCGTGCTGGACGCCCTCGACCATGGAGAGCGACTTGTGCCGCCCGGTGATCATCTGCGCGCGCTCGTCCAGCCGCTCCAGCAGCAGATTGCGCATGCTCCAGTGCGCCTCGTTGATCAGCACCTCGTCGGCGCCGCCGTCGAGAAAGCCGAGCACCGCCGCGTTGACATCGGATGTGAACAGGGAGCGGCACCGCTCCCACTGCGGTGTGCCCGGCAGGACGTCCGCCGGCCAGGTCACACCGGTGGCGCCCTCCATGTCGGCGCTGATCAAGATCTTCATGGCGAGAAACCGTACGCGTCCTCACGGCCCCCTGCCAGCCCTGTGGACAACCACCCGGCGGTCCCGGCCACCGAAGCGTGTCATACGCGCCATGCGCCCGCCGCGGCCTCCGTGCGCGCGAACTCCGCGAAGTCGCGCGGCGGCCGGCCCAGCGCGCGTACGACACCGTCGCGTACGGGCGCCTCCTGGTTCGTCCTGATCGGCTTCAGCGCGTCGACCCAGGTCGCCGTGTCGTCCTCGGCCACTCCCCGGGAGATCAGGCGGGCGCGGTACGCGGCCTCGTCCAGCGGGACATAGCGTGCCCGGTGGCCCGTGGCCCTCCCGATCTCGGCCAGGCAGTCGTCGACGGTCAGGGCGCGCGGCCCGGACAGTTCGTAGACCTGCCCCTCGTGGCCGGGTCCGGTGAGCGCGGCGACCGCCACCTCGGCGATGTCCTCGGCGTCCACGAAGGACGCCGCGCCGTCCCCGGCGAACAGCGCCAGTTCACCGGCGAGCACCTCGTCGCGGAACGCGCCCTCGCTGAAGTTCTGCGCGAACCAGCCCGGTCGAAGGATCGTCCAGGCCGCGCGCGAGGCGCGTACCGCCCGCTCGCCCTCGATGTGGGGTCCGCCGTCGAAGGCGGGGCCGAAGTAGCCGGGAACGTCGGCTCCCCGGGCCGAGAGGAGCACCAGCCGCATGACCCCGCCCGCCACGGCCTGCTCCACCAGGGCGGGCGTCCGGGACGGCGCGGTGTCCAGCGGGACGATGTACACGGCTCCCACGCCGTCCAGCGCGGCCTTCCAGGTGGCGCGGTCCTCCCAGTCGAACGGTGTCTCCCCGGAACGCGAGGCGGCGCGCGTGGGTACGCCCCGCTCGCGCAGCCGGGCCACGACCCGGCGGCCCGTCTTGCCGGAGCCGCCGATGACGAGTGTCGGTTGAGGTGTCATGACGGAAGTCTCACCCGCGACACCGCAGATCTCACTCCCGGCACCCGCCCGTCCACCCCGGCGACCACCTGTCCACCCCGAGGACCCACCCGTCCAACCGGGCGGCCTGCCCGCCCGCCCGTGTCACGGCGAGGGACCGCGCCCGGCGCCGGCGCTCACCCCCCGGCCAGCACGAACCATCTGGCCGGCAGGTCGATACGGCTCCCGTCCGGCATCCTCTCCGTCTGGGCGAGCGCGGTGTCGCCCGTCGCCAGGATCGTCAGACCCGCCGCCCTCAGCAGCGTGGGCACCTCCTCGTCCGTGGCGCTCGCCGGCTTGAGACCGTGGTCGAAGACCCGCCGCAGCTTCGCGGGCGGACCGTCCGGCCCCGACGCGGCCTGCTGGAGCACCGCCTTCGACGCCGGAGTCAGCTCCACCACGAAGGCCCTGCCCCGCTCGCCGAGCAGCTCCGCCACCGCTCCCGCGACCACCGGCCGGTCCCGGGGCTCACTCTGGTGGATCACCGCCCGCATATAGACATTGGTGTCGCCGATCCGGTCCCGCAGCGCCCGCACCGCGTCCCGGTCGACCAGATCGAGCTGTTCGAACTCGGCGCTCTTCGCGGTGTCCGCGCGGCGCGCGTGCTCGATCGCCGCATGGGACAGGTCGACTCCGATCGCACGGGCGAACCGGGTGGCCAGATAGCGGGTCTGGGTGCCGTTGCCGCACCCGAGGTCGACGACGGGCAGCGACAGATCCGCGTACGGCAGCAGCAGCTCGCTGTGGGGTCTCGCGGTCAGCGACGGATCGGAGTCCCAGATCGCCTCACCGGGCGTGTCCGAGGTCTCCCGCCAGTAACCTTCCCATGCCTCGCGATAGCGCTGTGACACGTCCATACGGTCCTCCCCGGGTCCGGCCCGCCGACGGCGGTGCCGCAGCGTCCGGACTACCGTCCGCGCAGGTCGGCGGGCAAGGGGACGGGAGATTTCTTTCATCAACCGTGGTAGCGGGTGGGCACCTTCCGCGTCAGGGACTGCTCGAACCAGACCGTCTTCCCCCGTGCCGTACTGCTCGTTCCCCACTCCCGCGCGAGGCTGCTCACCACGCGCAGACCACGTCCGGACTCGTCGCCCTGGCCCGCGTTCAGCAGGGTCGCGGGCGCCGGCTCGTCGTCGGTGACCTCGCACAGGAGGGCGTCCGTACGGACCAGGCGCAGCCCGACCCGATGGGAGTGCGCGTGGTTCATGGCGTTGGTGACCAGCTCACTGACCATCAGCTCGGCCACCTCCACCGCGTCCGGCAGCGACCAGCCGAGCAGCCGCTCGCGCACCATCCGTCGCGCCCTGCCCACCTCCCGTGGGTCCAGGGCGAGTTCGTACTCGGCCACATCACCGTCCGGGATGCCGTTCAGCCGGGCCATCAGCAGCGCCACGTCGTCCTTGCGGCCGTCACGGGTGTTCAGCGCGCGGATGATGGTGTCGCAGGCGTCGTCCATCGAGGCGGCGGGATGCGCGGCGGACGCGCAGAGCGCGGCCAGACCGTCGCCGATGTCCTCGCCGCGCACCTCGACCAGCCCGTCGGTGCACAGCACCAGCCGGTCGCCCGGCCCGACCCGTACCGTCAGCGTCTCGAAGGCCACGCCGCCCACTCCGACGGGCGCGCCGGTCGGGATGTCCAGCAGTTCGGCACTGCCGTCCTCGGCGCGTACGAGTACGGGCGGGATATGACCGGCGTTGGCGATCTGGAGCTGGGATCTGATCGGGTCGTACACCGCGTACAGACAGGTCGCCAGATACTGCTCACCGAGCCGCTGCGCCAAGTCGTCCAGACCGCGCAGCAGTTGGGCGGGCGGCATCTCCATGGCCGCCATCGTCTGGACGGCGGTACGCAACTGGCCCATCATCGCGGCCGAGTTGAGCCCATGTCCCATCACGTCGCCGACGACCAGCGCGGTACGCGATCCGGGCAGTTTGACCGCGTCGAACCAGTCGCCGCCGATACGGCCGAGCCGGGTGCCCGGCAGATAGCGGGTGGCGATGTCACAGCCGGCCATGTGCGGCGCGACCTGTGGCAGCATGCTGTCCTGGAGCGTCTCCGCGACATTCTCCTGGTACGTGTACATCCGCGCGTTGTCGAGTACGAGCCCGGCCCGCGCGGCGAGTTCGGCGCCGGTCGTCCGGTCCATCTCGTCGAACGGCTCACGGTCGGGCCGCCGCATCAGCACCATGAAACCGAGCACCACGTCCCGTGCCTTCAGCGGTACGAGCAGCATGGAGCGGTGGTTGATCAGCGGACGCAGGTCCCGTTTCTCGAACTCACCGGAGATACGATTCCCCATCTCCTCGCTCAGCCGGGGGATGAGCACGGGCTCTCCGGTGACCATGCACTGGAAGAACGGAGTGTGTTCCGGAAAGGCGATGGCCTCGCCGACCGGCACGGTGTCGTCCCACCGGCCCGGCTCGTCGTTGTGCTCGACCCACACCCGGTGCCAGATGGTGGTCACATCGGGCGGTCCGTCCGGGAATCCCTCACCGGCCAGGACCGCGGCCCGCAGATGCGTCCCCGCGAAGTCGGTGAAGCGGGGCACGGCGGCGCTGGTGACCTCGCGGATCGTCCGGGCCAGATCGAGCGACGAGCCGATACGGCCGCTGACGTCGTTCAGGAACTCCAGCCGCTCGCGCACCGCCGCGTATTCGAGGTCGAGTTCGGGACGGGGCACCGGGCCCCTTCCCGGCCGCGGCGCGTCCCGTGCCCCTTGTGCCGGTCCCGCCGTCGCCGGATCGGGCTCCGGACCGCCGAGCTGTCCCGGGGCCCTTCTGGGCACGCCCCAGTCGGGAGTGACCGGCACCCGGTCATGGCGGCTGAACTCCAGTACCGGATAGCCCAGTTCGAGGACCTGTGCGATGATCCGGCTGGACTCGGCCGGGCCCATGTTCGGCAGGATGTCCGGCAGCCGCCGGGCCAGTGCGTCCGACTGGGCGAACTCCGTGTGATGGGCGAAGCCCGGAGCGATCCGGAGGAAGTCCGCCTCGCTCGCGCCGTCCTCCGAGAGCCCGGGACGCAACTGGCCCGCGTCCGCGGCGAGCACGAGATGACGTCCCGGTCCCGGACCGATCAGCGGATAGGCCCACCAGAGAACATCGAGCCTGCCGCGCTCGGGATGGGAGACCTTCGCGCGGCCCGCGGTGGGATAGGAGCCACGGGCGTGCAGCTCGGGGCCCAGTTCGTCGTAGCCGTCGTACGTGCCGTGCGCCACCCCGTACTCTTCCTCGGCGAGCGCTCCGGCGACCGGCATCAGATCGTCCGCGTGCCGGCCGACGGCCTCTTCCTTGGGATGGCCGAAAAGCCGCCGTGCGCCCGACGACCAGTGCGATACGAGGCCGTCACCGTCCACGACGACCACGGCGAGCGGAATCCGGCCGGCCGCGGCGAACTGCCCCGGCAGTCCCGGCGGAACACCACTGTCCATGGGTGGAAGGCTCCTTCCCTGCCGCCAGGATCCGCGGCTCCGCCCTCCACGGTACGGCCCCTCACAGGGGTTGCGCCGGTCAATGAACTAATAGGTCGTGCGCCCGCGCACAACCTTCTATTGACTGAAATTCAGTCAATCTTCATGACCGAGCTGGAGATCGCGTTCGGTACGTCCGCCGCCCGCCACCTGGAGCACGGTGGCCACCGGCGGATACCCGGCCGCGATCACCGTGTACTCACCGGAGGAGAGATCCACGAACCGGAAGGTGCCGTCGGATCCTGTCGTCAGGGTGTCCACCACATTGCCCGCGGCGTCGAGCAGGGTGACCCGCGCGTCCTCGACCGGGCGGCCGCCGCCCGCACGCACCGTACCGCGCAGCACCGCTCCGCCGGCCAGCTCGATGTCCTGCCGTGTCTCGCGCGAGGCCTGCACACTGACCGGCAGCGCCGCGGGCCGGAAGGCGGGCGCGCTCGCGGCGAGGGTGTACTCCCCGGCGACCAGCTCCGAGATGACATAGGCACCCTCGCGTCCGCTGCGGGTGGACGCCACCACGTCTCCCCGTACGTCCGTGAGCGTCACGGCGGCGTCGCGCACCGGAGTGCCGTCGGCGGTGAGCACGGCCCCGGCCAGCCGGCCCGCGCCGCCGAGGACCACATCCAGCTCGACGGGCCGCTCGCCCACGGTCACCGTGACCGCCTGCGGCTGATGTCCCGGGGCCGCCGCGATCATCACGTACGAGCCCGCGCCCGGCACACTCAGCGCGTACCGCCCGTCGCTCCCGCTCGCTCCGCGCCCGATCTGCTGTCCGTGGACATCGATGAGGGTGAGCGCGGCGCGGGGCACGGTGGAGCCGTCGTGGTGGCGCACCGTGCCGCAGACGGCCACTCCCGAGATGTACGGGGCCGGCGCGGGCGCGGCGGCCGGGCCGCCGTCCGGTGCGGTCCGCGCGCCGGGGACGACCGGGGACTCGGCGGCTGAGGCGTTCTGGGACACCAGTGGTTTCTCCTTGAGGAAGAAGGCGATCAACAGGCCGAGGACGAGCACCGGCACGAGACAGAGGAAGATCCGCGGCATGGCGTCCGCGTACGCCTGGACATAGCCGTCACGGACGGCCGGCGGCAGCGCGTGGACCGCCTGCGGGGTGATGGACTCGGCGTCGGGCAGGCCCGCTCCGGCGGGAACGCGGTCGGCGAGGGCGTCGGTGAGCCGGTCGGCGAAGAGGGTGCCGAAGACGGCGGCGCCCACGCTGCCGCCGATCTGCCGGAAGTAGTTGTTGGCGCTGGTGGCGGTGCCGAGGTCGGCGGGCGGTACGGCGTTCTGCACGGCCAGGATGAGCACCGGCATCACCAGGCCCATGCCCAGACCCAGTACCGCCTGCGCGAATCCGCACTCGGCCATGGACGTGTCGGTCTCCAGCCGCGACAGCAGCCACATGCCCGCCACCGAGAGCGCGCTGCCGAGCACCGGATAGATCTTGTAGCGGCCGGTACGGCTGATGAGCTGTCCGGAGACGAGCGAGGCGACGACGATGCCGCCCATCATGGGCAGCGTCAGCAGCCCGGACTCGGTGGCGCTGGCTCCCTCGACCATCTGGAGGAAGGTCGGCAGATAGCTGGCCGCGCCGAACAGCGCCACACCGACGACCGCGCCGACCAGACTGGTGATGTTGAAGACGGAGTCGCGGAACAGCCGCAGCGGAATGATCGGTTCGGCCGCGAAGTGCTCGACGACGAGGAACAGCAGGGTCGTTGCGACGGTGCCGGCGGCGAGTCCGAGGACGACCCGGGAGTCCCAGGCGTACTCCGTCCCGCCCCAACTGGTCAGCAGGACCAGACAGGTGGACGCGGCGGTGAGCGTCAGCGCGCCGAGGATGTCGAGCCGCGCGCGAGCGGCGGGCCTGGGAAGTCTGAGCACCACGGTGACGACGGCGAGGGTGATCAGGCCGAAGGGGACATTGAAGTAGAAGCACCAGCGCCAGGAGACATGGTCCGTGAAGAAGCCGCCGAGCAGCGGTCCCGCCACCGAGGCGAGCCCGAACGCGGCGCCGATGAGTCCCATGAAGCGGGCGCGCTCACGGGCGGGCACGATGTCCGCGATGATCGCCTGGACGCCGATCATGAGTCCGCCGGCGCCGATGCCCTGGATGGCGCGGAAGGCGATGAGCTGGTCCATGGTGCGGGACCAGCCGGCCAGCGCGGAGCCGATCACGAAGACGACGATCGCGAACTGGAAGACGCCCTTGCGGCCGAAGAGATCCCCGAGCTTGCCGTAGATCGGCAGCCCGATGGTGGCGGTGAGCAGATACGCGGTGATCGCCCAGGACATCCGGTCCAGGCCCTGGAGTTCACCGACGATCTTCGGCAGCGCGGTGGCCACGATCATCTGTTCCAGCGCGGCCAGCAGCAGGGCGAGCATCAGCCCGAGGAAGACCAGCCGGACCCGGCGAGGGCTGAGAGGTTCGCCGGAGGCCGTGCCGCCGGCGGGCGGTGGTGGCGGAGGACCGGCGGTGGCGGACGGCGCCGTCGCCATGGCCGGCGCGGCGCCCTGTTCGTTCCCGGTGGCCCGCTCGCCGCCCTTGACCAGAGTGGTCCCGCCCACGTACTGCTCCCCTCGTCGCACCTGCGCGGCGTCATTCTTCACATTGCACGCCAAGCAGGAGCAAGCGGAAGGCTTTCCCTCCGAACGGGGTGGTGACGGGGGCGGGTTGAGCGGCAGAGCCTGCGCCATGGCGCTCATCAGGGGCTTTCCCGCGACGTGTCGCGCGGGGGGCGCGCAACGGCGTCGCGGGGAAACCACTCGAAACGGTGACCTCGGCGATGACGCGCCGGGACGGTCCGGGACGAGTCGTGCTGACGGTCGACCGGCTTCGGGAGGACCCGGAGAACCGGAAGGATCCGGAGAACCGGCGGAACCCGGAAAACCGGTAGGACCGGCAGGACCGGCAGGACCGGCAGGACCGGCAGGACGAGTACGGGAGGGCCGAGCGCTACTTCCCGGTTCCCGCGCCGTTCCCGGACCGCGGGGTCTCCGTCTCGGCGGCGAGCCGTTCCAGGATCACGTCGTAGATACGCCCCAGGCCCTTGGGCGCGAAGGTCCGCTCGAAGAAGCCGCCGATGCCGCCGGCGCCGTCCCAGACGGTGGTGACGACGGCCTTCGAACGGCCCTCTCCGGCCGGGGTCACGGTCCAGGTGGTGACCATCGAGGAATTGCGGTCCTTCTCCACGAGCCGCCCGTCGCTCGGCTCCGTCACCTCCAGCAGACAGTCACGTACCCGCTTGCTCGTGGCCTGGAGCTTCCAGTGGACCAGGCTGCCCTCGCCGTCGCCGCCCTCCCGCACCTCGTACTCGCTGAACTGCGAGGGCAGCAGCTTCGCGCGGGTGTTCTCGTAGTCGGCCAGCGCATCGAACACTGTCTCCGGGTCCGCCGCGATGATTCGCTCCGTCGTGGCCTCGACCTGCGCCATGGCTGTTCCTCCAGCACTCGATTTTCGGTGGGGTGCGGCCACCCAACCACCCTCCGGTCCACCTGCCCAAATCCAGGTCACATGCGATCAAGGGAACATGTGTTCTATTCTGAGACCAGTGCTACCGAGGAGGTACCCATGCGCTGGGACAATCTGGTCGAGAACACCTCAAGGCCGGGGGCGAACGGGGACATCGCGCTCTTCGGTACGGACGCGGTGACCACCCGGACCTTCGACACCCCCGAATTCCGCGGGATCACCTTTCACGAGGTCCGTGCCCGTTCGATCGTGAACAAGGTCCCGGGCGCGTCCCGTATGCCGTTCGAATGGACGGTGAATCCGTACCGGGGCTGTACACACGCCTGCGTCTACTGCTTCGCCCGCAAGACCCACAGCTATCTGGACCTCGACACCGGCCTGGGCTTCGACTCCCAGATCGTGGTCAAGATCAACGCACCGGAGCTGGTCCGCCGGCAGCTCGCCTCGCGCCGCTGGCAGGGCGCGCACATCGCGATGGGGACGAATGTCGACTGCTACCAGCGCGCGGAAGGGCGCTACCGGCTGATGCCCGGCATCATCACGGCCCTGCGCGATCACGCCAACCCGTTCTCCATCCTCACCAAGGGCACGCTGATCCTCCGCGATCTGGACCTGCTGCGGGAGGCGGCCTCCGTGACCGAGGTGGGCGTCTCGGTCTCGGTCGGCTTCATGGACCAGGAGCTGTGGCGCACGGTCGAACCCGGCACGCCCTCGCCCGAGCGCCGGCTCGATGTCGTGCGCGCGATGGCCGGCAACGGCATCGGCTGCGGAGTGCTGATGGCGCCGGTCATCCCCTTCCTGGGCGACCGGCCGGACCAGCTGCGGGCGACGGTACGGGCGATCGCCGCGGCCGGCGCCACCTCCGTGACGCCACTCGTACTGCATCTGCGACCGGGCGCGCGCGAGTGGTTCATGGCCTGGCTGGAGCGGCACCATCCGTATCTGGTGGCGCGGTACGAGCGGCTGTACGCGGAGGGCGCCTACGCGCCCAAGTGGTACCAGCGCCGGATCACCCGGCAGGTGCACGAACTGGCCGACGAGTTCGGGATCGGACCGACGAGCCGGGGCGGGGCCCGGCGCATCACTCCCGCCGGGGACGCGGACCGGCCCGCGGTGCCCCCTCTGCCGGTCAGGCCGGGCACCACCCAGCTCACACTGCTGTGACGGATCGGACGCGACGGACGGGTCGGTCGCGACGGACGGGTCGGTCGCGACGGACGTGGCGGACGGGTCGGTCGCGGAACCCGCTCGGCCGGCTGTCGGTGGCATGGGCAAGGATGGGCGCATGAGTGAACTCACGCATCTGCACGCTCCGGACGGTGTCGCTCCCGGGCACGGCTACAGCCAAGTCGTCTGGGGCACGGGCCGCTTCGTCGCCGTCTCCGGCCAGTGTGCCTTCGACACGGACGGCAAGGTGGTGGGCGAGGGCGATCCGGCAGCCCAGGCCCGTCAGGTCTTCGAGAATCTGCGCCGCTGCCTCGCCGCCGCCGGCGCCGGCTTCGACGATGTGGTCAAGCTGACGTACTTCGTGACGGATGTGGCCCATCTGCCGGCGGTCCGGGAGGCACGGGACGCGGTGATCGACACGACCCGCCCGCCGGCGAGCTCCGCGGTCCAGGTCGCGGCGCTGTTCCGGCCCGAACTGCTGGTGGAGATAGAGGCGTTCGCGATCGTCCGGGAGAGCGACGGCGGGACGGACTGAGCCCACGGCCTCCGGGTCCCGGGCGGCGCCCGCCGCGGCGCGCTACGCGAGGGCGCGGAGCGCGGCCTCGGCGGCGGCGCCGAGCCTCGGACGGTCGCGGGCCGCTTCCAGCACGGCGCGGGCCCGGCCGTCCCCGAGCCGGCCGAGGCCCTCGACACAGGCGAGGGCCACACGCCAGTGCGGCTCGTCGGGAGCCAGCAGCCGCTCCAGCGTGGCGATCAGCGCGGGTACGGACTCGACGGCCCGTAACTCGGTGAGCAGCCGCACGGAAGCGAGCGCGTAGGCCGTACGGAGCGCGTTGGTGGCGAGCGCGGCGGCTGCCCGGGGAGTCCGAGGATCACCGAGCCCGGCGAGGGCGTGGGAGGCGGAGACACAGCGCTCGGGGTCACGGTGGTTGAGCAGCAGCACCAGCGTCTCGAAGGCCCGCCGGTCACCGGCGCGACCGAGCCGGAACGCGGCGATCTCCCGTGCCCACAGCGGCCGTTCACGCTCGGTGAGGACGGCGGCCAGCTCTTCCCGGTCCTCGGTGGCGATGAGCCGCTCGCACGCCTCGGATCCACCGGACTCTTCCCGCACCCGGTCCACCAGCGAGCGGAAGTCCTCATCCATACGGCCCAGCGTATCGACGCCCGCGAGGCTCCACCGACCTCGCCGTAACGGCCCGTCCCCCCGCCACCGTCCGGCCCGCCACCGTGACGCAGCGCACAGGGGCCCAGCTATGGCGCGCTCGTTACCCGTCGGTTAATCTCAAATGAGCGGGAAACCCCCGTGGCTCCCGACGGCCTGGTGACGCAGCCGTCGTGAGCGCTGTCGGTTCAGCACCCTCGCGGTCCGGCCCGTCCGGACCGTCCGTACGGCGCGGCTCCGGAACAGGGTCCGCCGGCACCACCGCGATCCGCCTCGGCGTGAGCGCGCTCGCCGCGCTCCGGCGCCGCCCTCCGCGTGCCTCGCCGCCCGTGAGCCCTCGTGCCTCTCCTCAGTCGTCACTCATCCTCTGGAGTCCCGTGATGGACATCCCTCTCTCCACCATCGCCGTCGTCGGTCTCGGCACCATGGGGACCGGTATCGCCGAGACACTCGCCCGCGCCGGCCGTGAGGTCGTCGGCATCGACATCAGCGACACGGCCGCCGCCCACGCCGTGGCCTCGCTCGAAGCGTCCACCGCGCGGGCCGTGGAGCGCGGGCGGCTCACCGACGAGGAGCGGCGCACGGTCCTCGCGCGGTTCCGTACCTTCTCCGATCCGCACGCCGCCGCCGGCGCCGATCTGGTGATCGAGGTGGTCCCGGAGTCGTACGAGACGAAGCGGGAGGTCTTCCGCGCGCTGGACGGCATCGTCGGCCCCTCGACGATCCTCGCGACCGGCACCAACGCGCTGTCGGTGACCCGGCTGGCCGCGGACTCCGCGCGTCCCGAGCGCGTGCTCGGGATGCACTTCTTCAATCCGGCCCCGGCGATGAGGCTGGTCGAGGTGGTCTCCTCGGTCCTCACCGCGCCGCGTGCCGTGGCGGCGGTCACCGCGCTGGCGCGGGAGCTGGGCAAGGAGCCGGTCGCGGTGGGTGACCGGCCGGGCTTCGTCGCGGACGGTCTGCTCTTCGGCTATCTCAACCAGGCCGCCTCGATGTACGAGGCCAAGTACGCCTCCCGCGAGGACATCGACGCGGCGATGAGGCTGGGCTGCGGGCTGCCGATGGGCCCGCTCGCGCTGCTCGACCTGATCGGCGTGGACACGGCCCGTACGGTGCTGGACGCGATGTACGCGGCCTCGCGCGACCGGCTGCACGCCCCGGCGCCGGTCCTGAGACAGCTCGGCGAGGCCGGGCTGACCGGCCGTAAGTCCGGGCGCGGCTTCTACACGTACGAGGGTCCCGGCAGCGGCACGGTGGTGCCGGACGCGCTGACTCCAAAGGACGCGCCCGCCTCGCGGGACGCCACCCGGTCCGGCCGCCCCGCGAGCCCGGCCCGGCCCGTCCGCTCCGTGGGTGTCGCGGGCTCCGGCACCATGGCGAGCGGGATCGCGGAGGTCTTCGCCAAGGGCGGTTTCGACGTGGTGCTCGCGGCCCGCACCCCGGAGAAGGCCGCGGACGCCACGGCCCGGGTCGCGAAGTCCCTGGCCCGCTCCGTGGACAAGGGCAGGCTGACCGCCGAGGCGCGTGAGCGGGCCCTGGCGCGGATCACCCCGGCGGACTCCCTGGACGCCCTCGCCGAGGTGGATCTCGCCGTCGAGGCCGTGGCCGAGGACCTGGAGACCAAGCGGCGGCTCTTCGCCGCACTCGACAAGGTCTGCCGGCCGGGCGCGGTCCTGGCCACCACCACCTCCTCACTCCCGGTGGTCGCCTGTGCCCGCGCGACCTCCCGCCCGCGGGACGTGATCGGGATGCACTTCTTCAACCCGGCCCCGGCGATGAAGCTGGTCGAGGTGGTCCGTACGGTCCTGACCGCCGACGATGTCCACGCCACCGCCCGCGCGGTGGCCACGGCCGTGGGCAAGCACCCGGTGGACTGCGGCGACCGGGCCGGGTTCATCGTGAACGCGCTGCTCTTCCCGTATCTGAACAACGCGATCAAGATGGTCCAGGAGCACTACGCCACGCTCGACGACATCGACGCCGCCATGAAGCTGGGCGGCGGATATCCGATGGGCCCCTTCGAACTGCTCGACGTGGTCGGTCTCGATGTGTCACTGGCCATCGAGCGGGTGCTGCACCGCGAGTTCCGTGATCCGGGCCTGGCACCGGCACCGCTGCTCGAACATCTTGTGGCCGCGGGCTGTCTCGGCCGCAAGACCGGGCGTGGTTTCCGCGAATACGCACGGCGTTGATCATGTTCCCTGCGCCGGGAAGCGCTCTCCCGCGCCGATGCAGTACGTTCACCTCATGTCCCAGCCCGCCAAGTCCTCCCGTACGAGCACCAGGTCCGACGTTCCGGAGAGTGCCGCGGGCACCCGCGCCGCCGCCCAGCGGCTGAAGATGCGCCGGGAGCTGGCGGCGGCGGCGATGGAACTGTTCGCGACCAAGGGGTACGAGGCGACGACCGTCGACGAGATCGCCGCCGCGGCCGGGGTCGCCCGCCGCACCTTCTTCCGGCACTTCCGCTCCAAGGAAGAGGCGATCTTCCCGGACCACGACGACACGCTCGTACGGGCGGAGGCGGTGCTCAACGCCGCTCCGGCGCACGAGCATCCGCTGGACACGGTCTGCCGGGGCATCAAGGAGGTCATGCGGATGTACGCGGCCTCCCCGGCGGTGTCCGTGGAACGCTACCGCCTCACCCGTGAGGTGCCCACGCTCCGTGAGCGCGAGATCGCCTCGGTGGCCCGCTACGAGCGGCTGTTCACCCGCTATCTGCTGGGCCACTTCGACGAGCGCGACCACACCGACGGCAACGACGACCCGCTGCTGGCGGAGGTGGCCGCGTCCGCGGTCGTCACCGCGCACAACCATGTGCTGCGCCGCTGGCTGCGGGCCGGCGGCCGGGGCGATGTGGAGGCGCAGCTCGACCATGCCTTCGCCATCGTGCGCGAGACCTTCGGCGCGGGTATCGGCGCGGGCCGGACCATCGGCGGCAAGCCGCGGCACGCCGCGGCCTCCGCCCGTACCAGCGGGGATGTCCTGGTGACGGTGGCGCGCACGGACGCCCCGCTGGACGAGGTCATGCGCACCATCAAGCAGGCGCTCAGAGACGCGTAGCCGCGCCGCCGTCGCGCCGGAGTCCCGCCATGACCGTTCCTCGGCACACCATGCGCCCATATGGTCACATGAGGTGATACTCCCTGCCGAGGGAGCGGTAGACATTGCTCATGCGTGTCGCACCGATGACAAGTGAGAGAGATTTCTGGCACCCAGTGCCTTGTCATGTGTCACGGCGTGCCATACCGTGAGGTTGTCCGGCTGTTCCCGCAAGCCAGCCCGCTTGTGCGCCCGACGCCTGCGTCACAGGCAACCTCCGCGCCCACCCCGGCGCAGCACCCGCCGAACCGACGGCACCTCCACCGCACATCAGCAAGCAGCGAGCGGCCCTCGCGCATCTCGCTCCCTCAGCTTCGCCGGAGGCTCCACCGTGAAGGAAATCCTGGACGCGATCCAATCGCCGGACACCACGTCCGCGGACTTCGCCGCACTGCCCGTCCCCGGTTCGTACCGCGCGGTGACCGTGCACAAGGACGAGACGGAGATGTTCGCCGGTCTCCCCACCCGTGAGAAGGATCCCCGTACGTCGCTCCATCTCGACGAGGTACCGGTGCCCGAACTCGGCCCCGGCGAGGCCCTCGTGGCCGTCATGGCCAGCTCGGTGAACTACAACTCGGTCTGGACGTCGATCTTCGAGCCGCTGCCGACCTTCGGTTTCCTGGAGCGGTACGGCAAGGTCAGCGAACTCGCCAAGCGGCACGATCTGCCGTACCACGTCATCGGCTCCGACCTGTCCGGTGTCGTGCTGCGCACCGGACCCGGCGTCAACGCCTGGCGGCCGGGCGACGAGGTCGTCGCCCACTGTCTCTCCGTCGAGCTGGAGTCCTCCGACGGCCACAACGACACGATGCTCGATCCCGAGCAGCGGATCTGGGGCTTCGAGACCAACTTCGGCGGTCTGGCGGAGCTGGCGCTCGTGAAGTCCAACCAGCTCATGCCCAAGCCCCAGCATCTGACCTGGGAGGAGGCGGCGGCGCCGGGCCTCGTCAACTCCACCGCCTACCGCCAGCTCGTCTCCCGCAACGGCGCCGGGATGAAGCAGGGCGACAATGTGCTGATCTGGGGCGCGAGCGGCGGACTCGGCTCGTACGCGACGCAGTTCGCGCTCTCCGGCGGCGCCAACCCGGTCTGTGTGGTCTCCAGCGACAAGAAGGCGGAACTCTGCCGTCGGATGGGCGCCGAGGCGATCATCGACCGCACCGCCGAGGGCTACCGGTTCTGGAAGGACGAACACCATCAGGATCCGCGTGAGTGGAAGCGCTTCGGCAAGCGCATCCGCGAACTGACCGGCGGCGAGGACGTGGACATCGTCTTCGAGCACCCGGGACGCGAGACCTTCGGCGCGAGTGTGTACGTCACCCGCAAGGGCGGCACGATCGTGACCTGCGCGTCGACCTCCGGATACACCCACGAGTACGACAACCGCTATCTGTGGATGTCCCTGAAGCGGATCGTGGGCTCGCACTTCGCCAACTACCGCGAGGCGTGGGAGGCCAACCGGCTGGTGGCCAAGGGCCGGATCCACCCGACCCTGTCGAAGGTGTACGCCCTGGAGGACACCGGCCAGGCCGCGTACGACGTGCACAGCAACCGTCACCAGGGCAAGGTCGGTGTGCTGGCGCTGGCGCCGCGCGAGGGCCTGGGCGTACGCGACGAGGAGCTGCGCGCGCGGCACGTCGACGCCATCAACCTGTTCCGCGACGCGCCCGCCGAGCGGGACGGACACGCGGGGCAGGACGGACACGCGGGGCAGGACGGGCACGCCGGGCAGGACGGGCACGCGCGCGCCCAGGGCCGCCCGCGCGCCGTCTCCTCCTCCCCCGCGCCAACCGAGGCCTGAGGGCGGTGCCATGACAGACCGTCACAAGGACCGGCCCTGGCTCATGCGGACCTACGCCGGTCATTCGACCGCCGAGGCGTCCAACGAGCTGTACCGGCGCAATCTCGCCAAGGGACAGACGGGCCTGTCCGTCGCGTTCGATCTCCCGACACAGACCGGCTACGACCCGGATCATCCGCTCGCCCGCGGCGAGGTCGGCCGGGTCGGCGTGCCGGTCTCCCATCTCGGTGACATGCGGCGGCTGTTCCAGGACATCCCGCTGGAGCGTACGAACACCTCGATGACCATCAACGCCACCGCGATGTGGCTGCTGGCGCTCTACCAGGCGGTCGCGGAGGAACAGGGCGCGGACATCGCCGCCCTCCTGGGAACGACGCAGAACGACATCGTCAAGGAGTACCTCTCGCGCGGGACGTATGTCTTCCCGCCGGCCCCGAGTCTGCGGCTGACCACCGACACGATCATTTACACGGTGAACCACATGCCCAGGTGGAACCCGATCAACATCTGCAGTTACCACCTCCAGGAGGCGGGCGCGACCCCGGTGCAGGAGATCGCGTACGCGATGTCCACCGCGACCGCCGTGCTCGACGCGGTGTTCGCGTCCGGGCGGATCCCCGAGGAGCGCAGGGGAGACGTGGTCGGCCGGATCTCGTTCTTCGTCAACGCCGGTGTGCGCTTCATCGAGGAGATGTGCAAGATGCGGGCGTTCTCCCGTATCTGGGACACGCTCACCAGGGAGCGGTACGGCGTCGAGGACGCCAGGCAGCGCCGCTTCCGCTACGGGGTCCAGGTCAACTCGCTCGGACTGACCGAGGCCCAGCCGGAGAACAACGTCCAGCGGATCGTCCTGGAGATGCTGGCGGTGACCCTCTCCAAGGACGCCCGCGCCCGCGCCGTACAGCTCCCGGCCTGGAACGAGGCGCTGGGACTGCCCCGGCCGTGGGACCAGCAGTGGTCGCTGCGGATACAGCAGGTGCTGGCGCACGAGAGCGATCTGCTGGAGTACGAGGACATCTTCGAGGGCTCCCGTGTCGTCGAGGACAAGGTGGTGGCCCTGGTCACGGAGAGCCTGGCGGAGATCGGCCGTATCCAGGAGATGGGCGGCGCGCTGGCGGCCGTCGAGTCCGGCTATCTCAAGTCGCGGCTGGTCTCCTCGCACGCCGACCACCGGGCGCGGATCGAGTCGGGCGAGGACAGGATCGTCGGTGTCAACTGCTACGAGTCCACCGAGCCCAATCCGCTCACCGCCGATCTGGACACCGCGATCATGACGGTCGACCCGGCCGACGAGGCACGGGTGGTGGCGGCGCTGCACACCTGGCGGGACGAGCGCGACGAGGCCCGGGCCACCGAGGCGCTGGCCGCGCTGAAGAGGGCCGCGGCCGGCACCGCCGATCTGATGCCCCCGACCCTGGAGTGCGCACGGGCCGGAGTGACGACCGGTGAGTGGTCCTGGGCGCTGCGGGACGTCTTCGGCGAGTTCCGCGCGCCGACGGGGGTCGGCGGCGCGCCGGTCACGGTCGGCGCGGAGGCGGGCACCCCGCTCGCCGCCGTACGGGAGAAGGTGGCCCGCACCGCGGATGAACTGCGCTCGGGGCGGCTGCGGCTGCTGGTCGGCAAGCCCGGTCTGGACGGGCACTCCAACGGCGCCGAGCAGATCGCCGTCCGCGCGCGCGACGCCGGCTTCGAGGTGGTCTACCAGGGCATCAGACTGACACCGGAGCAGATCGTCGGTGCCGCGCTCGCCGAGGACGTGCACTGTGTGGGCCTGTCGATCCTGTCCGGGTCGCATGCCGCGCTGGTGCCCGACGTGCTGGCGCGGCTGCGCGAGGCGGGCGCGGGCGACATCCCGGTGATCGTCGGCGGGATCATCCCGAACGGCGACGCCGAGGAGCTGCGGGCGGCCGGAGTGGCCGCCGTCTTCACACCGAAGGACTTCGGAATCACCGAGATCGTCGGCCGTATCGTCGACGAGATCAGGAAAGCGAACAAGCTCGATCCCCTGGAGGTCCACGCATGACCGCGCCCGCCACGCACGCCTCGTCCGGCACGCCCGCCGCGTCCCCCACCCCGTCCGCCGCGCCGGGGACGGACGGAGCCGCCGCGAACCGGCTGCGTCCGCGCCGCTCCTGCCTCGCCGTACCGGGCTCGAACCCGCGCTTCCTGGAGAAGGCCCAGGGACTCCCGGCCGACCAGGTCTTCCTCGATCTGGAGGACGCCTGCGCGCCGCTCGCCAAGGAGGGCGCCCGGCACACCGTCGTCGACGCGCTCAACAAGGGCGACTGGAGCGGCAAGATCCGGGTGGTCCGGGTCAACGACTGGACGACGCACTGGACGTACCGCGATGTGATCACGGTGGTGGAGGGCGCGGGCCACAATCTCGACTGCCTGATGCTGCCCAAGGTCCAGGACGCCCAGCAGATCGTCGCCCTCGATCTGCTGCTCACCCAGATCGAGAGGACGATGGGCTTCGAGGTCGGCAGGATCGGCATCGAGGCGCAGATCGAGAACGCCAGGGGCCTGGTGAACGTGGACGAGATCGCCGGCGCGTCGCCGCGTCTGGAGACCATCGTCTTCGGTCCCGCCGACTTCATGGCCTCGATCAACATGAAGTCCCTGGTGGTCGGGCAGCAGCCGCCCGGCTACGGCGCGGACGCCTACCACTACATCCTGATGCGCATTCTGATGGCGGCCCGTACCTACGATCTCCAGGCGATCGACGGGCCGTATCTCCAGATCCGCGACGTCGACGGCTACCGCGAGGTGGCGGCGCGCGCGGCGGCGCTCGGCTACGACGGCAAGTGGGTGCTCCACCCGGGCCAGATCGAGGCGTCGAACGAGATCTTCTCGCCCTCCCAGGAGGACTACGACCACGCCGAGCTGATTCTCGACGCGTACGAGTACCACACCTCGGAGGCGGGCGGCAAGAAGGGCTCGGCGATGCTCGGCGACGAGATGATCGACGAGGCCAGCCGCAAGATGGCCCTGGTCGTCTCGGGCAAGGGGCGGGCCGCCGGGATGCGGCGCACCACCGCCTTCGAAGCCCCGGAGGCGTGAGCGATGCGGTTCGGCAGGACCTTCGAGGAGTTCGAGGTCGGCGCGGTGTACAAGCACTGGCCCGGCAAGACGGTCACGGAGTACGACGACCACCTGTTCTGTCTGCTCACCATGAACCACCACCCCCTGCACCTGGACAGCAACTACGCCCAGAGGACGACCGACTTCGGGAGGAACGTCGTCGTGGGCAACTACGTCTACTCACTCCTGCTGGGCATGTCGGTGCCGGACGTCTCCGGGAAGGCCATCGCCAATCTGGAGGTGGAGTCGCTCCGCCATGTCGCGCCGACCTTCCACGGCGACACGATCTACGGAGAGACGGCCGTGCTCGGCAAGACGCCGTCGAAGTCGAAGAGCGACCGCGGGATCGTGTACGTGGAGACCACGGGCTACAAGCAGGACTCCACGGTCGTCTGTGTGTTCCGCCGCAAGGTGATGGTCCCCACCGAGAAGTACGTCGAGGAGCGCGGCGGCGAGCAGCCCGGCCGCCCCGAGCCCCGGGAGAAGTGACAGAGCCATGAGCCGACTCGCCCAGACAGCCGGGCTGACCGACATCCAGCGGGAGATCCTGGCGACCGTCAGGGACTTCGTCGACAAGGAGATCCTGCCGGTCGCCACGGAGCTGGAGCACCGTGACGAGTATCCGACGCGGATCGTCGAGGGCCTCAAGGAACTCGGGCTGTTCGGACTGATGATTCCCGAGGAGTACGGCGGCCTGGGCGAGTCGCTGCTGACCTACGCGCTCTGCGTGGAGGAGATCGCCCGCGGGTGGATGTCCGTCTCGGGCATCGTCAACACCCACTTCATCGTGGCGTACATGCTCAAGCAGCACGGCACCCAGGAGCAGAAAGAGGCCTTCCTGCCCGAAATGGCGGCCGGTGAGGTGCGTGGCGCGTTCTCGATGTCCGAGCCCGGTCTCGGCTCCGACGTCTCCGCGATCACGTCCAAGGGGGTGCGGGACGGCGACACGTATGTACTGGACGGCCAGAAGATGTGGCTCACCAATGGCGGTACGTCCACTCTTGTGGCCGTGTTGTGCCGTACCGACGAGGGCCTTCCGGAGGGCACGGCCCGGCACCGGTCGATGACCACGTTCCTGGTCGAGAAGGAGGCCGGCTTCGGTGAGGTGCGGCCCGGACTCACCATCCCCGGGAAGATCGACAAGATGGGCTACAAGGGCGTCGACACCACCGAGATGGTCATGGACGGACTGCGCATTCCGGCCAATCGGGTACTCGGCGGCACCACCGGCCGAGGGTTTTACCAAATGATGGACGGTGTCGAGGTCGGGCGGGTCAACGTCGCCGCGCGGGGCTGTGGCGTCGCACAGCGCGCTTTCGAGCTGGGCGTGGCATATGCCCAGCAACGTCACACCTTCGGCAAGCCGATCGCCCAGCATCAGGCGATCCAGTTCAAGCTGGCCGAAATGGCGACCAAGGTGGAAGCCGCCCATGCGATGATGGTGAACGCGGCACGCAAAAAGGACTCCGGGGAGCGAAACGACTTGGAGGCAGGGATGGCGAAGTACCTCGCCTCCGAGTACTGCAAGGAAGTCGTCGAGGACGCCTTCCGGATCCACGGCGGTTACGGCTTCTCCAAGGAGTACGAGATCGAGCGCCTCTACCGCGAGGCACCGATGCTGCTGATCGGCGAGGGTACCGCCGAGATCCAGAAAATGATCATTGGCCGCCGACTGCTGGAGGAGTACCGAACGCAGGTCTGATTGTCGCTTTTGATCTTGTTTAGCCGCGAAGTGAACCACACCTCGGGGACAAGGGCCACCGGCTTCAAGCCGCTCGACTCGGCTGCTGGCTTGCTCAGTTGCTGCTCGCAACCGATACCATCGCTGGAAAGCCGCCGTCCCCCGTTTCCCGCGCGGCATCATCCGCTACGAAGGTCATCCATGCCCCACAGCCAAACCTCTGCACCACGCGGCCGGGTCCGCCTCGCGCGCGGAGCATCGCCGTGGCTCCTGCCCACCGTCGCCACCGCGGCGATCGGGCTGGTCCGTGCCCGCCGCTCCCGGCGTGCCGCTGTTCTCGCTGTGCCCGCCACCGCGCTCGCGGCGGGCATGCTGTGGTTCTTCCGCGACCCCGAGCGTGAGATCACTCAGGGCCGGGTCATCTCGCCGGCCGACGGTGTGGTGCAGAGCATCATGCCGTGGAAGGACGGGCGCACCCGGGTCGCCATCTTCATGAGTCCGCTGAACGTCCATGTCAACCGCGCCCCCCTCGCGGGGACCGTGACCTCCGTGGAGCACATCCCCGGCGGATTCGTTCCGGCGTTCAACAAGGAGAGCGAGAACAACGAGCGCGTTGTCTGGCACTTCGACACCGAGCTGGGCGATATCGAGATGGTGCAGATCGCGGGCGCGGTTGCCCGCCGCATCGTCCCCTATCTGCCCCAGGGAACCAAGGTCGAACAGGGAGAGCGCATCGGCCTGATCCGTTTCGGCTCGCGTGTCGACATCTACCTTCCGGAAGGTGTCGATGTCGCTGTCGAGGTCGGTCAGACCACGACCGCAGGGGTGACTCGAATTGACCGTGATTGATCCTGACACGCAAGCCGGCTGGGCCACCGAGGCCGAGGCCGAAGCGGAGGACGACGCGGAGGAGATGCCGCTGTCGCTGAGGCTGTCGATAGCGGACACCCTCACACTCGGTAATGCCACCTGTGGCTTCATGGCCGTCTACTTCACCACGACCGGCATCCTCATCCCGCATCTCACGGGCAGCGACGAGACCGGCATGGCACGGCACTCCGCGGCGACGGCCGTGATCCTGATGCTGTGCGCGGCGGTCTTCGATCTGTTCGACGGGCTCGTGGCACGCAAGCTGCGCAGCTCACCGATGGGCGCCGAGCTGGACAACCTCTCCGACCTGATCAGCTTCGGTCTCGCTCCCGCGTACTTCGTCCTGGTGTACGGGATGGTCGCGGACGACGCCCATCAGCGGGTCTCGGCGCTGGCGGCGGTGGTCGTGCTGCTCGCCGTCGTCCTGCGGCTGGCCAGATTCTCCTGTGTGACGATGAAGGACGGCATGTTCCAGGGCATGCCGAGCCCCTTCGGCGCGCTGACGGTCATCTCGATCGTGCTGCTGGAGCTTCCCTTCGTACCGACGCTGCTCGCGATCGTCGGAGTCGCGTGGCTGATGGTCAGCCGGGTGGAGTATCCCAAGCCGCGGGGAATTCTCGCGGTGGCGATGCTGAGCTGGATCGTGGCCGCGGTGGGGCTGCTGGCGGCGTGGGCGTTCGACGCCCCCGGCGGTCAGCTGCTGCTCCAGACGGGCTGTGCGCTCCAGGTCGTGACGGGCGCGGTCATTCCGCTCTTCGCCACGGCCCGGCGGGTGAACACCTTCCGTGACAACCGCCGCGAGGCGCGGGCGGCGCAGCTTCCGTAGTACGCAGTGAGCGTGTCCGTCGTGAGCATGTCCTGAGATACGTCCTGACCGCGAGGGCCCGGGTGCGCTGTGCACCCGGGCCCTCGCGCGTTGTCACGGTCCTGTGGAATCATCGGCGGGCATGACCGGGGGATTCATACATCAGTTGTTCGAGGACCAGGTCCGGCAGGCGCCCGACCAGGCCGCCGTGATCGCCGAGAGCGCGCGGCTGAGCTATCGGGAGCTGGACGGCTCGGCCAACCGGCTGGCGGCGTATCTCGTCGCGCGAGGCGGGGCGCCGGGGGCCGGTTCCACCGTGGCGATCTGTACGGAGCAGCCGCTCGACGCCCTGGTGGCGATGGTGGCCGCGCTCAAGGCCGGGTACGCGTACACCGTCGTCGCGCCGGGCACACCGCGCGAGGAGATGCGCCGGCTGCTCGGGCTCACCCGGGCGGAGGTTGTCATCACCCGTCGGAGGCTGCTGGCACGGATCGACGACGGCCGCCGCCGAACGGAGATCTGTCTCGACGGCGACGAGGAGGCGATCGCCGCCCAGTCCGACGCGGCACCGCAGGGAGGCGGGGCCGGGAACGGGCGGGCCACCCTGCTGTTCACGGCGGGCACCACGGGCGAGCGGCGGCCGGTCGTCTCCGGGCACGGCCGCTGGCTCGCCGCGTACACCGCCTGGGCCGAGGTCTACGCGCTGACGGCGCGGGACGGGCTGCTGGTGACGGCGGGGCCGGAGACCACCGAGTTCACGGGCGGATGGATACGCGCTCTGTGCTCGGGCGGCACGCTGGTGCTCTCCGAACGGGCCGCGGGGCCGGAGGACATCACCGTGGCGGAGGTGGACCCGGCGACCGCGGCCCGTCTGGCGGAACGCGAGCCGCCCGCGCTGCGGCTGCTGGCGGTGGGCGGCGGACCGCTGCGGCTCGACGAGCAGCTGCGGCTCGCAGGGCTGCTGCCGGCTCCGGGAGCCCGGGTGCTGAGTGTGTACGGTCCCGCGGAAGTCGTCGGGTGCGGCACCTGGTTCGAGGCCGAGCAGTTGCCGGGGCCCGTGGAGCATCCGGAGCGCGCCGCGTATCTCGGCCGTCCCTTCCCGGGCTGTGCGGCGGAACTGCGCAAGGGAGGCCTCTGGCTCACTCCGCCGGACGGAGGTGACGCCGTTCCCACCGGTGACATGGGACGGCGGCACGGCGAGGGACCGCTGGAGTTCCGCGGGCGGACCGCCGACCGGGTGGAGATCGGCGGCAGAACGGTCGACACCTACCGGGTGGAGTCCGCGCTGACCGGTCATCCGGACATCCGCGAGGTCGTCGTCACCGGCGATCGCGGCCGTACCGGCGGCGCACTGATCGCCTATGTGGTGGCGGGCCCCGGGGGTGCCGCGCCGGACGCCTCGTCGCTGCGGGCCCGGCTGACCGGACTGGTCCCGGCCGCCGACATCCCCCGAACGGTCGTACCGATCGCGTCGCTGCCGCGGAACACGGCCGGAAGGGTGGACCGCGCCGCCCTGCCGCTGCCACCGGTCCCCGAGGCCGTGCGCCACACCGGCAAGGGCGGGTTCACGGCGGAGGGGAGGTCGGCGGCCGTCGGCGGCTGTGCGGTGCCTTTCGCCGCGGGCGTCCTGGCCGCCTCCCTCACCGGTACCCTCTGGCCCGGATCCACCGATCTGACCGGTGTGCCGAGCCCGTGGAGCGGACTGTTCGGCCTCCTCTACGTCGTGGAGGTGCTCGCCTTCGCCGCCGGCGCCGGATTCCTGGTGGCCGGGCGGAAACCGATGCTGCGGCGGGGCGGCCGGCGCGGTCTGACCACCGCGGCCCATCTCGCGATCGTCTGGCTGCTGGTGGCGTGGTGGCCGCAGGACAATCTGTACCGGCTGGCGGCCAAGCAGGACTGGCCACGGCAGGCCGCGCTCGTCTACACGTTCAATGTGCCGCTGATGATCGCCGCCGGGATCGTGGTCGCCTGGGCGGTCACCGGCCCGCCGCCGGCGCGTCGGGGCGACTAGGGTCCGGTCGGCCGACAGGACCTGGGCACCGGACGGGGTCCGGCCGGGAGCGACCGGCCCGGAGTGAACAGCCGGCCGAGGTCCGCGCCCGCCGTTCGGACCAGTGTCTCGGCCGCGTCGAGACACCGGTCCGTACGGGCGGCGAGCAGGACGCCGATAAAGGGGGCCGGGTCGAAGGCCGCCGTGGGGATCGAGGGCACCAGCACCGCTCCGGTCCTGGCGCAGTCGGCCGTCAGCGCGGTCAGCCACGCGACGAGTTCGCCGTCCGGGAGCCTGGCACCGAGCGGGACGTGGTCCAGCGAACGTACGAGATGGTCGCCGCCCCGGGTCTCGTCCAGACGTGCCTTGACCATGAAGGCCACCGAGGGGCCGGTCAGCCGCAGATTGATCTCGGTCGGTGCGAGCCGGGGCGGTCCCGGCCCGTCGGCGGGTACCGACCGGTCGGCCGGGGCGGTCACGAAGTCGACGTCGTACCAGCCCCGGTAGCCGCTCGCGGCGAGCCGGAGCCCGACGTCGTGCCCGAAGCGCAGGGCGACGGCCGCCGCCCCGTCCGGAACGGCGCCGGGACCGACGGTCGCTCCCCGGTACGCGGTGCCCGCCACATCCATCCGCGCGGCGCCGACATCGTGCACCGCGCCCGCCGCGTCCACGAGACCGTCGTAGGTGAGATCGCGCGGAGTGGACGCGGCGGCGGGCCCGTCGGCGCTCAGGAACTCCTCGACGAGCAGCGGGCCCGGGGGCAGCGCGCGCAGTACCTGCGGCAGCCGCCGCAGGGAGGTGACCACATGCGTGCCCGAACCGCCCACGCCGTGCTCGGACTTGACGACACTGCCCGCGCCGGAACGGGCCCGCGCCACGATCAGCCGGGCCGCCGCACGGCGCGAGGCGACGGGCCACTGATCCGGCACGGCGATCCCGGGGTGCGCGGCGGCGAGCCGGTGAAAGAGGACATTGGCCGCGCGCTTGGACTCGTACCGCAGCGCGCCGGGCGGCAACGGCTCCCCGGACAGCTCGCCCGTCGCGCCGGTGCGGCCCCACGGTACGAAGGGCAGGCCGAGGCCGCGCAAATGGCGTACGAGAGCCGGGCGGTCGAGGATCTCGGCGGTGAGTCCAGCGGGACCGGTGCCCAGACCGTCGTACAACTCCACCGACTCCCAGGCGAGCCGGCGGCACAGCAGCTCCAGCCAGCCCTTGGGCACGGTCCCGGGCAGGACCACGGCGGCGGGGTACGGGCTGCCCAGCGCGGCCAGACACGAGTAGTGGACGCCGGCCCGGCGGGCGGCCTCGGCCCGGGAGGAGTCCTCGGGCCGCCGGGATCCCTCGGACGGACGGTCGGCCCCGGACGGGCGGGAGGGTGCCGCGAACTGCGCCTGGAACTCGGCGACATTGCCGAGCTGTACGGTCCGCCGGCCGCCCGTCCACGCCCGGACCCAGCTCGCGCGCGGAGGCAGGTCCACCCGCAGCCGGGACAGCGGTTCCGCGCCGCCGGGGACGGGCCGCGCGCCCAGCGCCCGGTAGAAGCCGACCGCGTGCGGGTCGGAGTCGATCGTCAGCCTCGCGAAGCCCTCGTCACGGGCGGCGTCCAGGACATGCGCGTACAGGGTCCGGCCGACGCCCAGGCCGATGGCGCGCGGTTCGACGAAGAGCAGTCCGAGCGTGCCGTCGGGAGCCTCGCCCTCCAGCGAGGCGACACCGAGGGCCGCGCCGGACTCCTCGTCCTCCGCGACGACGATCCGGCGCTCCGTCATATCCGTCGCGGAAAGCGTGAGTTCGGCACGGCAGGCGGCCAGGAAGGCGTCGTCGTAACCCCAGTGGGCCTTGGACCGCAGCACGAGTCCGCTCAGCTTCCGCGCCTCGTCGGGGCGCGCGTCCCGTATCCGCACGGCCCCGACTCTAAGGGTGGTGCCGGAGTCCCCGGCGCGTCGCTCAGCGTTTGCCCATGTAGAGGTCGAGCGCCTTGTGCAGCAGTTTGTTGAGCGGATAGTCCCACTCGCCCAGATACTCGGCGGCCTCGCCGCCCGTACCCGCCTTGAAGCGGAGCAGACCGAGGAGATGGTTGCTCTCGTCCAGGGTGTCGGTGATCCCTCGCAGGTCGTACACACGGGCGCCCAGCTCATGGGCGTCGCACATCATCCGCCACTGGACGGCGTTGTTCGGCTGCACCTCGCGTCGGCGGGCGGTGGAGGCACCGTACGAGTACCAGACATGGTCACCGACGGTGATCATGGTGGCCGCGGCGAGGACCTCACCGTCGTGATGGGCGAGATACAGCCGCATCCGGTCGGGATTCTCGCTGGTCAGCGCGGTCCACATACCCTGGAAGTAGGTCAGCGGGCGGGGCAGGAACTGGTCGCGCTCCGCGGTCTCCCGGTACAGCTCGTAGAAGGCGGGCAGATCCTCGTAGCCGCCTCGGTCCACCTTCACACCGGCCTTCTCGGCCTTCTTCACATTGCGCCGCCACTGCTGGTTGAAGCCGCGCTGGATCTCGTCCAACGACCTTCCCCCGAAGGGCACCTGGAAGACATACCGGGGCTGGCCGACGCTGAAGCCGTCACCCGTGCCGTCGTCGTTGCGCCGCCAGCCCATCCGCTGGAGCCGATCACTGACCGCGAACGCGCGCTCTTCGGTCGTGGTGGGCTCGACGTCCCGCAGCCGGCGGACCTCCGGGTCGGCGATGGCCGCCTTGACCACGTCCGCCGTCCAGCGGCGCGCGACGACGGGCGGTCCCATCTTCACCGAGAACGCGCCCCGGGACTTGAGATGGGCCAGCATCGGCTGGAGCCACCGGGCCAGGTCCGGGGCGAACCAGTCGATGGCGGGGCCCTCGGGCAGATAGGCGAGATACCTCTTGATCTTGGGTACCGGGCGGTAGAGGACGAGTCCCGCACCGATGATGCTCCCCCGCTCGTCGAACCACCCGAGGCTCTCCGCCCGCCAGTCCGGCTTCACGTCCCCCCACGAGGGGACCTGCATATGGCTGATCGAGGGTCTGGCTCCGACGAAGGCCAGATGTTCCTTGCGCTTGATCGTCTTCAGGCGGTAAGCCATGGGGAGTGCTCCTTCGCTCGGCGCGCAGGTCTGTGGTCAGCAGACCTCCAGTGCTGTGACCGGAAGGGTTCACCGGCTCGCGGCGCCCGGCAAAACCTTTCCGGCCACAGCACTAGTCATACGTGCCGTACGGGCGGGGGCGGGCCCGGACACGCGCGCGGGCCGGAGAGGACACACGTGAGGGCGGGCGGGACAAGACGGGAGAAGGCGGACAGCCCTGTGCCCCGGTGGCTGTTTCCCTCGCCCTCGCCGCCCTCGGGTGGGGTCCCCTGGTCAGGGTCCCTGGATCAGGCTCTCGGATCAGGTCCTTGGATCGGTCCTCGGGTCAGGTCCTCGGGTCAGGTCCTCGGGTCAGGTCAGGAGGTCCCGTGCGATGTTCGCCGCGAGGCGTTCCAGCAGCGGGCCCGCCTCCGCCATGCAGACCGCGGGATCCGGCTCCAGATCGGTCAGGGCGTACGCGCGCCGGATGCCCGCGCGGCCCAGGGCCTCCGGCGGCAGGGCCAGCCGGCCGCAGACCGCGATGACCTCGACGTTCCGCGCGCGGGCCGCCGCCGCGACACCCGCGGGGGCCTTGCCGTGGAGCGTCTGCTCGTCCAGCGAGCCCTCACCGGTGATGACCAGGGTCGCCCGGGACAGGGCGGAGGCGAAGCCCAGCACATCGAGCATCACCTCGATACCGGGACGGAAGGCCGCGCCGAGGCCGACCAGCGCGCCGTAGCCGATGCCGCCCGCCGCGCCCGCGCCCGGCGAGAGCGCCAGACCGGCGGCGCGGGAGCCGACGGCCGTCTCCAGGACGGTGGCGTAGTGGGCGAGTGCCGCGTCGAGCACGGCCACGTCCTCGGGGCTCGCGCCCTTCTGCGGACCGTAGACGGCCGGCGCGCCCTTGGGCCCGGTCAGAGGATTGTCGACATCGCTGGCGAGGACGATCTCCGTCGCACCGAGACGGGCGTCCAGGCCGGACAGATCGGCGGTGGCCAGATCCCGCAGACCGCCGCCGCCGGGCCCGACCGGCTGTCCGTCCGCGTCCAGGAAACGCGCGCCGAGCGCGGCGAGCATCCCCGCGCCACCGTCGGTGGTGGCGCTTCCGCCGACTCCGAAGACGATACGACGGGCGCCCGCGTCGAGCGCGGCGCGCAGCAGTTCACCGGATCCGCAGGTCGTCGCGGTCAGAGGGGCGAAGACTCCCGCCGGGAGGTGCTGAAGGCCGGACGCCTCCGCCATCTCGATCACGGCCATGCCGTCGCGAAGGGCGTAGGCGGCGGTCAGCTCCTCGCCGAGCGGCCCGGTGACCCGTACCTCGCGCCGTTCGAACCCGGCCGCCACGGCCGCCGCGACCGTACCGTCGCCGCCGTCCGCGACGGGCAGGGTCTCGACCTCCGCCCCGGGGGCGACCTGGCGCAGCCCTGCCGTCACCCGCTCCGCGACCTGCACCGCCGTGAGCGAGCCCTTGAACTTGTCCGCCGCGATCAGTACGCGGGCGACCTCGGTTACTGCTCCGTCCGTCACTTCGAATCCTCTGCTTTCGAACAGGCAGTCGCGCCGCCCCGACCCTATCCGCCCGCCGCCGGTCTGCCCATGCCCGCTGTCACAGGCATCGCTTCGCCGGCGGACGGCCCCATTCGCCGGACAGGCCCTAGGCTTCCCGTGTGACGGATACCGATACCGAATACGCCGCGTACATCGCAGGCCTCCCCCGAGTCCTGGCCGGCGCCGCCATGTTGTTCAGGGACGGCGGGGGGCGCGTACTGATCGTCGAGCCCAACTACCGGGAGGGCTGGGCGCTCCCCGGCGGAACGGTCGAGTCCGACGACGGCGAGACCCCGCGCTCGGGCGCCCGGCGCGAGACGCTCGAAGAGATCGGGCTGGACGTCGAGCCCGGACGGCTGCTGGCCGTGGACTGGGTGCCGGGCAAGGCCCGCCCGCCGATCGCGGTCTATCTCTACGACGGCGGAGTGCTGGACGAGGAGCAGCTCGCGGCCATCCGCCTCCAGGAGGAGGAGCTCCTGTCGTGGCGGCTGCTCGACCGCGAGGAGATCCCGGCGTATCTGCTGGGCTCGCTCGGGCTGCGGGTGCTGGCGGCACTCGACGTGGTGGAGTCGGGCGCGGGCACGGTGGAGCTGGAGAACGGCCGCCGGCCGTAGAACACGTCCGCCGGACGGGCGGCGCCCCCGCACCCTTCTCACCGGCCGGGGCACCGCAAACCGTTCGCCTCCCGCCGGCCGTGCTGCGTACGCTCGGACCATGACTCTCGTCGCGCTCCTGAGCGGTGCCGGCATCTCCACGGACTCCGGCATACCCGACTACCGCGGTCCGAACGGCCTGTGGCGACGCGATCCCGGGGCCGAGAAGCTGGTCACGTACGAGCTGTACATGACGGACCCGGAGATCCGGCGCCGGTCCTGGCGGATGCGCGGCGACAGCCCCACGCTGCGGGCCGAGCCCAATGCCGCCCATCGCGCGGTGGCGGAGCTGAGCCGGTCGGGCACGGCGGTCCGGGTGATCACCCAGAATGTCGACGGACTGCACCAGCTCGGCGGGATGCCGGACCGCAAGGTGCTCGAACTGCACGGCACCGCGCGGGAGATCATCTGCACCGGATGCCGGGTCAGGTCCTCGATGCGGGAGGCCCTCGGCCGGGTCGCGGCGGGCGAGGAGGATCCGCGCTGCCGGGAGTGCGGCGGGATCCTCAAGTCGGCGACGGTGATGTTCGGCGAGCGGCTCGACCCGGAGGTACTGGCCCAGGCGATGGCGATCGCCAAGGCGTGCGAGGTGTTCATCGCGGTCGGTACGACTCTCCAGGTGCAGCCGGCCGCCTCGCTGGCGGGAATCGCCGCCGACCACGGCGCGCGGCTCATCGTGGTGAACGCGGAGCCGACGCCGTACGACGACCGCGCGGACGAGATCATCCGCGAGCCGATCGGTACGGCGCTGCCCGCGCTGCTCACGCGATACCGCACAGGCTGACGCCGGTCTTCCGGCGAACCGTACGGGCGGCTCGCGCCAGGCGCGGGCGGAAGGTCCGTGCGGGCGAGGGCGGACCGGGCTCCCCGGGCGTCCGACGCGTCAGAAGAGCGTGGCGGGAGCCGGCGCCGGCGCCGGGGCGTCGGCCGCCGCGCCCTCGAAGACCAGCAGCCGCTGCTTGCGGTCGAGCCCGCCGCCGTAGCCCGTGAGGCCGCCGGTGGAACCGATCACCCGGTGGCAGGGCACGATGATGCCGATCGGGTTCTTGCCGTTGGCCAGTCCCACCGCGCGCGAGGCGCCCGGCTTGCCGAGGTTCTCGGCCAGTTCGCCGTACGAACGCGTCTCGCCGAACGGGATCTTCTGGAGCTGCTCCCAGACGCTGCGCTGGAACGGGGTGCCGTCGAGCCGCAGCGGCAGATCGAACTCCGTCAGCTCTCCCCCGAAATACGCGTCGAGCTGGCGCACCACCTCGGTGAAGGGCCGGGAGTCCGGGGCTCCGAAGTTCTCCTCCGGCGGGCGATGGCGCTGCCCGACCATGTAGAGGCCCTTCAGGACGTCGTCGGCGGCGACGAGGGTGAGTGGTCCGTACGGACTGTCGATCACGGTGTGCACGATGTGCTGCTGTCCGGTCATGAGGGAACTTCCTGGTGTGCTGGTCTGCTGATGTGCTGCGTGCTGCGTGCTGCGTGCTGAGGTGAACGTGCTTATACGGGAAGGCGGTTGATGGCGTGGTCGTCGGTCGCCCACAAATACTGCACGGCGTACGCGCGCCACGGCCGCCAGCCCGCGGCGCGCCTTGTGAGCGCGCTGGGGGTGGACGGCAGGCCGAGCCTTCCGGCGGCCCGGCGGATGCCGAGATCGGTCGGCAGGAACGCGTCGGGATCGCCGAGCGCGCGCATCGCGATCACCTCGATCGTCCACGGCCCGAACCCGGGCAGAGAGCCGAGCCGCTGCCGTACCTCGTCCCAGTCGCTGTCCGTGCCGAGCCGGAGCGAGCCGTCGGCGAGTTCCGCGATCAGACCGGTCAGGGTGGCGCGCCGGGTGCGCGGCAGCGCCAGCGCCTCCGGATCGAGCCCGGCCAGTGCCTCCGGGGCCGGGAAGAGATGCGTCAGACCGCCTTCCGGATCGTCGACCGGCACGCCGTGGGCGGTGACCAGCCGGGCGGCGTGCGTCCGTGCGGCGGCGGTGGAGACCTGCTGGCCGAGCACGGCCCGTACCGCGAACTCGGCGGCGTCGACGGTACGGGGCACCCGCCGTCCCGGCGCCTTGTCGACCAGGGGTGCCAGCAGCGGATCGGCGCGCAACTGCTCGTCGACGGCGACCGGATCGGCGTCCAGGTCGAGCATCCTGCGGCAGCTGCTGATGGCGAGTGTGAGATCGCGCGGATCGGTGAGGGAGAGCCGGCAGGCGATGTGGTCGGGGCGCGGTGAGAGCGCGACGATGCCGTGTCCGTACGGCAGGGAGAGCGTGCGCCGGTAGGCACCGTCGCGCCACTCCTCGACGCCGGGAACGGCGGTCGCGACGAGGTGTCCGAAGAGGTTGTCGGGATTGAGCGGCGTACGGAAGGGCAGCCGCAGCGAGATCGCCCCGGGGGTGCCGTGCTGTTCCGGTCCGCGCGCGTTGTGCGCACCCCGCGCGCCCTGTGCCTCACGTGCGGCGGACGGACCGCGTGAGGCGCGCGTGCGCAGCTCGCTCGGCGAGAGCGCGAAGACCTCGCGGACGGTGTCGTTGAAGGCGCGGATGGAGGCGAAACCCGCCGCGAAGGCGACCTCGGCCATCGGCAGCGCGGTCGTCTCGATGAGCACGCGCGCGGTCTGCGCCCGCTGCGCGCGGGCCAGCGCGAGAGGTCCCGCGCCCAGCTCGGCGAGGAGCTGCCGCTCGATCTGGCGGGCGGAGTAGCCCAGCCGCCCGGCCAGACCGGGCACGCCCTCCCGGTCGACGACCCCGTCCTGGATGAGCCGCATGGCACGGGCGACGGTGTCGGCGCGCGCGTTCCACTCGGGTGAACCGGGACTGGTGTCGGGCCTGCACCGCTTGCAGGCCCGGAAACCGGCCTGCTGGCAGGCGGCGGCGCTCGGGTAGAACGTCATGTTCTCGGCCTTGGGCGGTACGGCCGGACAGCTCGGGCGGCAGTAGATCCGGGTGGTCAGCACCGCGGTGAAGAACCAGCCGTCGAAGCGTGCGTCCTTGGACCTGACGGCCCGTACACAGCGCTCGGTATCGGTGTACATGGGTTCAAGCATCCGCCACGGACGACCTCCGGGCTGGCAGGAATACGACATCAGCGTTCCCTGGCCCCCGGTGGGACGGAACCACCTCCCACGCGCACCACCGCAGCGGTGTCAACCCATGGAAGTAGCATCGATAACCGAGGAATGTTAGCGTTGTTCTCGTCAGGTCACGCGTGGCGTTACCCGCCACAACGTCGGACCGACGCCGGAACAAGGAGCAGCACCATGGAACAGGGAGCAGCATCATGACCGAGCCGACCATGCCCCCGGACCGCGCGGCGCGGGTGGCGATCGTCACCGGAGGATCCCGCGGGATCGGCCGGGAGAGCGCCGAGCGGCTGGCCGCCGACGGTTTCGCTGTCGTCGTCGGCCACGCGGGCAACAGCACGGAGGCCGAGACGGCGGTCGCGGCCATCACGGCGGCCGGCGGACGGGCGACGGCGTTCCGTGCCGACGTGGCGGACGAGAGGGCCGTGTCGGCCCTCTTCGACGCCGCGGAGGCGACCTACGGCGGGATCGACGTGGTCGTGCACGCCGCGGGAGTCATGACACTGGCACCGCTGGCCGAGACGGACCTGGACGCCCTGGACCGTATGCACCGCACCAACATCCGGGGGACGTTCGTGGTCGACCAGCAGGCTGCGCGCAGGCTGCGCTCCGGTGGGGCGATCATCAACTTCTCCAGCTCCGTCGTGTCGCTGGCACTCCCCGGTTACAGCGCCTACGCCGCTTCCAAGGGCGCGGTCGAGGCCATGACCCTGATCCTCGCCCGTGAGCTGCGCGGACGGGACATCACCGTCAACGCCGTCGCTCCCGGGCCGACCGCCACCGCGCTGTTCCTGGACGGCAAGGACGAGCAGACCGTCGCGAGGATGGCCGGCCAGGCACCGCTGGAGCGCCTCGGCACCCCGCGGGACATGGCCGAGGTCGTCGCCTTCCTCGCCGGTCCCGCCCGCTGGGTCAACGGGCAGGTCCTGCGCGCCAACGGCGGCATCGTCTGACCTGCCCGGCTCCGTCGAGCCCGCCGGCTTCTTCCCGCATCCGCTTCCCGAGTCCGCTTCCCACGTCTGCGCGAGCGGAGCGCACCCAGGGGAGTGACGATGGAGGAGTGCCGGACCTTCGAAAGGAGCGCTCCCGTGTCCCACGCCCTGCCTCCCGTCCTGTCCGATCCGCTGACCAACCGCGGCACCGCGTTCACCGAGGAGGAGCGCGAGAGACTCGATCTGGTGGGACGGCTGCCCGACGCGGTCCTGTCCCTGGACGATCAGCTCCGGCGCGCGTACGAGCAGCTTCAGCGCCAGCCCGACGCCCTGGCCAAGAATGTGTATCTGGAGCAGCTGCACGACCGTAACGAGGTTCTGTACTACCGGGTGCTGGCCGATCATCTCGCCGAGCTGCTGCCGATCGTCTACGACCCGACGGTCGGCGACGCGATCAAGCGCTACAGCCACGAGTTCCGCCGCCCGCGCGGGGTGTATCTCTCCATCGACCACCCGCAGGACATCCGGGCCGCCCTCGCACACCAGGGGCTGGGATCCGACGAGGTGGACATGCTCGTGGTCACCGACGCGCAGGAGATCCTCGGCATCGGCGACTGGGGCGTCAACGGCGTGCAGATCTCGGTGGGCAAGCTCGCCGTCTACACCGCGGCGGCCGGTCTGCATCCCGACCGCTGCATCCCCGTCGTACTGGACGTGGGCACGGACAACGAGACCCTCCTCAACGATCCGCTCTATCTCGGCGTACGGCGCAGCCGCGCCCGGGGAAAGCCCTACGACGACTTCGTCGCCGCCTATCTGGCGACGGCGGCCGATCTCTTCCCGCACGCGCTGCTGCACTTCGAGGACTTCGGTCCCGGCAACGCCCGGCGCATCCTGGAGCAGAACGCCGACCGGTACCGGATCTTCAACGACGATCTCCAGGGCACCGGCGCGATCACTCTCGCAGCCGTCTTCTCCGCCCTCAAGGTCGCCGGGACGGCGTTCCGCGACCAGCGGGTGGTGGTCTTCGGGGCCGGCACCGCGGGGGTGGGAATCGCCGACCAACTGGTGGCGGCGATGGTCAGGGACGGTCTGGAGCCGGCCGAGGCGGCACGGCGGGTGTGGCTGGTGGACAAGCAGGGGCTGCTCACCGACGACATGGACGGTCTGCGGGACTACCAGCGCGACTACGCGCGCCCGGCCGCCGAGGTGCGCGGCCGGGGCGGTACCGGTCGGACCGATCTGCTGACCACGGTGCGCCGGGCGCGGCCCACCATCCTGATCGGCACCTCCACCGCCCCGGGCACCTTCACCGAGGAGGTGGTGAGCGCGATGGCCGCGCACGCCGAGCGGCCGATCGTCTTCCCGCTCTCCAATCCCACCGAGCGGATCGAGGCCATGCCCGCCGACATCCTCGCCTGGAGTGACGGCAAAGCGCTGACCGCCGCGGGCATCCCGGTCGATCCCGTCGAGCTGAACGGTGTCCGGCATGTCATCGGCCAGGCCAACAACGCCCTGCTCTACCCGGGGCTGGGGCTGGGCACCATCGTCTCCCGGGCCCGCCGGGTGACCCCCGGCATGCTGCTGGCCGCCGCCGAGGCGGTCGCGGGCCAGGCACGGGTCGGCGCTCCCGGCGCGTCGCTGCTGCCGCCGGTGTCGGACCTGCGCGCGTCCTCGGCCACCGTCGCCGTCGCGGTCGCACGCGCCGCGATCGCGGAGGGCGTCGCGGAGAACGCCCCGGAGGATCTGGTGCAGGCCGTGCAGGACGCGATGTGGCAGCCGCGGTACGGGCCCGTTCCCGGCCCCCCCGACCGTCCCGGCCATTCCGGCCATTCGCGCGAAGGGAGCGCGCGATGAGCGGGGCCCCGCCGGTGGTACGGGACCTGCCGATCGGGATCGACGCCCGCGGCACCCGTACCGAGCGCGACTCACTGGGCACGGTCGAGGTGCCCGCCGACCGGTACTGGGGCGCGCAGACCCAGCGCTCGCTGATCCACTTCTCGATCGGCGACGACCGGATGCCCAAGGCCGTCTATCACGCCTACGGCCGCGTCAAAAAGGCCGCCGCCCTGGTCAACGGCCGCGACGGCCGGCTGCCCCGCTGGCAGAGCGAGCTGATCGCCAGAGTCGCCGACGAGGTGATCTCCGGTGCTCTCGACGGGCACTTCCCGCTCTATGTCTGGCAGACCGGCTCCGGCACCCAGAGCAACATGAATGTCAACGAGGTGATCAGCAACCGGGCGATCCAGCTCGTCGGCGGCACTCTCGGCTCACGTACACCGGTCCATCCCAATGATCATGTCAACATGGGCCAGTCCTCCAACGACACCTTCCCCACCGCGATGCATCTCGCCACCGTGCGCGCCCTGCACGACGACGTACTGCCCTCCCTGGCCGCGCTCACCCAGGCCATCGAGGACAAGGCCGTCCGCTGGCGTGATGTCGTCAAGGTCGGCCGCACACATCTCCAGGACGCGGTCCCGCTCACCGTCGGCCAGGAGTGGTCCGGTTACGCCGCCCAGCTCGCGGACGCCCATGAGCGGGTCCGCGCCACTGTGCCCGCGCTGTACGAGCTGGCGATCGGCGGGACGGCGGTCGGCACCGGCCTCAACACGCCCGAGAACTTCGGCGCCGCGGTCGCCGCCGAACTGGCCCGCCAGACCGGTCATCCCTTCACGGTGGCGGCCAACCACTTCGCCGCCCAGGGCGGACTGGACGCGATGGCCGCCGCCTCCGCTGGACTGCGCGCGGTCGCCGTACCGCTGATGAAGATCGCCAACGATCTGCGCTGGCTGGCCTCCGGCCCGCGCTGCGGACTCGGTGAACTCGCCCTGCCCGCCAATGAGCCCGGCAGCTCGATCATGCCCGGCAAGGTCAATCCGACCCAGTGCGAGGCCATGGTCATGGTCTGTATCCAGGTCCTCGGCGAGGACAGCGCCGTCGCGCTCGCCGCCGCCCAGGGCAACTTCGAGCTCAACGCGATGCGTCCGGTCATCATCAGCGATGTGCTCCACTGCGCCCGGATCCTCGCCGACGCGAGCGAGAAGCTGCGGGTCTACTGCGTGGAAGGCACCGAGCTGCACCGCGACCGTATCGACGAGGACGTCTCGCGCTCGCTCATGCTCGTCACCGCCCTCTCCCCCGAGATCGGCTACGACCGGGCCGGCGAGATCGCCCACCGGGCTGCCGAGGAGGGCTGCACTCTGCGCGAAGCCGCTCTCGCCACCGGCTATCTCAGCGCGGAGGCGTACGACCGGATCATCGATCCCCGTGCGATGGCCGGACTCGCCGACCGAACCGCCTGAACCGCCCTGACCGACCGACTGAACCGACCGAACCGCCAGAGCTGCCCGAACTCCCCGGCTCCGGGGCCGGCGTCCGGACCCGGCATCGGTCCCCGGTCACCTGAACGGGTGTCACTCGCCGTCGGCCCGTGTCGCCGTACGACCGCGCCGACGGGCGCGTGGACGATGCAGGAATGCCATCCTCCACTCACGCGGCCGGGTTTCTGCTGCGTGCCGCCGCTTCCGCCGGTGACCCGCCACAGCTGCTGCCGGCCCGCGAGCAGATGGCCTTCACTCTCGGCTTCCACATCATCCTGGTGCCGTTCGGGGTGGCGCTCACCGCCCTGATGCTCATCGCCAACTACCGCGGTCTGCGCCACGGCGACGAGCAGGCGCTGCTGCTCGCCCAGCGCTGGTCGAAGGTCGCCGCGGTCCTGGTCGCCGTGGGGGCGATCACCGGTACCGTACTGAGCTTCGAACTCGGCATCCTGTGGCCGGGACTGATGGGCGGATACGGCGCCGCCTTCGGTTTCCCGTTCGCGATCGAAGGCATCTTCTTCTTCCTGGAAGCGATCTTCGTCTCGATCTATATCTACGGCTGGAAGCGGCTGCCGCCCTGGGCGCACTTCTGGACGGGCGTACCGGTGGTGCTGGCGAGCATGGGAGGCACCGCCTCCGTGGTGGCCGCGAACAGCTGGATGAACCAGCCGGGCGGTATCACCCTGTGCGACGGCCATGTGGTGGAGGTCCGGCCGGCCGAGGTGTTCTTCAACGGCGCCTTCTGGTTCGAGACGGTGCACATGCTGCTGGCCGCCTATGTCGTCGCCGGATTCACGGTGGCCGGCGTCTACGCGGCCGGCATGCTCCGAGGACGCCGCGACCACTACCACAGGACCGGCTTCCTCATCGGATTCGTCGTGGCCGCCGTCGTCCTGCCCGTACAGATCTACGTCGGTGACGTCGTCGCGCGCCAGGTCTTCCACAGCGAGCCCGCGAAGTTCGCCGCACTGGAACTGCTGCCCGACACCAGCACCCACGTCCCCGAGACACTGGGCGGCGTACTGATCGACGGCAAGGTGCGCTACGGACTCAGAATTCCCGACGTGGCCTCACTGCTCGCCGGATTCAGTCCGTCCACGCGGATCCGCGGACTCGACGCGATCGCGCCCGCGGTCCGTCCCGACGACGCCACGGTGAGCGTGGTCCATCTCGCGTTCGACATCATGGTGGGCACGGCCACCGCCCTGCTCGCCCTGGTCGTCTGGTTCGCCTGGCTGTGGTGGCGCCGGCGGCAGGTCCCGGCGAACCGCTGGTTCCTGGGCTGCGCCGCCCTCAGCGGGGTGGTCGCCGTGGTGTGCCTGGAGAGCGGCTGGGTGGTCACCGAGGTGGGACGGCAGCCGTGGACCGTGGTCGGTCTGCTGCTCACCAGGGACGCCGTGGCGACCCAGGGCAATCTCTGGCCGTTCTTCTCCGCCGTACTGGCCATCTACTGCGCTGTGGGCACCGGCGCGGTGCTGATCCTGCGGTCCCTGACACGACGATGGAGAGCCGGCGGGGACGAGGGGGAGGACGAGGGACTCGATGTTCCCTACGGTCCCAACCGGCCGCTGACCGACGCGCACACGGAAGAAGGCCGGCAGACATGAGTGACACCGTCGGGGTCATGGGCAGCAGCGTCCCGGTCCTGGGCGACACCGTCTCGGTCCTGCTGTTCATCGGCGTCATCGCCTACGCGCTCTTCGGCGGAGCCGACTTCGGCGCCGGCTTCTGGGATCTGACCGCCGGCGGGGCGGAGCGCGGCAGCGGGCCCCGCCGTCTCGTCGACGCGTCGATCGGCCCTGTCTGGGAGGCCAATCACATCTGGCTGATCTACTGCCTCGTCATGCTGTGGAGCGCCTTCCCCGCCGCGTTCACGGCCATCACCACGACGCTGTACATCCCGCTGGGGATCGCCGCGCTGGGGATCGTTCTGCGAGGCGCGGGGTTCGCCTTCCGCAAGACGTCGATGCGCACGCCCGAACAGCGCATCTACGGCGCGGCGTTCGCGCTGTCCTCGGTGCTCACCCCGTACTGCTTCGGCACTGTGGCGGGCGCCGTGGCGTCCGGCCGGGTGCCCACCGAGGGCAGGGGCGATCCGCTGGGGAGCTGGAACAACCCGACATCCGTCCTCGGCGGAATTCTGGCCGTGTCGGTGTGCGCCTACCTCGCCTCGGTGTTCCTGACCGCCTCGGCACGGCAGAACCGGAGTCCGCGGCTCGAACGGTGGTTCCGCCGCCGCGCGCTGCTCGCGGGAGTCGTCACCGGTCTGGTCGGCCTGGCCGGGATCTTCCTCCTCCGGGCCGACTCGCCGCGTCTGTTCCACCAGTTGAGCCACCGGGGACTGCCCCTGCTCATCATCTCGGCGCTCAGCGGGCTGATCAGTCTCCTGCTGCTCCGGCGCGAGACGCCTCACGCCCCGCGCGTGCTGGCCGCCCTGGCCGTGGCGACGGTCGTATGCGGCTGGGGCGTGGCCCAGTACCCGTATCTGCTGGGCACTCATCTCGGCATCGCCGAGGCGGCGGCGCCGGCGCCCACGCTCTGGGTGCTCACCGGTGTGGCCTGCGCCGCCGGGCTGCTCGTCGCTCCGTCGCTGGCCCTCCTCTACATCCTCCAGAACCGGGGGAGACTGGAGTCACGGACCTGAGGCGGGCCCGGGGCGGCTGGAGTCACAGACCCGGGGCGGCTGGAGTCACAGACCTGAGGCAGGCCGGAGGCGGGGTTGAGGCGGGCCCGGGGCGGGGCGGTCAGGGGCTCACCGCCACTCCGTACGGGCTGTTGCCGACCGTGACGGTCGCGGTGACCTTCATCGTCGTACGGTCGATGACCGAGAGGGTGCCCGCTCCCTGGTCCGTGACATAGACCGTGGCGGAGGTGACGGCGAGCTGGAACGGATCGGTTCCGGGCGGGCCCACATGGACCGTCCCCGTGACCCGACGGCTGCCGGTGTCGATCACCGAGACATCGCCTGGACCGAGAACGGCGACGTAGACCTTCTTCCCGTCGGGTGCGGAGGTCACGCCGAAGACACCCTCGCCGACCGGCACGGTGGCCGCGATCTCACCGGTGCCGGTCGAGAGGACCGAGACACGGGCCGTCACCTCGTTGGCCACGTAGACCGATCCGCCGTCCGGGGTGACGGCGACGCCCACGGGCGAGCTGCCCGCCGGAAGCGTCCGGACGGCCCGGTTGGTGCGGGTGTCGATGACCGACACGCTGTCCGACCCGGAGTTGGCGACATAGGCGGACCTGCCGTCATGGCTGACGGCCACACCGACCGGTGACACACCGACCGGGACGGTGGCGGTCACCCGGTCGGTACGGGTGTCGAGCACCGAGACACTGTTCGAGACGCCGTTGGTGACATAGAGGGATCCGCCGTCCGGGCTCAGCGCGACGGCGCCGGGGCTCCTGCCGACCGCGACGGCCTTGACGATCTTGTTCGTCCGTGTGTCGAGGACCGAGACCTTGGCCGACTCGCTGTTGGCGACATAGGCGTGCCTGCCGTCCGGGGTGACGGCGATGCCTTCGGGCCCCGTACCGGCGGGCACGGTGGCCACCACCTTGTGGGTGCCGGCGTCGATCACGGAGACCGTGTTGTCGAGCTGGTTGGTCACATAGACACGGCCGGCGGACCGCCGCGCGCTCGCGGAGGGCGCGGCGACCGGATCCTGCCGCGCGGATCCGGCCGGGGTGCAGGACACCAGCACCGGCGTGCAGGACATCAGCAGCAGAGCGGCGACCATCGCCGGTACGGGCAGCGGGGGAAGCGCCGGGCGTACGGGCGGCGCCGGACGGAGCGCGTTCCTCCGGTACCGGTCGGCGGTGCCGGCGCGGGCTCGGGTCTGTCCTGGGGAACGCATCGTGCCTCCTGCGCGCGTCGGGGGATCCGCCCTGTCAGGACAGGAGTCCACGGGCGTAGTGGTCCTGGGTGTCGCGCACACCGGGGAGCGCGAAGAAGTAGCCGCCGCCGCGCGGGCTGATGTACGGCACCAGCGCCTCGCCCTCCAGCCGGGTCTGCATGGCGACATAGGTGTCGAGTTCACGCTGGAAGCAGCAGAACGCGTGTCCCAGGTCGAGTCCGCCGCGTACGTCGGGGCTGCGGTCGTAGTCGTAGCTGCGGCGCAGAATGGCGCTGGTGGACGCGGTCTCCGGAGTCTGGGGATTGGCCAGCCGGACATGGCTGTCCAGCGGAGTGATCAGGCCCTGGGGGTCGTTGGTGTAGATGGGGTCGAGCTGGTCGGACGCGTCCGGGTCCTCGGCGTACATGGGCGCGCCGCTGACCTTGCGGCGGCCGAAGATCCGCTCCTGTTCCTCAAGGGGCACCTCCTGCCACTTCTCAAGGCGGAAGTGGACGATGCGCAGCACCTGATAGGTCCCGCCCGCCGCCCAGTCCGGCTCGCCGGTGTGCGGGTGGACCCAGACCTCCTGATCGAGCTGTGCCGTGTCGCCGAGGTCCGGGTTGGCGATGCCGTCCTTGAAGCCGAACCAGTCCCGGGGCACACCGACGGGCCGTGGCGGATTGCGCGTACCGTTGATCCGCCAGCGCTGCCTCATCGCGCCGCTCGTGTGGAACAGGATGTCGAGCAGCGCGTACACCGTGGTGTCACGGTTCCTGGCACAGATCTGTACGAGCAGGTCGCCCTGGGACAGCGCGGGATCGAGATCGTCGTGGGCGAAGGCCTTCATGGTGACGAGCTGGACCGGCTTGCGCGGCCCCAGTCCGAAGCGGTCGTCGAAGAGGCTCGCGCCGAGGGCGACGGTGACGGTGAGCTCGCCCGGCAGGACCTTGGGCCCCAGGACGCCGGTGTCGGACGGCGGTCTGTCCGGTGGTGTCCGCGGAGGTGTGCCGCCGGCGGTGAGGAAACGGGCCCGCGCGGTCAGCGTGCGGAACAGATCCGTGAGTGCCTTGCGGTCGGACGCGGTCACGTCGAACGCGACGAAGGTCGCGTCCCGCTGCGGGAGCGTGACGATGCCTGCCTGGTGGCGGCCGTGGAAGGGAATCGCCTCGGTGTCGTCGGCGGCCGGGGCGCCCGGCGCGCTGGCGTGGGCCCCACCGCCGGCGTCCAGCAGGCTCACTCCCGCCGCTCCGGCGAGTCCGGTGGCGACCGTGCCCTGGAGAAACGTACGCCGCGCGAAGAGACCCGCCGGACAGCCGTCGCCGTCCGACCCCTCCCCGTCCGCGTCCTCGCCCTTCGGGTCCGCGTCCTTGGGGCCGGGCGGTCTCTGCTCGCTCATGCGGCGTATGCCCTCTTTCGTCACGCTCTCTGCGCCGAAAGTACCCGCACCACCCGCCACTCGCCATCCGTGCGCGGGCAGCGGCCCGGCGGCCCGGCCTCGCGGCAGGCGCCCGACGCCGACACCAGGAACGCCGCTCGGCCGCCCGTACCTCCTCGCGCCCCCTCGCACCCTCGGCGTCAGCGGACGTCGCGGCTCCGCGGCGAGCCGCGTGAGGCGCGGGGCGCGCGCCTGACGCCCCACGCCCCGCGCCTGAAGAGGGCTGTGGGCAGGGCGCGGCGAGGACGGCCGCGAGGGGTCCGTCAGTGGAGCTGCCCGGCGAACGCCGCGTACGCCCGCTCGTCGAAGAGCACGAATCTGACCTCGGTGACCGCCGTCTCCGTGTTCCTCACGGTCTCCACGGCGATGCGGGCGGCGTCCTCCATCGGCCACCCGTAGGCGCCGGTGGAGATGGCGGGGAACGCGACCGTCCGCGCGCCGAGTTCATCGGCCACGCGGAGGGACTCCCGGTAGCAGGAAGCGAGAAGCGTGTGATCGCCGCCGGTGGAGACCTCGTACACCGGGCCCACCGTATGGATCACCCATCGGGCGTCGAGGCGGCCGGCCGTGGTGGCCACGGCCTGGCCGGTGGGGAGGCCGCGGCCGTACCGCGCGGCGCGCAGGGCGCGGCACTCGGCCAGGATCTCCGGGCCGCCGTTGCGGTGGATCGCGCCGTCGACACCGCCTCCGCCGAGCAGCGAGGAGTTCGCCGCGTTGACGATGGCGTCCACGCTCTGATCGGTGATGCTTCCCCGTACCAGCGTCAGCGGTGCGGTGGTCATATCGGCAGCCTCCCCCGGCCTAGTCGCCCGGCCCGCAGGTCCTCCTCGGGCTCCCGCAGCCGCCGCCAGACCGCCTTCGCCGCGTTGTGTCCGGACATGCCGTGCACACCGGGGCCCGGCGGGGTCGCGGAGGAGCAGATGAAGACGGCGGGGTGCGCGGTGGTGTACGGGGAGAGGGAGATCTTGGGGCGCAGCAGCAGCTGGAGCCCCGAGACCGCGCCGCAGGCGATGTCGCCGCCGACATAGTTGGGGTTACGGGCGGCCAGCTCGGGCGGACCGGCGGTGGCACGGGCCAGGACACGGTCGCGGAATCCGGGTGCGAAGCGCTCCAGCTGCCGCTCCACGGCGTCGGTGAGATCGCCCTGCCAGCCGTTGGGGACATGGCCGTACGCCCAGAAGACATGCTTGCCCTCGGGCGCGCGGGACGGGTCCACCAGACTGGGCTGGGCGGTGATCAGGAACGGTGTCACGGGCGGCTGCCCGCCCGCGACCTGGCGCAGCGCCGCGCCGATCTCCCCGCTGGTGGGGCCGATCTGTACGGTCCCGGCCCGGCGTGGCTCCTCGGCCGTCCAGGGCACCGGACCGTCCAGCGCGTAGTCGATCTTGAATACGCTCGCCCCGTAGCGGTAGCCGTCGTACACACGGCCCAGACCCGCGATACGGGCCAGGGCGGTCGGCGAGGTGTCGAAGACATAGGCGCGGGCGGGCGGCAGCTCGTCCAGCCGCTTGACCTCGTATCCGGTGTGGACCGAACCGCCCAGATCCTTGAGATACGCGGCGAGCGCGTCGGAGATCGACTGCGAGCCGCCGCGCGGCAACGGCCAGCCGCCCGCGTGCGCGGCGAGCGCGAAGAGCAGCCCGACGGCGCCGGTGGCGAGCCCGCTCAGCGGGGCTATGACATGGGCGACGAGCCCGGCGAACAGGGCACGTGCCTTCTCGTCCTGGAAGCGGCGCGTCAGCCATGTCGAGGGCGGCAGCCCGGCCAGTCCGAACCGGGCCAGGGTGACGGGATCGCGCGGCAGCGCCGTCGACGGCAGGGACATGAAGTCCCGGGCGAGCGTGTCCCATCTGCCGAGGAAGGGCGCGACCAGGCGGCGGTACGCGCCCGCGTCACGGGGGCCGAAGGACGCGGCCGTCTCGGCGACCGAGTGGGACAGCACCGCCGCCGTGCCGTCGTCGAAGGGATGCGCCATCGGCAGCTCGGGATGCAGCCACTCCAGTCCGTACCGGCCGAGAGGCATCGTCCCGAAGACCGGCGAACCGATGCCCAGCGGGTGCACGGCCGAGCAGGGGTCGTGCCGGAAGCCGGGCAGCGTCAGCTCTTCGGTCCTGGCGCCCCCGCCCACGGTGTCCCCGGCCTCGAACACGGCCACCGAGAAGCCCCGCCTGGCCAGCTCGACCGCGGCGGTCAGCCCGTTGGGTCCCGCTCCCACGACAACGGCATCGAGCATCGACGTCACCTTCGGACTCCTTCATGGCCGATGGCAAGAAACTCCAGGATATTCCCGGGCACCGACAGCCCGAGGGCGGGTACTGTCCGCGACGATGAACGCCCCACCCGTTGAGATCCGGGGGCCCCGGTGGGTGCCGCCGGCCCCGGTGAGTGGGGTCCCTGGGTGAACGGCGGGGCCTGGCTGCCGGTGGACGGCGTCGCGGTGGACCGGATCCTGCGTGATCCGGCCCGTGTGGAGCGGATCTGGAGCAGTGCCGCGAGGGCCGGTTCGGGGTGGGTACGCAACCGGGCCATCGGCTCGGGGGCCGGAACGCCGGTGATGCGGCCACTCGTGGTCCGGCCGTCCACGACCAGGCTGCCCGTGGCCGGACCGCCGATGTCCGGGCGCCCGGACCGGCGGTGGTCCTGCTGCACATGATCCGGGCGCACGCTGCCCGTGGCCGGACCGCCGACGTCCCAGCGCCCACGGCCGGACCGGCGGTGGTCCTGCTGCACATGGTCCTGCCGCACATGGTCCGGGCGTCCATGGTGTGGCCACCCGTGGCCGGACAACCAGGGGTCCGGCCGGCGCCGAGGCCCGATGGGCTCGCCGCCTCACCCCCTCACGCCCCCGTCAGCAGCCGCTCCCGTATCCGCCGCGCCGTGGCCTCGTCGCGGGCCGCGGTGAAGGGCAGCGCGTTCCCGCCCGTGATACGGAACGGCTCGCCCGTGAGCGTCCGCTGCGCCCCGCCCGCCTCCGTCACCAGCAACAGGCCCGCCGCGTGGTCCCAGGCCAGTTCCCAGTTGAAGGCCACCGCGTCGAGCGCGCCCCGCGCCACACCCAGGTACTCGAGCCCGGCCGAGCCGCACGCGCGGGCGTCGATGCCCTCGGTACGCAGTCCCAGGAGGGCATGCTTCTGGGCGTCCGTGGTGTAGTCCGGATGGGACATCGCGACTGTCAGCACCGCGCCGGGCTCGGGCGCGCCGGAACGCAGCGGAACGCCGTCGAGCCAGGCGCCCCGGCCCCGTACGGCGATCGCCATCTCGTCCAGCGCCGCCGCGTAGGTCCAGGACGCCAGCACCTCACCGCCCTGCGCGAGCGCGACGAGCGTGCAGAAACCGGGCTCGCCGTGGACGAACTGCCGGGTGCCGTCGACCGGATCGACGATCCATACGGGTTTCTCCCCGGCCAGCGCGTCGTACACCGCCGGATCCGCGTGGACCGCCTCCTCGCCCACCACCACCGAGCCGGGCAGCAGCGCGGTGAGGGCGGCGGTGAGGTGTTCCTCCGCGCGCCGGTCGGCGACCGTCACCAGATCGTGCGGGCCGCTCTTCTCGGCGATCTCGTGCGCGGCGAGCTGCCGGAAGCGCGGCATGATCTCGGCGGCGGCTGCGGCGCGTACCGCCTCCTCGACGGCGGACACACGGAGCCCATGAGGCATCTCCCGGGCTGTCCGCCCGTCCGCCGTCTCCCGCTCCCTCAGGTGAACCGTTCCGTACACAGCGTCATCGATCATGCCCACCAGCCAATCACGCCCCTGTGACACTCCGGAGGGCAGCCCGCGTGACGGCTCGGGGGACTCTCCGTGACGGCCCGGGGGACTCTCGGCGTCCTTCGTGGGACTCTCAGCGTCCTACGGCATAACCCTGCATGCCACGAGGGTTCGCCGCGGCCGACAGCACACCCGTCTCCGGATCCCTGGCGACCGCGCACAGCCGCCCTTCGGACCATGCCGCACCGACGGTCACCTCATGGCCGCGCCGGCGCAGCTCCTCGATGACGTCCGGGTCCATGCCCTTCTCCACGGTCACACTGCCGGGCCGCATCCCGCGCGGGTAGAAGGAGCCGGGAAAGCTGTCGTTGTGCCAGTTGGGAGCGTCGATCGCGCCCTGGAGGTCGAGCCCGCCCCGGACCGGTGCCCGCAGGGCGAGCGCGAGGAAGAAGTGGAACTGCCACTGGTCCTGCTGGTCGCCGCCGGGCGTGCCGAAGGCCAGCACCGGCACGCCCTCGCGCAGCGCGATCGACGGCGTGAGGGTGGTACGGGGCCGGCGGCCCGGCGTCAGCGAGTTCGGCAGCCCGGGATCCAGCCAGGCCATCTGGAGCCGGGTGCCGAGCGGAAAGCCCAGTTCCGGGACGACCGGGTTGGACTGGAGCCAGCCGCCGCTCGGTGTGGCGGCGATCATGTTGCCCCACCGGTCGACGATGTCGAGATGGCAGGTGTCGCCACGCGTGGCACCGTCCCTGGCGACGGTCGGCTCGCCGACCGTCGGCTCCCCCGCGCCCGCGGCCGGAAGGCCCAGCGGGTCGAAGCCGGGCTCGCCCGTGGAGACGCCCGTGGAGACGGCGGTGGCATGGGCGCTGAGGACCGGTTCGCGTCCCTCCGGGGTGCCGGGGCGCAGCTCGTACGAGGCACGCTCACCGATCAGCGCGCGGCGGACGGTGTTGTACGGCTCGGAGAGCAGGGCGGCCAGCGGTGCCTCGGCGGCGTCGCCGTACCAGGCCTCCCTGTCGGCCATGGCGAGTTTGCAGCCCTCGATGAGCTGATGAACGTACTCCGCCGAGCCGTACGCGGGCAGGTCGGCCGCGCGGGAGGGCAGCAGCGCCAACTGCTGGAGGAAGGCGGGCCCCTGACTCCAGGCGCCCGCCTTGCACAGGGTCCAGCCTTCCCACTCGTAGGTGGCGGGCGCCTCGTACACGGCCGACCAGCCGGCCAGATCCGCCGACGTCAGGGTGCCGGTGTGGTGCGTACCGCTGGTGTCCATGGTGGGCGTGGCGGACTGGCGCAGCAGCGCCTGGGCGATGAAGCCCTCGCGCCAGACCGTACGGGCGGCCTCGATCTGGGCCACCCGGTCCTCGCCGACCGACTCGGCCTCGGAGATCAGCCGCCGCCAGGTCGCGGCGAGCACAGGATTACGGAACAGCTCCCCCGGCACCGGTGCCTTGCCGCCGGGAAGATAGACATCGGCGGAGGATGTCCACTCGGTCTCGAAGAGTTCACGGACCGACTCGACGGTCTCACCGATCCGCTCGACGGGCGCGTGGCCGTCCTCGGCGTATCCGATGGCGTAACGCAGCACCTGCGCCAGGGACTTGGTGCCATGGTCACGCAGCAGCACCATCCACGCGTCGAAGGCGCCGGGCACGGCGGCGGCCAACGGACCGGTACCGGGGACCAGTCCGAGCCCGAGGGAACGGTAGTGCCCGATGCTCGCACCCGCGGGCGCCGGCCCCTGCCCACAGAGCACCCGGACCTCGCCGCCGGCGGGCGCGAGAATGATCGGCACCTCACCACCGGGCCCGTTGAGATGCGGCTCGACGACATGCAGCACGAAACCGGCGGCGACGGCGGCGTCAAAGGCGTTGCCCCCGTCCTCCAGCACGGCCATCGCGGACTGCGAGGCGAGCCAGTGAGTGGAGGACACCATCCCAAAGGTCCCCTGAAGGGTGGGCCGGGTCGTGAACATACGTACGCCACCTCACTGTTGAACCAAACCACCCACACCAACCACCACACACGAGCCCTCCGGGGTGACCCCGCGGAGTACACACCGGGACTCCCCCCATCCGACCACCAAGAAGCGTATCCTCCAAGGCCCCTTCCACGACCACGGCTACGCCGCTATGGCAGGCACCCGCCTGGTGGCAAGCCCGCCGTGCGGGACCTGCTCCATCTTGGTCGCCCTGCCCGACTTCGAGCGCGCACGACAGAAAACCGAACGCGTCGGTGGCTGGGCCGAACCCGTCCATCTGACCGGCCGGAGCACCACCGTCGACAACACAAGGGAGGTGCTGCGCTCCTACACCTCCTCGGACGAGCCCGTGAGCAGCCTGCTCACTACTTGTGGCAACCGCCGCTCCTCTCCGTTGTCGGCCTGCTCCCGTCTCTACGCCGCCGACACCTACCGCCTCATCCGCGCCGGCCAGTTCGACGGCAAGAACGCCCCCGACACCGTCCGCACCACCCCAGTGCCCTCGCCACCCTCACCGCCCTTTCCTGCGACCCTGTACACAACCGCCCCACAACGCCTAGCGGCGACATCCAGGCCTGCCGCTACGGCACCCTGCGGAGGTCCGACTCAGTACGCCGCTGAACCCCGCGATATACGACGCGGGCACGGTCTTGTTCAACGCCCATACCTCCGCCCTGTGGGCGCGCTTCACCATCTACCTGCGCTATGAGATCGCCGCACAGCTCGGTCTGACGCAGAAGGACACCCGCACGGTTCTGCGGGTGTCCTTCGCCGAGATCGCCGAGTACCAGAAGCGTGGTCTGGTCCACTTCCACGCCGTGATCCGACTCGACGGCCGGACGGCACCAGCCAGCCCCCGCCGCCGTACGCCACCGTCGCCATTCTCACCAACGCCGTACGCGCCGCCGCCGTACAGGTCCGCGTCACGGTCGAGTCAGATGCGGTCGGGGAACGCGAACTCACCTGGGGCGAACAGCTCGACGTACGCGAGATCGCCGCCTTCGGCGCTGACGCCGAATTCACCGATCAGGCCGTGGCCGCCTACGTGGCGAAGTACGCCACCAAGTCCGCCCCACGAATCCGGCGCCCTCGACCGCACCCTGTTCTGCCGCCCCTGCCAGGGCCGCGGCGCCACCCTCCTGCCCCACGGGACCCCGCTCCCGTGCACCGCCTGCGACGGCACCAGACAGGCCCGCCTGCTGCCCCGGCTCGCCGTCACCCGGCACGTGAGACGAATGATCCGCGCCTGCTGGGAGCTTGGCAATCTGCCGGAGTTCGCCGAACTCAAGCTCCGAAGCGGGCGCACATGCTCGGCTTGCGGAGCCACTTCTCCACCAAATCCCGCAGCTACTCCATCACCCTCGGCGCGCTCCGCGGCGCCCGCCGCACCTGGCGCACCAAACAGGCCCGCGCCCACTCCGACCTGCCCGAGCCGGACCCGACAACCACCCTCGTCGTCAGCCGGCCACTGGAACTACCAGGGCTCGGGCTACAGCTCCGGCGCGGAACTCCTCGTTGCCGCCCTCCGGCACCGCAGAGGCTTGGAACGGTAGTTCGCGGCAGAAGAGGGCACTGATGACCACAGGCTTCCGAGGGCGCACCACTCGGGAATCGGCGCGTGGCATCGGAGTCACGGCCACCGTCCACGCACACATCCGGCTCCGTCTCCAGCGCGACGCCATCCGTCACCTCGGCAAAACGCCCTGCGCGGACCCAGCACCACCGCAGCCCGGCCCGACGACGGCAACGAACCAGCCGTTCTGCAGCACCCGTCCGCTGACGTTGCCGTCAAGCACACGATATGCCCCGCCGGAAACACTCTCCGGTGGGGCATATCAGATCGGAAAATAAAACCTGCTCTCGCGCATCCCTCGCAGCCCAATATGGAGGTATTTCCATCCACCGCCAGAGCAGGTCGCTATTCGAGCGGCGGGACAAGCACAATTAGGGCTTCTGGGATCTCCACAGCCTCCAAATAGATACGCACGCGCGAAGCCCCTGGCGACAATCCGACCGTCACAAGGTTGTCCCCGGAGACGTCACGAACTCTGAGTCGACCGTGCTCGAACGTCAAAGTTCCGTCAAAGAACTCTGAAAGTCCGTCTGGCTCCATCTCGCCTTCCTGTACTTCGATCGAAACAAGGCCATCCATCGCGTGAACAACCCCGACAGTTACAGACCTGGTCGGGTCAGGATCCGCAAGTTCATCAGATGGGCCAAACTCTGCACTCAGAGGCCTGTCAGCATCTTCGACGAAGACAATACCGTTGGAGGCAGCAAACCGCAGGGCTGCGAGTTTTTCATTCATCGTTACTCCTCAGGGCCGAAAGGTTCGCGGGACATACGGGACCCCACTATTAGCTGGCATATGACCTACCAGCCCACCCTGCCGACTGGAACAGGCCATGCAGTGAGGATACAGTCGCTGCGGCGCTCCGGGCAGAACGAACCTGGACACCGGCTGGTGATCCGGCGTCCAATGCGGGCGCCCAGGGGAAGTGGTCCCGCAGCTGTGACAGCCAAACCAATCCCCGATTCGATCGATTTCAGCAATTTCAGATTTCGTAAAGCGCTGTGACTGAGAACGTGCAGGTATTGACTCGACTGCGTAGGGCCCCGGCTTAAGACGTCGTTTCTTATGGCTGACGCTCGCGCCGTTGACCGACTGCGCGGATGTCAGTGCGGTATGGGAGCCTCCCGGGCATGACTTACGACCTTGCTGTCTGGGAAGGCGAGGGACCAGCGGATGACAAGACCGCCGGCCTGATCTTCAGCGATCTGTACGACCGCTACATCGATGGGGAGGTGGAGGAGCCTCCCTCCGAACGCATTGCGGCCTACGTCGCTGCGTTGCTTGAGCGGTGGTGCGACATCACCGAGGACGACGAGGACACCTCGCCCTGGTCCACTGGTCCGTTGATCGACGAGGCAAGCGGTCCGCTGATCTACTTCGCCATGCGGTGGAGCATGGCTGAAGACGCATCGGCCTACGCGGCGGCCGTCGCGCAGTCCATGGGACTGATCTGCTTCGACGTTCAGCAGGACCAGCTCAGGCCGTGAGCGCAGTAACCAATCGGCGGTAGCCGATGAGGGTTGCGGCTATGCCGACGAAGGCGAGGAAACCAACGGTGATCAAGGTCACAGAGCGGAGCTTTATGCCCTTAATCACAGATTAATATCAAGTGAATAATAAGAATGCGCTCGACGGGTACGCGGAGTCGGTTTCCGCGGTTTATCGCCGACCGGAAATCGTGGCGGTTTGTGTGCGCAGGGCGCCGTGGCGGGTGGTGAGCCAGATCAGCAGTGCCACGGCGGACAGGGCGGCTCCGGTGGCGCAGACGGCCGGCCAGCCGCCCGTCGACCAGAGCAGCGCGGCGGCGAAGGAGCCGATGGAGCCTCCGACGAAGTTGCCCGCGATGTACGCCGTGTTGAGGCGGCTGCGCGCGGCGGCGGAGATCTGGAAGATCCTCGACTGGTTGAGGATGTTCTGGCCCTGGACGCCGATGTCGAGCAGCACGATGCCGACCACCACGAAGACGAGTACATGGCCGCCGAACCCCGCGACGACCCAGGCGACGGCCACGAGCAGCCAGGCCAGCCCCGTGCCGGCGACCGACCGGCCGCGGTCGTGCACCCGTCCCGCGCCCTGCGCCGCGACGGCACCGACCAGGCCCGCGATACCGAAGAGGCCGATCGCCCAGATGGGATAGCGGTAGGGAGGATCGCTCAGCAGAAAGGTGAGCGCCGTCCAGAACATCGTGAACAGGCCGAACCCGGTCGCGCCGAGCACCATGGTGACTTGCAGCTTCCGCTCATGCGCGATCAGCGAGAAGACCGATCGCAGCACCGCGCCGTAGGAGATCACCGCCGTCTTGGGCTTCAGCCGGGGGATCGAGCGGCGCAGCAGGAACGCGAGGACGAGCACGACGCCCGCGGCGATCAGGAACACCGCGCGCCAGCTGATGGCATCGGCGATCAGTCCGCTGAAGATCCGGGCGACCAGGATGCCGGAGAGCAGACCGCTGACGACGATGCCCACGATTCTTCCCCGGGACGCGTCGTCGGCGAGATCGCCCGCGAGCGGGGTGAGGATCTGTCCCGACACCGTCGTCACCCCGACGGCGACCATCGCCAGGGCCAGTGTGATGATCTCGGGCGCGACCGCACAGGCCACCAGGGCGCCGGCCGAGAGGACCATCATCAGAGGAATCAGCCGACGACGGTCACGGAAGTCGCCGAGCGGAACGATGAACAGGATGCCGAGCGCGTAGCCGATCTGTGTCGCCGTGATCAGCAGGCCGACGACGCTCTCGCCGACCCGCAGATCTCCCGCGATGACATCCAGCAACGGCTGCGCGTAGTAGAGGTTGGCCACGGCGCCGCCCGCCGCGATCGCGAAGAGCACGGTCAGGGCACGTGTCATACGGGGCTGGGGCCCCAGGGCCTCGGGGCTGGCCACATCACGCGCGGTCACTGGGGCCTCCCATCGGTGGCGCCTCCTGTCGGTGGCGCGGTTCCTTGCCGACCACATGCCGTCACTCACCACGCTAGAAGAAGGCGCCCCGGACAGGGAGGGCGAACCACACCCACTCTTGGCAGGTGTAAACAGCCGCCACACGGATATCGGCCCGTCGTCACCGTGCCACAGGTGCGCTGACCCGCACGGGATCCTGTGACGGTCACGCGACAGCCAGATGGGCAGTGTGTCTTCCAGATGGGCAGTGTGTCTTCGCCCAGCAGTACGATTTGCACTGTTCACGCCCAGTGGTGGAGGTTCCGGTGCACGGTGAGTACAAGGTCCCCGGCGGCAAGCTCGTCGTGGTCGATCTCGACACGCGGGACGGACTGCTGCGCCATGTCCGGGTCGCCGGGGACTTCTTCCTGGAGCCCGACGAGGCGATCGACGCGATCGACCGCGCCCTGGAGGGCGCTCCCGCCGACACCGACGCCGCCGGTCTCGCCGCGCGTGTCGAGGCCGCGCTGCCCGCCGGGACGGTGATGTACGGGCTCACCGCCGAGGGCATCGCCGTCGCCGTACGGCGCGCGCTGGCCCATGCCACCGACTGGACCGACTACGACTGGCAGCTCATCCATGACGCGCCCCAGTCACCGGCGCTCCACATGGCGCTCGACGAGGTGATCACCACCGAGGTCGCGGCCGGTCTCCGGCCGCCGACGCTGCGGGTCTGGGAGTGGGCGGCGCCCGCGGTGGTGATCGGCAGCTTCCAGTCCTTGCGGAACGAGGTCGACGCCGAGGGCGCCGAACGCCATGGCGTCACGGTGGTCCGCCGTATCTCCGGCGGCGGCGCCATGTTCATCGAGCCGGGCAACACCATCACGTACTCGCTCTCCGTCCCGGACTCGCTGGTCAAGGGGCTCACCTTCGCCGACAGTTATGCCTATCTGGACGACTGGGTGCTGGGGGCGCTCGGCGACATGGGCATCAAGGCGTGGTACCAGCCTCTCAACGACATCGCGACCGAGAGCGGCAAGGTCGCGGGGGCCGCCCAGAAGCGCGTGGTGAGCGGCACGGGCGCCGTACTGCACCATGTGACCATGGCGTACGACATCGACGCCGACAAGATGGTCGAGGTCATCCGCATCGGCCGCGAGAAGCTCTCCGACAAGGGCACGCGCAGCGCGAACAAGCGGGTCGACCCATTGCGGCGCCAGACGGGACTGCCGCGCGAGGCGGTCATCGAGCGGATGATCGACTCCTTCCGCGGCCGCTACGGGCTGACGGCCGGCACAGTCACGGACGAGGAGATGGCACGGGCGCGCGAGCTGGCGAGGACAAAGTTCAGCACGCCGGAGTGGACGGCCCGGGTGCCGTAGCCCAGGACGGCGTGAGCCTTTCCCGCGTGAGCCTTTCCCGCGAGCCTTTCCGCGGCCATGGCGGGCGCGGCGGACACGGGAGCGGCTGCCGACGGGAACGGCTTCGGACGGCAGTTGAGGGATACGGCCATCAGCTCCGGCCGGCGGCCGGGCCGTTCCCGGTCACCGGGTCGGTGAGACGGGCCGCACCGAGGAGTACAGCAACTGCCCTTTGCCGAGCGGCTGTTCCTTGACCGCGCCTCCCCACAGCAGCAGTCCGTGCCGCCGCTCCCAGCGAGCCGCCACACAGGCCCGTACCAGCCACTCGGCGGACAGTGGCAGCGGGTACAGGGCCGCCCACGGGGACCAGAAGAGGGCCGCGATCAGCGACGGCACGAGGAACAGGAGAAAGGACGACCGGTCGACGAGATGGTGGCGCACCGTGTCGTCGCCGGGCAGAACCGCTTCGGGATCGTTCAGCGGCACCGCCGTCTCGAAGGTCCGCACCTCGCTGATGTGCGGGATCCGGGAAGCCCCGAGCAGCCCCCCGAGTGCGCAGGCGCCGAGCAGGAAGAGGAAGACCCAGCGCCCATGGCTGTCCTCCGTCGCCGGAATTCCGCGCACGCCGAAGGCCACCGCCGCGCTGACGGCAGAAGCGCACACCGCCATCGTGACGCCCATCAGCTGATGGTGGATGTATCTGACCATCGGATCCCCCGCCCCTGGCCGTGACGCGGAAGGTCACCCCACCCCGACACGGTCCGTCCCGCACCACAACCGCCGGCCCGGGCCCGGTGTGCCGTGCCGGTCCCACGCGGGTCGGCCGCGCCGTGTGTCACACCTCCGCCCCGGACGCCGCCCACCGTAGTTCGAGGCCGCCCGGCCCAACCACCCCCCGCCCTGAACGGCCGGTGAATGCAGAGAGATCCGCTTGAGACCGGCGGATCAGCCGGGCCACCCCCGGGCCACCCCGTCGAATCCTCAGGCCGCCGCCGTCCGCCGGCCCGGCGCCATCAGAGCCACGTACAGCACCAGCGAGGCCACCAGCCCCACCGCCCAGCCGTAGTCCGCGAGCGGCTTCAGGAACGGGATCAGCCCGTCCTCCGGGAACGGGCCCTTCCCCGGCGCCGAGTGGGAGCCGCCCACGGCCAGCACACCACCGACGGCGAAGGCCACCACCGCCCTGACGTTCCAGCCGTTCGTGTACCAGTAGCGCCCGCCCGGGCGGTAGAGGTCGGCGAGGTCGAGCACCGTGCGCCGGACGATCCAGTAGTCGGCGATCAGGATGCCCGCGACCGTACCGAGCAGCCCGCCCACCAGCCCCAGCCAGGTGAAGATGTACAGCTCGGGTGTGGCCGTCAGCTTCCACGGCATGATGAGGACCCCGACCACACCCGTGATCAGCGCGCCCGTACGGAAGTTGATCAGTTTCGGCAGGAGATGGGCGAGGTCGTACGCGGGCGAGACCACGTTGGCCGCGATGTTCACGGAGATCGTCGCGATCAGCACGGTCACCAGCGCGAAGAGCAGTCCGAAGACATTGTCGGTCTTCGCAGCCAGTTCGACCGGGTCCCAGACGGCCACGTCGTACACCGCCTGCGAGCCCGAGGTGACCAGGACGGACAGCAGCGCGAAGAGAGTCATGGTGGTGGGAAGACCGAGCGACTGTCCCCGGATCTGGGCCCGTTGGCCCGCGCCGAAGCGTGTGAAGTCCGGGATGTTCAGCGAGAGTGTGGACCAGAAGGCGATCATTCCCATCAGCGACGGGAAGAAGACCGGCCAGAAGTCCGCGCCCCAGCCCAGCTCGGACGGCTGGTCGAGCAGCGGGCCGAGGCCGCCCGCCTTGACGGTGATCCAGACGAGCAGCACCAGCGCGCCGACGATCACGAAGGGCGCCGCCCAGTTCTCGAAGCGCCGCAGGGTGTCCATCCCCCGGTGGATGATGGCGAGTTCGAGCGCCCAGAAGAGGATGAAGCAGAGCCACAGTGTCCAGGGCTGACCGCCGATCCTCGACGCGTCCGCCCAGCCGCCGAAGATCTTGCCGAGCAGTACGAAGATGCCCTGGCCGCCGATCCAGGTCTGGATGCCGAACCAGGCACAGGCGACGGCCGCCCTGATCAGCGCGGGCAGATTGGCGCCGCGCAGCCCGAAGGAGGCACGGGCGAGAACGGGAAAGGGAATGCCGTACTTGGGTCCCGCGTGCCCGGTCAGCAGCATCGGGAACAGCACGATCAGATTGGCCAGCGCGATCGTGAGGACCGCCTGCTTCCAGTCCATGCCCAGGGTGACAAGACCCGAGGCCAGCAGCCACGACGGGATGTTGTGCGCCATACCGACCCAGAGCGCGGCGAAGTTGTACGTGGTCCAGCGGCGCCGGGCGACCGGGACGGGCNNCGCCCGGCGGCAGCTCGACACGGCCTTGAGGATCGGCCGGGGCAGCGGCTATCGGTTCTCCGGGCGACGGGGACGAAGGCGGGGGCGGAGCGGTCGAGGTCATGGCGGCGGGACCCTTCGTTCGAGAGCGGGTGTCGGGGATGTCGAACGAGGCCGTGCGGGCGAGCGGGGAGTCTGCCCGGCCCCGGGGCCCGGCCTCCGGCCGGTCCGGAGGACGGTCCGGACCGGGGGCGGCCCGGCCCGGGGCCCGGGCGGTCCGGGGAACGAGGCCGGGGCCGG
>NZ_MAUD01000020.1:62721-63114 GCF_001700515.1 Streptomyces lushanensis
CCCGGCCCGGCCGCCCGGGGACAGCGACCGGTTCAGTCCTGGAACGCAGGGATGATCTCCGCGCCGTACGCGTCGATCGTCGCTTCCTTGGCGTCATGCATGTCGTAGACGGCGAACTGGTCGACGCCCAGATCGCGCAGCACCTGGAGCTTCTCGATGTGCGCCTCGACGGGACCCAGCAGACAGAACCGGTCCACGATCTCGTCGGGCACGAAGTCCGTCGAGGGATTCCCGGCCCTGCCGTGGTGGCTGTAGTCGTATCCCTCGCGCTGCTTGATGTACGCGGTCAGCGCGTCCGGCACCAGGCCCGAGCCCTCCCCGTACCGCGCCACCAGATCGGCGACATGGTTGCCGACCATCCCGCCGAACCAGCGGCACTGCTCACGCGCGTGC
>NZ_MAUD01000200.1 GCF_001700515.1 Streptomyces lushanensis
GGCGGGCGGTGGCGGCATGCTGACCCCATGTTGATCAGGGAAGCCACCGCCGAGGACTGGCCCGCCATCTGGCCCTTCTTCCACGAGATCGTCGCCGCGGGCGACACGTTCACCTACCCGCTCGACCTCGGCAGGACCGAGGCCCGTGCGTGGTGGCTGCTGGCGGCTCCGAACCGTACCGTCGTCGCCGTGGACGAGGCCGGTACGGTCCTCGGCACCGCGAAGATGCAGAACAACCACATGGGCAACTCCGCCCATGTCGCGACGGCCAGCTACATGGTCGATCCGGCACGGTCGGGGCGCGGCGTGGGCAGGGCGCTGGTCGAGTACACCCTCGACTGGGCGCGCGCGGCGGGCTTCCGCTCGATCCAGTTCAACGCCGTCGTCGGGACCAACACCCACGCAGTGAAGCTGTACGAGTCGCTCGGCTTCGTGATCCTGGGCACGGTGCCGGACGGATTCCGGCACCCCACGCGGGGCTATGTCGGGCTGCACATCATGTACCGCGCGCTCTGAGCGCTCGGCGGTCCTGGAGCAGCGCTCAGCGGTCCTGGAGCACGGAGAACACATTGCCCGCCGGGTCGGTGAACCAGGCGATGTACGGGCCGCCGCCGCGGAAGACGCCCTTCTCGTCCGTCTCCATACCGGGGTACCGCTCGAAGGTCACACCCCGGCGGCGCAGCTCGTCGACCGCCGCCTCGATGTCGTCCACGGGGAAGTTGAGGACGGTGAAGGTTGCCGGGACGTGATCGGGCTTGGGGTAGACGAGCACGGCCGTGCCACCGCCCAGGCGCAGACGCAGCAGACCGTGTTCCTCGGAGACCTCCAGTCCCAGTGTCTCGCGGTAGAAGCGCTTCGCCTTCTCGATGTCGTTCACGGCGAAGCCGCTGAACGCCTTGCTGCTGTCGAACATGACGGTGTCCTTTCGGGAGGTTTCTGAAGGGTGGACGACCGCCGCGCCCCGGACTCATCGGTCCTGGCGCTCCTGACTTCCCTCGCCTCCATTGTCGCTCCTGTCGCCTCCGCCCCTCCGGTCCCGTGGCAGCGTCCGCGCGAGAGGGAACAGTGCCGCACCGAGGCCGAGCCAGGTGCCCGCGTACAGCCAGCCGCCGAGGACATCGGTCACCCAGTGCACCCCGAGATAGATCCGGGTCAGCCCGACGGCGACGGCCCAGCAGACGATCAGCGCGCAGAGCGTGTACGCCGGGAACCTCCGGCTCCTGGGCCCGCCGCCCTCGCGGCCCTCGCCGCGGGTGGCGGCGCCCCCGCGGTGCAGTACGGCCCAGACCAGAAGGCCCGCGACCAGCGCCGAGGTCGTGGCGTGTCCGGAGGGGAACGCGTAGCGGGAGGCGTGGGTCGCCCAGTCCGCCACCGGTGGGCGCGGCCGGTGGACGCCGTACAGGACGCCGTAGCGGACGGCCTGTGCGGCCAGGAGGAACGCCGTCGCGCCGACCGCCGCCACCAGCCGCCCCCGTATGCCCCGGCCCATGAGCAGACCGGCCGCGACGGCGCACAGATAGGGCAGGACCCCGGTGCCGGTCGCCGTGACGCCCCGGGCCACCGCCACGGGCCCGGCCGGGCGGTGGGCCACCGACCAGTCGAGTGCGTCGCGGTCCAGCGCGAACGGCGCGCCGTTCCGCCCGGCCACCACCAGCGCCAGCGCGGTGAGGACGGCCGCGAGGAGCGCGGCGACGCCCAGCGGGCGCATCGCCACCGCGCGCGTGTCCGCCGCGGTCAACGGGTCTCCCCCCGGGACGTACGGCGTGAGCGCAGCACCTCCAGCACCAGCGGGACGAGCGAGACGGCGACCACGAGCGCGACGATCGGCAGCAGATAGCGGTCGACGTTCGGCACGGACGAGCCCAGCGCGTATCCGGCCAGTACGAGTCCGATCGTCCAGACCGCGCCGCCGGCGATCTGCCAGAGCGTGAAGAGGCGCGCGGGCACGTTCAGCGCGCCCGCCAGCGGGTTCAGCACGGTCCGTACGACCGGTACGAAACGGGCCAGCACGATGGCCCTGGCATGGCCGTAGCGGTCGAGCAGCTCCTCGGCGCGGGCCGCGCCCTCGTGGAGCTTTTTGGCCCTGCTGCGGGCCAGCAGCGCCCGGCCGCCCCGTCGGCCGATCCAGTAGCCGGTCTGCGCCCCGAGCAGCGCGCCGACGGCCGAGGCGATGAGCACCTGGGGCAGCGAGAGGCGCGCGGACCCCGTGGCACCGGGCACGCACAGCAGCCCGGCGGTGAAGAGCAGGGAGTCGCCGGGGAGGAAGAATCCGATCAGCAGGCCGGTCTCGGCGAAGAGAACGACGGCGATACCGAGGGCGCCGAACGCGGAGAGCAGGGATCCCGCGTCGAGGAGATTCACGGCTTGCGGCATCGCGGCGAGCGCGGATACGGCCATAAGAGGGCTGCTCCCATAATGATGGGCAGGGGAATCCTGCGTGACGATCTGATTGTCTACAGTGCTGTAGACGGTCTACTTCACTGTAGACGAAGGAAACGGGAGGAGCGTTCCCATGGGCGACGAGAGCGCGGAGCGGCGGCCGGCCGGTGAGCTGGAGGCCGGTGTACTGGCGGCGCTGTGGTCCGCCGGGGGACCTCTGACGCCGGGCCAGGTCCAGGGGGCGCTGGAGATGTCGCTCGCCCGGACGACCATCACCACGATCCTGTCGCGGCTCTACGAGAAGGGCACGGTCACCCGGGTCAGGGAGGGCCGCGGCTACGCGTACACGCCGACCGAGGACGCCCCCGGGCTGACCGCCCGCCGTATGCACTCGGAGCTGGCCAAGGACGAGGACCGCGGCACGGTGCTCGCCCGTTTCGTCTCCCAGCTCAACGACGAGGACGAGCGGCTGCTGCGCTCGCTGCTGGACGGCGGGGACATCGCGCCGGACGGCGGCGAGCCCGGCTTCGGAGCCGGGGAGTCCCGGCCGGCCGACGGGCGGGCCGGATGATCTACCTCGTCTGGGTGCCGCTGCTGATGCCCTTCCTCGCGGCGCCCGCCGCGCGGCGGCTCGCGGCGGCCCTGCCGCCACGCCACGCCGCGTGGCTGCTCACCGCCGTCGCGCTGGTGCTCGCCGGCAGCAGCTCGGCCGCGCTGACGCTGCTCGTCGTCCCGGGCGCCTCGTATCTGCCGCCCGTGGCCGTGCTGGGTGAACTCCTCGAACCGCTGACGGCGGGACCACCGGCCGTCACCGTGGCGCTCGCGCTCACCGCCGGGGCCCTGCTGCTGCGGCATGCGGTCGCCGTCGCCGCCGCCGCGCACCGCGCCCGTGGCGAGCTGCGCCGCGCCAGAAGCGCCACGGACGGCACGGACGGCGAACTGGCGGTCGTACGCGACGGCCGGCCCGACGCCTACGCGCTGCCGGGACGGCCCGGCAGGATCGTCGTGACCACGGGCATGCTGCGCGCCCTGGAACCGGCCGAGCGCGAGGCGCTGTTCGCCCATGAGCGCGCCCATCTCCGGGGCCGCCACCATCTCTTCCTCACGGCCGTGGAACTGGCCGCCCACTGCCATCCGGCCCTGCGCGCCCTCTGCGAGCCGCTCCGCTACGCCCTGGAGCGCGCCGCGGACGAGGCAGCGGCGGCGGCCGTCGGTGACCGGCGCCTTGCCGCCCGCGCCATCGGCAGGGCCGCCCTCGCGGCCCGGCACGGCCGGGACGGCGAGGCCCCCGGACCCCCGCGCCCGCGCGCCGTCCTCGCGGCGACGGCGGGCCCGGTGCCCCGCCGGGTCGCCGCGCTGCTCGGCGGCGCGGCGAGCGGCCCGCCCGTCCCGCCGCGGACCGGGCGGCTGATCGCGGGCGCGCTGCTGTGCTGTCTGACGCTCTCCGGTGCCACGGCGGTGGGCGCGGCGAATGACCTCCATACGCATATCGAAATCGCGCAGGGGGAAAGCGCGGCGGACTGAGCGGACCGGGCCGCGGGCGCGGGGTGGCGGGCCGGGATCAGCGGGGGCGTTTCGCCCCCTGCTCCGGGCCCGCCGGGGAATTATCCGTACAGCCGTCCCAGCCGCATGGTTTCGCCGAGGGATTCCTCGCCCGGGATCCGCTGCCGGTCGCTGTGGCCCTGGTGTCTTCGGTACTCATGACCACCGGCCGCGGCGGTCGCCGCGGAAGCCGCCAACGGCCGCTCCTCGCGGTACGTTTCCGGCCCCGAGGCGGCGGCGAGCAGAACCGGAAGTGCCCGGTCCATTCTCAGTGCGTCCACCGATTCCGCGAGCAGTTCATATTCCGTCGTGTCGTCCTGTGTGGCGACACGCAGCAGCCGCCCTGCGGCCAAATGCTCGGCGACCAGGTCCTGGTGGGCCACATCGTCCCGCCAGGCCCGGAGCGTCGCGGGTACGTCCGGTGCGCTCTGCGCCACCGGGACGAGAGCTCCCGCCGGAAAATGCGCGCTTTCCGGGCTGGGATCGAGTCGTTCGGCGATCCATGTCGCACGGTCCCGCAGCCACCACAGTGCAAGTGCCAGAGTGGGAGCGCGATATGTGCCGAGGGGTACGCCGATACGCTGTCCACCGCAGACTCCATATGCGGTGACATGACACAGGAATTCGTCATGCACGGCCGCTCTCCTTGCGCCGTTCTGTGAGGCCGGACGGTCTCGGCCGCAATTCTTTGCGGTGACGTCGCGCGGTACCGCAGGGTGATTCCGGAGGCCGATTTCCCCAGGGGGCGGAGATCGGTCTTCGAAGGCCCGAAGTTACAACTATGAAGGCATTGCTGACGCCCTGTCACCAGGCGGATCCGGCCAGAGTGGCGCTCCTTTACGGTGTCCATGGCCGAAACTTCACGTAGTCGCCCGGAGACACGCTGTGCATGGCTGGCAGGTTATATAGCCCATCGGGTATGTTCAGGTCATGCCCATACCGTTCGACGTCCTCGCAGAGCCGAACCGGCGGAAGATCCTCGATCTTCTGCTCGACCGTCCGCACACGGTCGGGCAGCTCACGGAGCGGCTCGGGCTGAGCCAGCCCGGCACCTCGAAGCATCTGAAGGTGCTGCGCGACGCCGGTCTCGTCGGGGTCCGGCAGGACGCCCAGCGCCGTTGGTACGAACTGCGGCCCGAGCCCCTCGCGGAACTCGACGCCTGGCTCGCCCACTACCGGCATCTGTGGTCCGGCGCGCTCGGCGCGCTCGAACGGCAACTCGACGCGATGGAGGACGACTCCCCATGAACACCGACCCGCCCCGCGACCTCTCGCGGGATCCCGCCGCTTCCGGCCGTGTCTCCGATCCCGCCTCCCGTGCCGTGTCCGACGCCACCCTCCTCACCTCCGCCGACGGCCGCGCCTCCCTGCGGATGGAGCGCCGGCTCGCGCATCCTCCGGAGAGGGTGTGGGCCGCGCTCACGGATCCCGCCGTGCTCGCGCGGTGGTTCCCGTCCGAGGTGGCCGTGGACCTCGTACCGGGCGGTGCGATGGGTTTCCGCTTCCCTGGTGACCCGGAACCGGGCATGACCGGCACCGTCACGGATGTCGACGAGCCCCGTCTGTTCGCCTTCACCTGGGGCACCGATCATCTGCGCTGGACCATCGCTCCCGACGGCGAGGGCTCGTTGCTCACCCTCGTCCATACCTTCGGCGACCGCCCCGGCGCGGCGAGCTTCGCCTCCGGCTGGCATCTGTGCGTGGCCGCGCTGGACCGGCTGCTCGGCGGTGCGCCGGTCGGGACCGGTGGCGACCGGGGCGGTGAGCTGCACGAGTCCTATCTGAAGCGGTTCGGTCTCGACGGCGGTAGTGCCGAGAAGGCCGAGGGCGGCTGCCGGATCCGCTTCGAACGCCAGCTCGTACGGCCCGCCGGGACGGTCTGGGCCGTTCTGTCGGCCGGAATCGAGCCGGTGGCGGGGCTGCCCGTCCCGGAGGGCTTCACGGCGGAGAAGGTCCCGGCGGGCCCCGTCACGGAGGTCCGGGCACCCAACTCGCTCACCTACACCTGGCAGCCGCACGGGACGGTCACCTGGGAGCTCGGGAAGGGCACGGGACACGGCGCCCGGCTCGTCCTCGTCCAGACCGGCCCTGAGGACTTCGACACGGACGCGGCGCTGGCCGCCTGGCGCACCAGGATCGACCGGCTCGCCGAGGAACTCGTGCGGGCCTAGGCCCTGTCCGGCGGGGACGAAGGCGACCAGGCGCTGTGCTCGTACCGCGACTCCGGCGGGTGCCGGGTGCCGGGTGACGGCCGCCGGGCGCTTCTCGCGGCGCCCGGCCGCCGTCGGCCCGATCCCTCGTGGGGTGACTCATGAGCGACACCCGGGTTAACGGATGGTTGACGCACTCGTTAGGGTGCCTTGAATGTTCGCTCCGCTTGTTCCACCCGCAACTCCGCCCCGAGGCGTTCCCGCCGCGCCAGGTTTCCCTGGGGAGGCGCCGTGACGCAGATCACCGAGCGGTCACCGCGCCCCGCGCCGGGCACCTCGGCGCAGACACCGACGGCCGCCGACGCGACGGCTCCGCGAGCCGGGAGCCGGGACGCCTTCTTCGACAACGCCAAGTATCTGGCGATCGTCCTGGTCGCCGTCGCGCACGCGTGGGAGCCCCTGCGGGGCGGCAGCCGCGCGGTCTCGGCGCTCTACATCGTCGTCTACACCTTCCACATGCCGGCGTTCATCATCATATCCGGCCACTTCTCCCGGAATTTCGACTTCCGGCCGGACCGGGTGCGAAGGCTGATCACGGGCATCGCCGTCCCGTACATCGTCTTCGAGGTCGCCTACAGCCTCTTCCACCGCTGGGCCGCGGACGATCCGGACATGCCGGTCAGCCTGCTCGACCCGTGGTACCTCACCTGGTTCCTGCTCGCGCTGTTCGTCTGGAGGCTGACGGCGCCCCTCTGGCGGCTGGTCCGTTGGCCGCTCCCGCTCGCCCTGGCGATCGCCGCGCTGGCCACCACCTCACCGCGGATCGGCGACGACCTCGATCTTCAGCGGCTCCTTCAGTTCCTGCCGTTCTTCGTCCTCGGCATGGTGCTGAGGCGCGAGCACTTCCAGCTCGTCCGCCGCCGCGCGGTGCGGATCGCCGCCGTGCCGGTCTTCGCCCTCGCCGTCGTCTTCGCCTACTGGGCCGTCGTCCGGATGAACATGGCGTGGTTCTTCCACCGTGACAGCGCGCAGGAACTGGGCGCGCCCTGGTGGACCGGAGTGCTGATGACCTTCGCGCTCTTCGGCTGCTCCCTCGTCCTGACCGCCTGCTTCTTCGCCTGGGTGCCCGGCCGCCGGCTGTGGGTCACCGCCCTGGGGGCCGGCACGCTCTGCGGCTATCTGCTGCACGGATTCCTGGTCAAGAGCGCGAGCATCTGGGGCTGGTACGACGCGGACTGGCTGCACCGGCCCGTCGGCGCGGTCGTCGTCTCGCTCCTCGCCGCCGTGGTCGTCACCCTGCTCTGTACGCGACCGGTCCAGCGGATCTTCCGGTTCGCCCTGGAGCCCGAGATGGCCTGGGCCTTCAAGAAGGAGCCGGCGAAGACCTGACGCGCGAGTGAAGGGGACGCGCGGGCGGGGCGGCGGCCGGATGCGGCCACCGCCCTGTCGCGTACACGATCCCGGAGTCTCAGAGATCGAACTCGTGCGGAGGCAGGTCCAGCGCGTAGCAGGCCTCCCGGACCACGGCCTGCTCGTGCTTGTCGAAGTGGCCGTCCGCGCCACCGATGACAATGCCGATCTGGATGACCGCCCGTGCCTCGGCGGGCTTCTTCTTGGCCTTGGCGATCTCCTGGAGGACACCGACCTTGCCGAACGCGAAGTCGGCGGTCAGCTTGTCCAAGGACGCGTCGAAGCGGCGCTGGAGATCCTCCGCAGGGAAGTTGCGCAGCACCTCGTTCGTGGCGATCAGGGACGCGACCCGCTGCCGCTCCGCGGGGTCGACCGAGCCGTCCGCCGCGGCGACCAGGGCGCACATGGCCATGCTCGCGTCGCGGAAGGCGCCGCTCTTCAGATCGTTCTTCTTCGCCATGAGCTGTGACTGCATCGTCGTGGCTGATTCCTTGAACCGGTCCCACAGGGCCATCGCGTCATCTCTCCTCAGGTGGTGCACAGAGCCACTCGGACAACGTCCGGGACCGCCGCCACGTGCCCGCGCCCTTACGATCTTGGTGTCACCGGCCGACCGGGTCCCGGTGTCACCCGTCACCGTTGAGGAGCACCGTCCATGGCCACCGATCCCACCTTCCAGAACGTCTCGTTCCCGAGCGCCGGAGCCACGGCGTACGGCTATCTCGCCATGCCGCCCGCCGGACACGGTCCCGGCGTGATCGTCATCCAGGAGTGGTGGGGACTGACCGCTCACATCAAGGACGTCACCGACCGCTTCGCGCAGGCGGGCTTTGTCGCGCTCGCTCCCGATCTGTACGGCGGCCGGGTCGCCCACGACTCCGGCGAGGCGCTGCGCATGATGTCCGAGCTGCCCACCGAGCGCGGCGTCGAACTGCTCGCCGGCGCGGTCGGCCATCTGCTCTCGCGGCCCGGGACGGACGGCGACACGGTCGGGGCCGCCGGCTTCTGCATGGGCGGCGGATTCGTTCTCCAGCTCGCCGCCGTCGACCAGCGCGTCTCCGCCGCCGTACCGTTCTACGGCGTCATTCAGGACGGCATGCCGGACTTCTCGCGGCTCAAGGCGGCGATCCTCGGCCACTACGGCGAGGACGACCACACCGTGCCGCCCGAGACGCTGGACCGGCTCCGGTCCACGATCGAGGCCCAGTCGGGCATCGTGCCGGACTTCAGGCTCTATCGGGGAGCGGGGCACGCGTTCTTCAACGACACCCGTCCCCAGGTGTACCGCGCCGAGGACGCCGAACTGGCCTGGGAGCGTACGGTCGCCTTTCTCCGCGACCGGCTCGCTCCGTCCGCCGCCACCGGCTGAACGTCACCGGCTGAACGCCACCGGCCGAACGGCACCGGTGGACCGCCGTCGGCCGAGGCCGGCTCAGGAGAGGGCCGTTCCCTGCCACAGCAGCAGCGCGACGTCGACACCCGCGACCAGGATCGCCGCGAGGAAGGGAAGCCTCGGCCGGTGACGGCCCATCAGCGAGCCGGCCGTCCCGGCCACCACGGCCACGGCGACGGCGACGGCCCCCGGCGTGCCCGGCCTGCCGAGCACGAGCAGGACCGTCGCCGTCACCAGCGGCGCGGGCAGCAGCAGCCTTGTCCGGGCCGCTCCCAGCCGCTGCGGCCAGCCGCGTACGCCCAGGGCCAGATCGGCGTCGATGTCGGGCAGTACGTTGCCGAGATGCGCGCCGACGCCCACCAGCGCCGACGCGGTGACGATCCACCAGGCCGGCCGGGGCTGCCCGGGCAGACCGAGCGTCACGAAGGCGGGCAGCGCGGCGAACCCGATCGCGTACGGCAGCCAGGACAGGACGGTCGACTTGAGCCGGAGGTTGTACGTCCACGCCGCGGCCACCCCGACGAGATGCACCGCACCGGCGAGCCACCCGTAGGCGAGGGACAGCGGTACGCACAGGGCCAGCGCGAGCAGCGCGGCGGCGCCCACGGTTCGCGCGCTCACGGCCCCGCGTACCACGGGCTTGGCGCTCCGCCCGGCCGTGGTGTCGCGCGCCGCGTCGAGCGCGTCGTTGCTCCAGCCGACCGACAACTGCCCGGTCAGCACGGCGGTGGCCACCAGCGCGCATCCGGCCGCGTCCTGCCCCGCGGCCACCGCGAGCCCGGTGACGAGCAGGGTCACCGCGGCCGTGGGCCCCGGGTGGCAGGCACCCAGCAGGGCGGCGGCCCGGCGCGGCCACCGTTCCGGAGGGCCGCCGCGAGATCCCCGGCCGGTGACCTCCCTCCGGTCGGAAGGGCCCGTACCGCCCGAAGGAGCCGCCCCACTGGAAGGAGCCGTCCCGCCGGCCGCGTCCACCGCGTCGATAGCGTCCACGCGGTCATCGTAGGCAGGGCGCGGTGACGGTACGAGTACGCCGACGCACCGTCCGCCCGGCGGCGGATCCGGGCGATACCGCTCTCGCGGGGCCGTACAGGCGACTTCGCGTGTGACGCGGCGGTGCGGGGGCAGGGATTGCTCGTCAGTCGCCCTCGACTCTCCCCTCGACCTCGGACCGCAGATGACTCGCATCGCAGCCGTCCATGGAGCCCTGGCTCCGTATCAGCACTCCCAGCAGGACCTGACGGACATGGTCGCCAGGGCCTGTCTGCCCGGCACCGTCGACCGCCGGGTACTGGACCGGCTGCACGGCAGCGCGCGCGTGCTGACGCGCCATACGGCCCTGCCTCTCGACCGCTACGCGGAACTCAAGGACTTCGGCGAGGTCAACGACGCCTTCATCGCCGCGGCCGTACCGCTGGGAGCCGAGGTCGTCGGCGGAGCGCTGGAGGCGGCGGGTCTCTCCCCGCGCGATGTCGATCTGCTGATGTTCACCTCCGTGACGGGTATCGCCGCGCCCTCGGTGGACGCGCGCCTTGTGCAGCGGCTCGGTCTGCGTCCCGACGTCAAACGGGTGCCGGTGTTCGGACTCGGCTGTGTGGCGGGCGCGGCGGGGGTCGCCCGGCTCCACGACTATCTGCTCGGACGGCCCGACGACGTGGCCGTCCTGCTCTCGGTCGAGCTGTGCTCGCTCACCTTCCAGCGCGACGATCCGTCACCCGCCAATCTCGTGGCCTCCGGGCTCTTCGGGGACGGCGCGGCGGCCGTGGTCGCCTGCGGGTCCCGGCGCCGCGCCGCCGGTCCCGTCGTCATCGACACCCGCAGCCATCTCTACCCGGACACCGAGGAGGTGATGGGGTGGGACATCACCGGTTCCGGCTTCCGTATCGTCCTGGACGCGAGCGTTCCCGACCTCGTCCGCAAGAACCTCCCCGAGGAGGTCGACGGATTCCTCGCCGGGCACGGCCTGCGGCGCCAGGACATCACGGCGTGGGTGTGCCATCCCGGCGGGCCGAAGGTGCTGGAGGCCGTCGAGGAGTCACTCGAACTGCCCGAAGGAGCACTCGACATGACCTGGCGTTCACTGGCGGCCGTGGGAAATCTGTCCTCGTCGTCCGTGCTCCATGTGCTGCGCGACACGCTGGAGCGACGGCAGCCACCGCCCGGGACCGCGGGGCTGCTGCTCGCCATGGGGCCGGGATTCTGCTCCGAACTGGTGCTGCTCCGGTGGTAGCGCCGGGCGGGCCGCGACCGGCGGAGAGGGACGGGGAGAGATGATCTGGTACACCCTGCTGGTGCTTGCCGTCGGCGCGGAGCGCGTCGCCGAACTGGTCGTCGCCCGGCGCAATATGCGCTGGAGTCTGGAGCGCGGCGCCGTCGAGCGGGGGCAGGGGCACTATCCGCCGATGGTCGTCCTGCACACGGCCCTGCTGCTCGGCTGTTGGGCCGAGGTGTGGCTGACCGGCCGTCCCTTCGTCCCGGCGCTCGGCTGGACGATGCTCGCCTTCGTCGTGGCCGCGCAGGGGCTGCGCTGGTGGTGCATCCGCACGCTGGGACCGCGCTGGAACACCAGGGTGCTGGTCGTGCCCGGACTGCCGCTCGTCACCGGCGGTCCCTACCGGCTGCTGCGGCACCCCAACTATGTGGCGGTGGTGGCCGAGGGCCTCGCGCTGCCTCTCGTGCACGGCGCCTGGATCACGGCGCTGCTGTTCACCGTACTCAATGCGGCACTGCTGACCGTCCGGATACGGTGTGAGAACCGCGCGCTGGAGACCGCTGTCGCGGGCGCGCGTCCGTGATCGACGTACTGGTGGTGGGCGGCGGGCCCGCCGGACTCGCCACCGCCGTCCACGCCACGCTGGCCGGACTGGAGGCGGTGGTGATCGAACCGCGCGCCACCCCTGTCGACAAGGCCTGCGGCGAGGGCGTGATGCCCAGCGGCGTACGCGCGCTGACCGCCCTCGGACTCGACCTCCCGCCGGGCCGTGCGCTGCGCGGAATCCGGTACGTGCGCGGATCCCACCGGGCCGAGGCGCCGTTCGACGACGGCCCCGGGCTCGGGACACGGCGTACGGAGCTGCACACGGCGCTGGCGCGGCGGGCCGGGGAGACCGGGGTGGGATTCGTGACCGGCCGGGTCGGCGACATCACGCAGAGCGCGGACTCCGTGAGCGCGGGCGGGCTGCGGGCCCGCTGGCTGGTGGCCGCGGACGGACTGCACTCGCCCGTACGGCACAGCCTCGGTCTGAGCCTGCCCGACCGCAGGCCCCGGCGGTACGGTCTGCGGCGGCACTACCGCGTGAAGCCGTGGACGGACTTCGTGGAGGTGCACTGGTCGTCGGCGGGCGAGGCGTATGTGACGCCGGTCGCCGACGACCTGGTGAGTGTGGCCGTGCTGAGCACGGTGCGGCGCGGCTACGACGACCATCTCGCCGGCTTCCCGCGGCTGCTGTCCCTGCTGGACGGGGAGCCCGCGAGCGCGGTGCGCGGCGCGGGCCCGCTGCGTCAGCGGGTACGCGGCCGTACGGCGGGCCGGGTGCTGCTCGTGGGCGACGCGGCGGGCTATGTCGACGCGCTCACCGGCGAGGGCATCGCGCTCGCCCTGGCGTCGGCGGAGGCGGCCGTACGGTGTCTGAGGGCGGGCCGGCCGCAGGAGTACGAGGAAGCGTGGCGCAGGCTCTCCCGGCGCCACCGGCTGCTGACGGAAGGGCTGCTGCGGGTCAGCGGTCACGCGGCGGGCGCGCGGCTGATCGTCCCGGCGGCGGCCCGGATGCCGTCGCTCTTCGCGGCGGCGGTACGTGCCCTGCAGTGAGGGCCGTGCACGCGGCCCGTGATCGCGTGCCGGCGTCCGGCGGCCCGTGTCCGGCGGCCCGCGCCGACGGGCTCCCGCCGTGTCGCTCAGGGAGACAGCCCGTTCGCCGGGTCCGCCGTCGGCGGGAGCATCGCCTTCACCGAGTGCGGCAGTACATGCGCGACATAGTCCTCGATGGTGGCCTCCAGACCCACATCGTGTCCCGCGCGCTCCGACAGGTACCAGCGGTGCTCCAGCACCTCGTGGTAGATCTGCGCCGCGTCCATCTCCCCGCGCAGCTCCAGCGGTACGGCCCGTACCGTCGGCCGGAAGACATCACGGACCCAGCGGTGCGCCAGCACCTCCGGACGGGCGCCCAGCGGATCGCCCGGCGCGTAGTCCTCCTCGCCGGCCATCCAGCTCTCCAGGTCGTTGAGCAGCCGCCGCGCCTGGTTCTCCTCGGCGTCCAGACCGGTCAGCCGCAGAAGCTGCCGCTGATGGTGGCCCGCGTCGACCACCTTGGGCAGGAAGGTGACCGTGTCGCCCACCGGGGAGCGCTCGATCTGCATCTCCGCCACGTCGAAGCCCAGATCGTTCAGGCGGCGGATGCGCCGGTCGATGTAGTGCCGTTTGTCCACCGGGTACACCGACTCGCGCGTCACCTCGTGCCAGAGGTCCTCGTAGCGCTGCACGATCGCCGCGCCGAACGGCACCGGATCCACCGACGGATGGAGCGCGCCCGACGCCTCCAGGTCCATCAGCTCGCCTGCGATGTTCACCCGGGCCAGCTCGATGTCGTACTCCCGCTGGCCCCGGCTCAGATTCTGCTGGATCTGGCCCGTCTCGGCGTCCACCAGATACGCGGCGTACGCACCGGCGTCCCGGCGGAAGAGCGCGTTCGAGAGGGAGCAGTCACCCCACGCGAAACCGGCGAGATGCAGCCGTACGAGCAGGACCGCCAGCGCGTCCATGAGCCGCTTGACGGTCGTGGGGCGCATGGTCGACTCGAACATCGAGCGATAGGGCAGCGAGCCCTTGAGATGGCGGGTGATCAGCGCCGGCTCCAGCGGCTCGCCGTGCGCGTCCACGCGTCCCGTCACCACCGCCAGCGGATCCACGGCCGGAATGCCGAGCCGGTGCAGATCGCGCAGCAGCCCGAACTCGCGCACCGCGCCGCGCTCGGATATCTCCTTGACCGCCACCACCTCGGGCCCCGCGGACGCGAAGCGGACGACATGGCGTGAGATACCGCGGGGAAGGGCCACCAGACAGGCGTCGGGCCACTCGTCGAGCGGCACGTTCCACGGCAGGTCGAGCAGTACGGCGGGCTGCTCGGGATTGGTCGCGCTGATCTGAAGCGCCATCGTGCCTCCCACGGCGGTCGTCGGGCGGGCAGCGGACCGGGAACCGCCCCGACCAGTGTGCAGGGTCGCGAAAACACCCGGCGCACCGGTGGTGCGGGCCCGGCGGACACCGGACACGGCCCGGTGTGCCCGCGCCCCGGTCAGCGTGTGATCAGCAGCTCGGTGTTGCGGTCCATCAGCTTGCCCGCGGGTGCCGTGGTGGAGCCCGGCGCGTTGTGCGCCAGCTCCCGGTAGAGCGCCGCCAGTCCGGTCTGCGACAGATCGTCGAAGTCCGTCCGGTGCGGAGCCGCCGACTCGATCAGCGTGGTGAACAGGGAGAGGGTGCCGTCCCGGTTGTCGGTGATCTCGATGATCCTGGCGAGCTGCGGGAAATCGATGTGCGAGGCCGTGGAGACCTCCCAGAAGGAGCCGCGCGGGTTGATCGAGTTCCGGTGGCTGTGACCGTTGACCCAGGCGAGCACGGGCCGGTGCTGGTTGAGCAGCGCCAGCACCTCCTCGCCGGTGTGCCGGCCCTCGCCGGGCCGGGCCGGATCGGGACGTGTGTTGGTCATCGTCCAGCTGTTGTGATGGCTGAAGACCACCACGTATCCGTCCCGGTGCTCCTTGAGCGTCCGCTTCAGCCAGTTGAACTGCGTCGTGTCGAGCGAGCCCGTGAAGTGCCCGGCGCGGTCGGTGGTGTCCAGGCTGATACCGGTGATGTTCTCGCCCATAGGGAACGTGTAGTAGAGCGTGTCGCTGTCGAGATGGGCCGAGGTGTAGCCGTGTCCCGCCGGGCCCGCGCCCAGGTACGCCGGGTCGAGATGCGCGGACACGTACTCGCGCGGTCCGAACGGCGCCCGGCCGGGGTCGGGAGTGACCGAGCGCATCGAGCGCCTCGACCGGCGCAGCAGATCGATCAGTTCGTCGCCGCCCGGCATGCTGCCCTGGGCCAGGATCTTCGCCAGGGCCTTGGCGTCGGCGTCCGGGATGTCGTACAGCTTCCGCGCCCCGACCGCGAACTCGGCCAGATACCCGGTGCGGTCGGCCATGGCTCCGCTGGCCAGACTGTCGTGGTTGCCGACGGTCGAGTACCAGGGGAGCCGCAGTCCCGGGCTGTTCACGGAGCGGATCACGGCTTCCAGGTAACCGTCGATAGGGGGGAAGCCGTACTGCTTGTCGGTGTCGCGGCGGGAGTCCTCCGGGTGCCAGAACAGCCGCTCACCGGAGTTCTGCACTCCCTCGTAGCGTCGGCTGTCACCCGTGTTGGGGGAGATACGGCCGCCGCTCATCACGGTGAGGTACCAGTCGAGTTCGGCCCGGGAGTTGTTGTCGGTGTTGTCGCCGGTCGTCACGGCGAAGGCCAGCGGCTCGCCGGTCGCGGGTCCGGCGCTGATGGCGTTGATCTGCTCGATCAGGGCCACCGCTCCCGGCACGGTGAGCGCCTCCTGGGGCCGCCATCCCGACACTCCCTGCGAGCGCAGGTACTCGGTGCGCACCGGGTGCTGCACGTCCGTCAGATGCAGATCGGTGAGCTGTACGAAGGAGCTGAGCACCGTGCGCCGGGCGGCGCGGCCGGCCCGGGGAGCCGCCAGCGACTCGCGTACGACCCGGCGCCAGCCGGGCCCGTCGCCGAGGCGGCGGAAGGCCGCCGAGGAGTCGCGCGGCGCGGCGACCGTCTCCAGTGTCGTACGCGCGGGGACGGCGCGGGTGGCGGTGCCGGCGGGCGTCTGCGGGAGGGGAGCACGGGGGACGGGCACCGCGGACGCGGTGGGCGCGTCGGGTACGGCGGCGGCCTCGCCGGAGCCGCCGCCCGCGCCGAGCGCCAGTCCGATGCCCGCGGAGATACCGACCGCACCGGTCGCGGTGAGGAAGGAACGGCGGTCGACGGCGGCGACTGCGGAGCGTATGCGTGTCATGGGTGCGGTCTCCCGAGTGCGAGCGCATCAGCAAGAGCGCCTGGGGATCGGCCCCCGGCTACTCCTCGATGGTCGGCACACGGCGTGGCCTGCGCGTGAACGACATTCCAACTGCGAACACCCATCACTGCACAGGGATCACCCGCGACGGCGAACCGTCGCCATGTCCATGGCCGCAGGACGAAAGCCGGTCACTCACCGTTCACCACACGGGGAAGCGGCCCGTACGGTGTCACCCTTTCGGGGCGCCGGTTCAGGACACCGGCCCCGACCCCCTTGCCCTCGGGCCGCCCTTCGCTTCTGCTACGGCCGTTGCCGGTGCGGGTGCGGTCATGTGCCCTCGCAGCGCGGCCCGCGCGGCGGGCTCAGCCCGCCGAGATCACGACCGGGCCGCCGTCCGGGCGCACGCGGTCCATCCAGTCGGCGGAGGCGTACAGGGGACGGTTGGGGACCGCCGCCCGGCGCAGCCGTTCGCGGTGCAGGAGGCGGCCGTCCTGGGTGACGACCAGCGCCGACAGCCGGCGGGCCGTACCGGCCGTCCGGAGCGTGAACCGGCCCAGCGGCGGGCGGGGGCCACGGGGGTCTATACGGTTCGGGGCGACCCATCGCAGCGGCGCGTCGACCTCCACCGGTACCTGGCCGCCGGGCCAGACACCGTCCGCGAGATAACGGAGAACGGGCCCCGCGACCAGCCGGCCCTCCCGGGCCGCCGTGCCCGCGGGCTCCACGGCGTGCAGCAGATTCCCGACGGCGAAGACTCCCGCCGCGGCCGTGCGGAAGGCGGTGTCGACCGCCGGACCCCGGGTGCCCCGGTCCAGCGCGATACCGCCGAGCCGGGCGAGTTCGTGGTCGGGGATCCAGTCGCCCGTGAAGACGACCGTGTCGCAGGCGACAGTCGTGGTCCTGCCGTCCGCGTGCCGCAGCGCGACCCCCGAGAGCCGGCCCCGGCCGAGGAGTGCGGTCACCGTCGTTCCGGTGAGCAGCGGGAGACGGTGGTGCAGCCGGGCACCGAGACCCGACGCCCAGGAGGACTGGTGGCGCGGCTGGTCCGTGACCATCGCGGCGACCTCGACGCCCGCGCCTCGCAGGGTGCGTACGGCGGAGTAGCCGACCGGTTCCGCGCCGACGACCACGGCCCGCAGACCCACCCGCTGATGGTGGAGATGGACGGCCTGCTGCAGCTCGCCGGTGGTGAACACACCGGCAGGGCGTGTCCCGGGCACCAGCCGTGCGCTGCGCGGCCGTTCGCGCGCGCCGGTGGCCAGGACGACCGCTCCGGCCGTGACGCGCTCCAGTCCGTCAGGACCGGTGGTGTCCACGACGAGCGGCCCACGGCCTTCCGCCCGGACCGGGCCTCCCGCCGGGCCCGCGTTCCTTCCCTGGGCCGTACCGCCGTCCCGCCCCGGCTGTCCCGACCAGCCCGTGACGGAGACTCCCGTACGCAGGGCCGCGCCCGCGCCGGTCGCCAGGTCGCACCAGTGGCGGGCGTACGCGGGACCGCTCATCGGGCGCCGCAGCTCGCGCAGACCGAATCCGGAGTGGAAGCAGTGGCGCGGGACGCCGCCGGCCTGCTCCTCGCGGTCGACGACCTCGACCGCGCCGGCGCCCGCGGCGGCCAGCCGGGCCGCCGCGGCCAGACCGGCCGGACCCGCGCCGATCACCAGCACATCGACCGTACGCGCTCGCCTGCCGGGCCCGGGGACGGTGGAGCCGTCCCGGTTCGTCGTCGCGCTCATGGTCCGACCTCCGGCCGCAGGGATGGTTCGCCGCCCTCGGCGCCGGCGGCGCCGGTCGTCCCGGGGACGGGGCCGGCCGGCCCGGAGGTGAACAGGGCCCGCACCGCTGCCCCGCAGTAGAAACCCTGGCACCGGCCGCCCCGGGCCCGGGTGCGCCGCCGCAGGCCCTCGGGTGTGCTGGGCGCGATCGTACTGGCGAGGGCGTCCCGGATCTCCCCCCGGGACACCCGTTCGCAGTGGCAGACGAGCCGGCCGTACTCCGGGTCGGCCGCGATCAGCTCGGCGCGTTCGTAGGGACGCGCGAACGCCTCGCCGATGTTCGGCATCCGTACGGGTTCGAGCTCCCGTGGTGTCCCCAGCCTCTGTCCCGCGTCGGCGAGCAGCTCCACGACATGCGCGGCGATCGCCATCGACGCCGTCAGCCCGGTGGAGCGGATGCCGCCCACCGTCACATACCGCTGCTCCGGGTGGCAGCGGATCTGGTAGTCGTCCTCCTCGGTGGCCGCGCGCAGCCCCGCGTAGACGGCGGTGACCTCCTCGTCGAGCAGCGCGGGCAGCACGCGTCCGCCGCGCTCGCGCAGAAAGGCCAGCCCCTCCGCGGTGGAGCCGGTCGCCGTCCTGTCGTCCAGCTCCTCGGCGGTCGGCCCGAGCAGCACGTTCCCGTACACCGTCGGTGCCACCAGCACGCCCTTGCCGAGCGCGGTGGGCACCGGCAGCAGGATATGACGGACCAGATCGCGGGCGAACTTGTCGAAGACCATGAGCTGACCGCGCCGGGGCCGCACGGTGAAGTCGGCGTGGCCGAGCATCCGGTCGATCTCGTCGGCGCGCAGTCCCGCGGCGTTGATCAGGGTGTGCGTACGCAACGGCCCGCGGCCGGTCCTGAGTTCATGGGGAGATCCGGCGACGATCCCGCTCACCGGGCAGTTGAGATGCAGGTCGGCACCGGCGCGGACGGCCTGGGTGGCGTACGCGAGCGTTGTCGTCCAGGGACAGATGATGCTCTCGCCGGGGACGTCGAGCCCGGCGAGCGCGCCCGGTCCCAGAAACGGCTCGCGGGCGTACAGCTCGTCCGCGCCGATGATCCGAGCCTCGTGGTACCCGTTGCGCTCGGCCTTCTCCACCAGCCGTGGCAGGGCGGCCAGTTGCTCCTCGTCCCAGGCGACGAGCAGTGCGCCGACCGGCTCGACCGGGATACCGGCCTCGGCGGCATAGGCGGCCAGCCGTCGCTGTCCCTCCCGTACCAGCCGGGACTCCAGCGAGCCGGGCACGGCGTCGAAACCGGTGTGCAGAATGGCCGTGTTGGCCTTGGAGGTGCCGTCGCCGACATCGTCGCTCGCCTCCACCAGCGCGATACGCAGCGGATGGCGGCCGAGTTCGCGCGCGATGGCGCTGCCGACGACTCCGGCGCCGATGACGACGATGTCGTACACCTCGTCCGGCAGACGTCCGGAGGTGGTGACAGCCATGATGCTCCCGGGTTCCGGCTCAGTGGTCCGTGGTGGCGGGCGGTGGCGTACGGTCGAGCAGATCTGCCACCGCCGCGCGGAAGACGCCGAGCCGGTCGGCGGCCTCGGCGGGGCCGATCCGCGGTTCGTAGACCGCCGAGGGCTTCCACTGCGGCACGACCTGACCGGCCGTCAGCTCCGGGTCGAGACCGAGACGCGCGAGCGCGCCCACGCCCAGCGCCGTCGCGTCCGGCAACGCGGAGACCTCGACGGGCCGTTGCAGCAGATCGGCCTGTGTCTGCATCAGCAGCGCGGAGCGCGTCAGACCGCCGTCCACCCGCAGACTCCGCAGCGGCTCGCCGAGATCGGTGGCCACCGCGTCCGCCAGTTCCACGACCTGGGCGGCGATGCCCTCGCACAGCGCGCGGACAAGGTGCCCGGCACCGGTGTCCAGGCCCAGACCGCTGATCGAGCCGCGCAGATCGCCGCGCCACCACGGCGCGGCCAGTCCCGCGAGCGCGGGTACGAAGGTCACTCCGCCGCTGTCCGGTACGCGGGAGCCGACGGTGTCCAGTTCGGCCGCGCCGGAGATGACTCCGAGATCGGTCAGCCAGCCCACGGCGGAGGCGGCCGTGTAGACCTGACCGTCGAGGCAGTAGCTGGTTTGGCCGCCGAGCCGCCAGGCGATACAGCTCACCAGTCCTGTCGTGCCCCGGCGCGGCCGGTCACCGGTCTGGGCGAGCAGGAACGCGCCCGTGCCGTAGGTGCACTTGGCGGAGCCGGGTTCGGTCACACTCTGCGCGAGCAGCGCGGCCTGCTGGTCGACGATCACTCCGGTCAGCGGAATCTCGCCACCGAAGGCGGTGGTCGTGCCGACCACGCCGGCCGTGTCGACGACACCGGGAAGGGGCTCTTCGGACAGCCCGAAGATCTCCAGGGCCTCCGCCGACCACTCCGCACGGTCGAGATCGAGCAGCTGGGTGCGGCCGGCGGTCGCGGCGTCCGTGACGAACGCGCCGGTGAGCCGGTGGATCAGCCAGGAGTCGCTGGTGGTGACGGCGCCCTCACGGGTCAGCCGGCGCCGGATCCACGCCATCTTCGGCGCGGCGAAGTAGGGATCGAGAGGCAGCCCGGTGAGCTGCCGCAACCGCTTCTCGTGCGGCGCGAGTTCGGCGCAGAGGGGCTCCGCGCGGCGGTCCTGCCAGACGATCGCGTCGCTGAGCGGCGCGCCGGTGGCCGGGTCCCAGGCGAGCACGGTCTCGCCCTGATTGGCCAGCCCGACGGCCGCGACCGGTTCCGCGGCGTCGGCGAGGGCCGCGCGTCCCGCGTCGAGGACGGAGCCCAGCAGCACGGCCGGATCGATCTCCACCAGTCCGCCCGAACCGTACCGGGGCGGCGCGGGCGCCGATCCGCTGCCGATCACGCCTCGTTCGGGACAGACGACCAGTGCCTTGGTGGACGAGGTGCCCTGGTCGATGGCGAGTATCGGCCGGTCGGCGGAACCGGCGCGGGGGTGGGGCGGGTACTGGACTGGCGGCATGTCCCGTTCTTCGTGTCGGGCGTCCTCGGTCGCTTCGCGGTTCTCTTCGGCGAATTCCGCGCGTCGGACGGCTTCGGGCGGCATCAGGGTTTCGACGGCCTCGCGGGCTTCGACGGGCCGGATCGCTTCGGGCTCTTCGGGTCGGGTGGGGCCTTCCGCCGCTGGAATGTGATCGCTGAGCGAAAGCGTGGTGCAGGTCAGAGCGGGCGTCAAGGGTTTCAGGGGCCGTCCGTGCGGCCTCGGCGGCGGGGACGGTTCCGTCCCGCGTCGACCTGTGCGGCACCGCCGCGGGGAGGGACGTAACCAGCCTTGATCAACGGAGAGTTGCGAAAGATCAGCAAAGTGTTCGAGTGTGGTCACTCGGGCCCCTACACTGATCGCCGCAGCGGCAGGTGTCCTTGACCGGTTTCGCCCTTGTCCGCGGCCACGACAGGTCCGTACCTGCGTGACGCACCCCCGGATCGCTCGCTCCACCCCCCACCGTCCTAGAGGATCTATGACGACCATATGTTCAGCCGGACGCCTCCTCGGTCGTGCCCGGCCCCGTACGGCCCGCAGGACATCCGGATTCCTGGATTCTGCGTACGTGTGTCATGCCCGTGTCCAGGGGCCGCCAGGGACGGGGTTGGAGGTCTGGTGCTAGGTTCCCCCGCCCGGCCGCCCTGCCACCGGCCGTCGAACGGGCCGCGCACGGCGTGCCGGCACATGGTCTTCCCGCGCACCGGACCCTCGTACGCCGGGCCCCCGCCCGCGCGGACGGAGCCGAGCTGATGGCGAGCGACGACAACTTCCGCCCGGTGTACCACCCCGCCGGTCACGACAACGACCTGCGCGCGGCGGTCCAGGACCTGCGCACAGGACGCTGGGTCGCGATGCGCAACCTGCTCGCCGAGACGACCGATTGGGGCCTGTGGACCCAGCGGACGCAGGTCCTCGCCGCCGTGGCCGCCGGTTCCGACGCCGTACAGGCCTGGCGCACCGAGGAACCCAGGAGCCTCGCCGCGACCGTGATGCATACGCGCGTCATGGTCGAACGTGCCGTACGGGCGCACCGCGAGGGACATCCGCGTACGCAGGAGCTCTGGCAGCAGGCGTGGGAGGCGTGCGGCGCCGCCACCCGCCACGCGCCGGCCGACCCGGTGCCGTGGGTGTGTCTGCTGGCACTGGCCCAGCTCGACGGCAAGCAGCAGATGGAGGAGCACCGGCTGGCCCCGCCGGGACCGATGCTGTTCCCGGGGCCCTGGGCCCTGCTGGCCGAGGCCGACAAGCGCGATCCGTTCAACCGCGAGGCGTACCACCGTATGCTCCAGTTCGTCTACGCGCGGCGAGCCGACGGATCGCTCTCCGAGGCGGTCAACTTCGTCCAGTGGGCGGCCTCGGCCGCCCATGAGGGCTCCGCGCTGCACGTACTGCCGCTCTTCGTCAGGGTGGAGCGCTACCGCCGGGAGAACGGCCACGAGAAGGCCCTGGATCTGCACTGGGTGACGGAGGACGCGACCCGGGACGCCCTGCGTGCCCTGCGCCTCTGGTTCGACCACGCCGTTCTGGCCGAGGCGTCGCTGCTCGATCTGAACCATCTCGCGCACGCGCTCTGGGGCTCGCTCCAATTCGACGCGGGGGCCAGGGTGTTCGAAGCGCTGGGCCCTTTCTACGCCACGCTGCCGTGGGCGTACCGTACGCGGAGTCCCGGTGACGCGGCACAGGCCGAGGACGTGTTCCTCCGCGCCCGCAGCCGGTGCCTCGGCGCCGCCCGCGAGGGCCGGAACGGACCGTCCGGCTGAGCCGCTTCCGCCGGAACCGCGGGCCGCACGGCCCCCAGCGCACCGCAGACGTACCAGCACCGCCGAACGATCTCTGTCCCCGCCCCTACAACAGGTGTGTTCTCCACCGGAGGTAACTTCCGTGTCCATTTCCCCACCAACGTGGTCGAAGGCCGACCTCGTGCCGCAGAAGGACGAAGAACAGCGACTGCGCGAACTCGGCTACCAGCCGGTACTCGCCCGCCGTATGGGCGGCTTCGGCAACTTCGCGATCAGCTTCTCCGTCATCTCCATCCTCTCCGGCTGCATGACGCTGTACGGCTTCGGCATGGGCGCCGGCGGCCCTTCGGTGATGCTCTGGGGCTGGGCGGGCGTCGGTCTCTTCGTCCTCTGCGTGGGCATGGCACTGGCCGAGGTCACCAGCGCGTACCCCACCTCGGGCGCGCTCTACTACATGGCCGACCGGCTGGGCGGACGCAAGTGGGGCTGGTACACCGGCTGGCTGAACCTGCTCGGACTGCTCGGCGCGATCGCGGGCATCGACTACGGCGCCGCGCTCTTCACCGGGGCCTTCCTGAATCTCCAGTTCGGGTTCGATCCCACGCCCGGCTGGACCATGGTCATATTCATGTGCATCCTGCTGCTGCACGCCGTCCTGAACCTGTTCGGCGTCCGGCTGGTCAGTGTGCTCAACTCGATCAGCGTGTGGTGGCACCTGGCCGGTGTCGCGGTCATCGTCGGTGCCCTCGCGATCGTTCCCGACAGCCACCAGTCACCGTCGTTCGTCTTCACCGAGTTCGTCAATGAGACCGGCTGGGAGAATCCGCTCTACGTGGCGGCCATCGGTCTGCTGCTCGCGCAGTACACCTTCTCCGGGTACGACGCCTCCGCGCACCTGTCCGAGGAGACCTCCAACGCCTCGGTGTCGGCCGCGCGCGGTATCGTCCGCGCCATCTGGGTCTCCTGGATCGCCGGCTTCGCGCTGCTGGCCGGACTCACCTTCGCGATCCAGGACTACGCGGGCACCCGGAACAGCGACACGGGCGTGCCGCCCGCGCAGATCCTGATCGACGCCCTCGGCACCAGCGGCGCCACCGCGCTGCTGCTGCTGGTGATCGTGGCGCAGCTCTTCTGCGGCAACGCGGAGGTCGCCGCCGCCAGCCGGATGGTGTTCGCCTTCAGCCGTGACAACGCCCTCCCGGGCTCGGCGCTCTGGCGCCGCGTCAGCAGCCGTACCCAGACGCCCGTTCCCGCGGTCTGGCTCTCCGTGATCGTCGCCTGCCTGCTGGCCGTGCCGTCCCTGTACTCCACGACCGCGTACGGCGCGGTGACGGCCATCAACGTCATCGGTATCACGCCCGCGTACGCCATCCCGATCTATCTGAAGCTGCGCGCGGGCAACCGCTTCGAGCCGGGGCCGTGGACGCTGGGCCGCTGGAGCAAGCCGATCGGCTGGATCGCGGTGGTGTGGGTGGCCGTGGTCACGGTGCTCTTCTGCCTGCCGCAGTCCAACCCGGTGACCGTCGACTCGATGAACTACGCCGTGATCGCCCTGGCCGTGGTGCTGGTCCTGGCCACCGTGTGGTGGTACGTGGCCCGCAGCTCGTACAGCACACCGCAGGCGTACGGCAACGCCCGCGAGCAGTCGGAGATCTCCGAGGGCATCGTCTGAGCGCGGACGGACCCCTGACGGGGGGTGGTGTGCGGCGGGGGCCTCCCGCCGTGCACCACCCCCCGTTCCGCTGTCAGCCTGCCCGCCCGTCGGCCATCTGAGCCTGTTGGCCCTGCTGGCCCTGTCGGCTCTGCCGGCCGGTTCGCCGTCAGTTCTCCAGCAGGAACTGCCTCGCGAGTTCCTCGCCCTGGAGCGCCGCGCCGTCCCGGTCCTCCAGGGACGCGACCTCCGAGTTCTTGAAGAGGATGTAGGTCACGCCCGCACCGGTGCCGCCGCCGTACGGGTCGGCCGAGATACCCAGCCCGCGGGCGGTCGCGAGCGATCCCTCACCGATGATCCCGGGCGGCCCGGTGTCCCCGACGACGGCGTACTGGATCCGGTCGCCGTGGATGACCGCCGCGACGGACCCGCCGCGGATGCCCGACGAGCGGTAGTTCCAGATGGCGCTGGGCGTCGGTACGACGATGTAGGGAGTCTCCTTGGCGTTGAGCGCCCTGCCGCTGGACTCCGTGTAGGCCGTCATGCTCTGGAAGTAGGGATCGGTCCTGGTGTTGCAACGGTCCGTCACCTGGCCGTCGCAGTCGATGTCCATGTCGGCCTTCCAGAACACGGCACCGTTCGCGTCACAGACGGGAATCGCCGTGGGAGCGCTCTCGCGGGCGCGGTAGAGGCCGTTGGAGATCTGCTGGCAGTGGCTGACCTTGGAGAGCAGCGCCTCCGCGGTGACCGGTCCTCCCTCGGTGGCCGGTCCGCCTCCGGCCGGCGGTCTTCGGGCGGGGGGCGGCGGTCCCGCCGCGGGCCTGTCGGCCGGCGGTCCCGGGACTCCTTGGCGTGGGCGCTCGGCCCGTGGGAGGGAAGGCGGCTCGTCGGTGGACTGGGCCAGGGCGGGGAGCACGGTGATGGGGACTGCCGCGGCGGCCAGCAGGGCCGAACCGACGGCGATGAGGACATAGGTGCGAGGGTGCACGGGGGATGATGCCCTTCCTGGTTCCTGGACTGGGTGGCGGGGCCCCGACGGCTCCTGGGCGGTTCCTTGGACGGCTCCTCGGACGGTTCCTTGGACGGCTTCGGGGCAGCGAGCGCTCTAGCGCCCGGACGGAGACGGACGGCGGTCGTCGCCTATGCACTCGTCCAGTCGTTCGAGGAACACTCGCTGTCCCGTTACCAGCGGTTCCACGGCGTCCCGCAAAAGGAACCAGCCGACCCGGTCCAGCTCGGGGAACTCACGCACCACACCCGACCCTCCGGGCCACTCCATGGTGAAGGTGCCGAAGACGGCCGCCGCGGGGTCCAGATCACCCTCGACAGCCCAGGCGGTGACGGTCTTGCCACCCTTTTGGCGGACTTCGCCGAGGGGGGTCCAGGGCCCCTCGGGCACGGGCAGTCCCAGCTCCTCCTGGAACTCCCTGCGGGCCGCGTCCTCGGGCCGTTCCGCCGATCCGTACTCACCCTTGGGGATGGTCCAGGCGGCGGTATCGCGGCCCGACCAGTACGGTCCGCCCATGTGTCCGAGAAGCACTTCGAGACCGGTGTCCATGACCCGGTACAGGAGGAGGCCCGCGCTTCGTTCGCCCGACATGCCGTCAAGTCTGGGCGGGGGCGCGAAGCGTCGCCATTCGCGCGCCGGGGGAGTGCGCCGCCCTCGGCGGGGCTGATCCGTACGCCCGGCCGGGAAGGCCAGGGCTTTGGCGCGGGCTGACACGCCGGAGCATTGCGGTGATACCGCCGAGCCGATCGTATGAACGGTTGCGCCGTACGGCGCAGGGCCCGGCCTCCGTGGGGGGAGACCGGGCCCCTGTGTGCTGGGGGATCGGCGCGGGTTACGGGGCCGACCGGGGCTTTACGGGAACGAGGTGATGGTCGAGGGGACCGTCGACGTTCCCGAGGTCGGCGACCCCGTGTTGTTGATGACGTGGTTGTACTGGCCCATGCCACCGAGGGAGACGACCAGCAGATCGTGGAACTTCACACCGGGTTTCACCGGTGCCTGGAATCCATGGTCCTGCTGGATGTTCGGGTCCGAGGTGTAGTTGCAGTAACTGCCCAGACCCCAGCCCTCGTGGTTGTTGACGGAGTCGGCGACCTTGTAGGCGGCGTACCCCTTGATGCTGCCGTTCTGGATCGAGGCCTGGTTCGGCGCGTCGTACGCCTTCTCGTTCTGGAAGAAGATCGTCCTGCCGTTCTCGCCGTTCCACTCCACGTCGTACTTGTTGAAGTGTTCGACGAAGAGGCCGGTCGCGAGGACGTCGTCACCATTGACCCGCACGCCGTAGTCCGCGCGGTTGGTCTCCCAGCCGACGCCGGCGCCGTGGTCGGCACGCCAGACCCAGGTGTGGTCGATGATGGTGTCGTCACTGTTGATCACCATGCTGGTGGTCGCCTTGCCGGGGCCCGCTCCACCGATCCGGATGAAGACGTCCTGGACCGTGGTCGGGTTCGCGGAGTGGTCCGTGGCCGCGCCCTGCGGTCCGACCTCCAGCAGCGTGGGGGAGTTCACCGGACCGGCGTCGATCAGGAAGCCGGCCAGCTTCACTCCGTCCACATCGGCGACCTTCATCGCGGTCACGCCGTTGTCCGGGATGATCGTGGCGAGGCCCAGACCGAGGACGACGGTGTTCGCGCGGGTCACGTTGATGGTCTGGTTGAGGTGGTAGACACCGGGCGTGAACAGGAGGTTGAGCCCCTGGGCCAGCGCCTGGTTGATCGTCGCCGCGGTCGCGCCCGGCTTGACGACGTAGAACTGGTCGAGCGGCAGGGACTGGCCCTGCGGAGCGCCGTTGCCCCACGTGGTGCCACGCGCGTTGGTGCGCTTGGCGGGGACGAACACCTTGTACGCGTTGCCGTCGAGGTACAGGAACGGCTTCTCGCGGGAGACCGGCGTGTTGGCCAGCGTGGTGTACGGCGGGTTCGGGAAGCTCTGCGCGGGCGCGCCCTCGACACCGGAGAACACCATGTTCCAGACGCCATTGGTCCAGCCGCCGACGGAGCTGTCACGGGTGTACCACTGCTGCTGGGAGTACGGGCCGACGGTGCCGTCGATCTTGCTGTCGGCGATGTAGCCGCCACTGGCCCAGCCGTAGCCGTTGGGCGCGAGGTTGAGCCCGCCCTTGACGTGCATCCGGCGGAACGGCGCGGCCTGGGCGACCGCCCAGCGGTTGGTGCCGCTGACCGGGTTGAGTGCGAGGTTCTCGGCGGAGCGCCAGAAGTTCTGCGTGGCGTTTCCGTTGAACCATCCGGCGTCCACGGTCACATCACCGTTGAAGGTGGTGTCGTCGGGCGACAGACCGAGACCCGAGATCGAGGTGTAGAAGCCGAGTTGGGCGTTGATGTTGCTGTACGTGCCCGGCTTGAACAGGAACTGGTAGCGGCCGGTGCCGAACTGGTCGGCCTCCTGGCGCTTGAAGACCTCGTCGAGCCTGCCCTGGATGTTCGGCGTCGACGGGTCGAAGACGATGACGTTGGGGCCGAGGTCACCGCCGCCGGGGATCGGGTCGCCGGTGCCGCCCGAGGTGCCGCCGAAGATCTGGAACTCCCAGAGGGAGTAACCCCATTGGGTGGCCCGCTGGGTGCCCGTCAGCCGTACGAAGCGGGCGGTGCCCGAGACATTGAGCGTCTCCGTGCCACCGGGGCTGGTGGTGGTGGAGTACGCCTGCGTCCAGCCGTCGGTGCCGTTGGGCGAGAACTCGATCTTGTACGCCTTGGCGTACGCGGTCTCCCAGTTCAGCACGATCTGGCTGACCGCGACGCTGGAGCCGAGGTCGATCTGGATCCACTGCGGGTCGGACGCGGCACTCGACCAGCGGGTCCCGGTGTTGCCGTCGTTGGCGCCGGTGGCGGGCGTGCCGCCGTTCTCCACGCTGGAGGCCGTCACCGGCTTGCCCTGGGAGAGGAGGGTGGGCGCGGCCTGGGCGGAGGTGCTGGGAATGAGAAGCAGCAGCGAGGCGATCAGAGTGGCCGCGATCGAGGCGGCCAGTCCTCGCCGACGGCCCGGAGCGGATCTCCGGAACACCGGTGAAGTGAGCGGAGGAGCGTGCATGGGCAGGTCTCCTGAGTCATCGGACAACGGGCGGGCGGAGCGTGAGGGCAACCGGAGAGCGCTCTCTCGGTAGGGGAGATGCTTCTCTCGTGTTTCGGACACGTCAAGAGTTGTGCACGAAGCCGCCAAGGTTGGTTCTCGTGCCGACAACAAATAACGGACGGGACGCGGCGATTGTCGGACTTTGCGCGGTGTCCGGGGTGTGATGGAGAGGTGTCGTTTCAGAATCTGACGGCGGGTGCGAGCGCCTGAAACATCGTCACGGCATCTCGCTACGAGGTCGCGGCGGCATCATCCGTGTTCGCCACCCGCTCCAGCCACTCGGACAGCAGCGCGTTCTCGGCGGCGGTCAGGGCCGGCGGCGGGGACTGGCGCAGCAGCGCACCGAGCCGGGCCGCGGCGACCGGAGTCCCGGCGGCGGATCCGCCGGGAGCGGCGGACGCGCCGTCGGGGGCGTGGCCGTCCATCGCGCCGGAGGTGAGTACGGCGGCGTGCACCGCGTCGCGGACCCGCCGGGACATGTCGGGATCGGTGAAGGTGGCGGGCCGGGACACCAGCATCAGCGCCACACCGACATTGGCCGACATGACCATCCGGGCGGCGAGCTCCGGGGAGATCCGCAGCAGTCCCCGGGCCGCCGCGCGTTCCAGATCGCGGGTGAGGATCCGGTGCGACTCCAGGGCCGAGGCGGGCGGCTTGCGCATCGAGGGTGAGTTCATCAGCCGGTACAGATTCGGGTTCGCCAGTGCGAACGCGACATGGGTGTCCCAGCCGTCGCGCAGGGCCCGGATCGGGTCGGTGCCCGGCTCATGGGGCCGCTTGGCCGCCAGATAGGCGTCGAATCCATGGTCGACGACGGCGGAGAGGAGCCCCTCCTTGTCACCGAACTGCCGGTAGAGCACCGGCGCGCCGACCTGGGCGGCCTCACAGACCGCTCGCGTGGAGATGTCCCCGTTCGGCGACTTCGCCAGCAGCTCGGCGGCCACCTCCAGAATGCGCGTGCGCGTGCTCATGAGAGGGATGCTACCAACAAGGAGTAACGCTGCTCATGCGTACATGTATTCATCGTTACGCCCTGGTCGCGGCCCGTTTCCGCCCCCCTTGCCCGCCCGTCGGCGGTGGGCGCGGTGTTCCTTGGCGGCTCCGAAGCGTGATCGGGGCCATTGCGGTGATTTGCCGGGAAAGTTAGGCTACATGCTTGGACGGACAAGTCCTGGCGACCGGGTGACCGACGGGGTTCCGGGCCCATCTCCGGAGCGGGGCGCATGGCAGGACGCAATCGGGACCGCAGTCGGCACCGGAACCGAGCGGTGATCGGTGCCGATGAGACACTCGCGCTCAATCGCGTGGGCAGCTTCGACTGGGATCTGGAGAGCGGGTTCCTGGATCTGGACGCGGTGGCCCTGGACGTGTTCGATCTGCGCCCGGGTGAGTACGACGGTACGCGCGAGTCCGTGCTGCCGCGCATCCCGCACGAGGAGCGCGTCCGTCTCGAAGCCGTCGTGGACGCGGCGGTCCGGCACGGCCGGCCCTCGTACGGCTCGTACTTCCAGCTGCTGCGCCGCACCGGTGTGCGGCAGTGGACCCATACGCGGGGGCGCATCCTGCGCGACGAGCTGGGGCACGCGTACCGCGTCGTCGGGATCGTCCGCGACGCGACGTCGGACCTGACGGAGTCCAGTGCGGCCGGCCCCGGCGGCATGGTCCGCGAAGGGCTGAACAGCCTGGTGCAGAGGACCGCCGAAGCCCTGTCCAGAGCGGTCACCGTGGACGATGTCGCCGCCGTTCTGACCGGTGTCGGCGGGCTGGAGCGCTTCGGCGCCGACGGACTCGCGCTCGGTCTGGTCGAGGGTGGCACCCTGAGGCTCATCGCGCTGTCCGGGGAGTCCATGGACGTACTGGACGACCTGCGCCTCCACCGTCTCGACGGAACGCTGCCGCTCGCCGAGGCCGTCCTGAACCAGCGGCCACGCTTCGTCACCTCGCTGAGCGAGCTCGTCGTCGACCGCTTCCCGCGGCTGCGGCCGTATGTCCGCGGGCTCGGATTCAACGCGGCGGCCTTCCTGCCGCTGATCGCCCAGGCCCGCTCCATCGGCTGCCTCGCGCTCTTCTACCGGCGGCGCACCCACTTCTCCGCCGAGAGCCGCTCGCTGTGTCTGGGCCTGGCCGGGATCGTGGCACAGTCCCTCCAGCGCGCCATCCTCTTCGACCAGGAACGCGAGTTCGCGACGGGCCTCCAGGCATCCATGCTGCCCCGCGACATCCCGGAGTTCCCCGGCGCCGAGATCGCCGTGCGCTACCACGCGGCGTGGAGCGGCAGAGAGGTCGGCGGTGACTGGTACGACGTGATCGCTCTGCCCAGGAACCGGGTCGGTGTGGTCGTCGGCGACGTCCAGGGACATGACACCCATGCCGCCGCGATCATGGGACAGCTGCGGATCGCCCTGCGCGCCTTCGCGGGCGAGGGCCACACCCCCGCGACCGTACTGGCGCGTGCCTCGCGCTTTCTCGCGGAACTCGACACCGAACGCTTCGCGACCTGCACCTATGCCCAGGTGGACCTGGGCAGCGGTGTCGTACGGGCCGTACGGGCCGGCCATCTCGGCCCGCTGATCCGCCACACCGACGGCAGAACCGGCTGGCCCAATCTGCGGGGCGGGCTCCCGCTGGGCTTCGCCACGACCTTCGGCCACGAGGACTTTCCCGAGACCCGGCTCGATCTGGTGCCCGGCGAGACACTCGTGCTCTGCACCGACGGGCTGGTCGAGGAGCCGGGCCGCGACATCTCGGCCGGTATGGACACGCTCGCCGACATCGTCAGATCCGGGCCGGACACGGCGAGCGCGCTGGCCGACCATCTCTCGGACCGGCTCTGGGAGCGCTGGGGGACGGGGGACGATGTGGCGCTGCTGGTTCTGCGCCGCCGCCCAGACCGCGGCACGGACCAGGCGCCGCGCATCCATCAGTACGTCCATCAGGCGGATCCGGAAGGGCTGGTGGAGACCCGTGCGGTGCTGCGTCAGGCCCTGGCGGACTGGGGGCTGACGGCGCTGATCGACGATGTGGAGCTGGCGGCGGGCGAACTGCTGGTGAATGTGCTGCTGCACACGGAGAGCGGGGCGGTGCTCACCCTGGAGGTCCTGCCGGAGCCGGTCCGCCGGGTACGCCTCTGGGTCAAGGACCGCTCCAGCGTCTGGCCCCGCCGCCGTACACCCGGCGAGGCGGCGACCTCCGGCAGAGGGCTGCTGATGGTCGACGCCGTGGCCGCGCGCTGGGGGGTCGAGCCGCGGGGCGACGGCAAGGCCGTCTGGTGCGAGTTCGAGCCGGACACGGTCCGGCGCTGAGCGCTGCTCTTACAAAGCAGATGTCAGGGACTCGGCCGACCGCCCCCTGCGCGTCGGCGCAGAGGGCGGATCATCGGCGGCGGAACGGAACTCAGATGTCCAGGAAGCCGAACCATCCGCCGGCCTTGTGCGACGAGGAGGCGCCCTGGGTGATTCCCGCGGGCCCGCCCAGGTTGTGGAAGTGGCCCGCGGCGCCCTCCGTGTGGAAGCCGCCCGCCGCCACGGTCGCTTCGTCGTGGTCCCCGCAGGCGAGGGCCGAACCGGCGCCGCCGAGCAGAGCGGCGGCGGCGAGGGCGGTGGTGGCGAGCACGGTACGGATACGCATGAGGAACTCCTCCGTCAGATGGTGATGCGAACACCGCATGCGTGCCCCGGTGAGCCCGGTCTTCGACCGGATCGCGGTTCATCCCACCCGTACAGCCGAATAAATCAGGACAAGTGGAAATATTTACGCTATAAGGCGTTGATGTGAGCTAGAGGGCGTCGGTGCCCTCGACGGCGTGGGCGACGGCGTCGAGGAACCGGGCGTGCGCGAGATGGCTGCAGGGCGCCTCCGGGTTCCACGGCACGATCCGGGCCCGCTCCTCGACGGCGCGCCAGTGCGCACTGCCGCGGAGCAGGGCGGGTGGCGCCGCGTTGGAGCGGACGTCGGCGAGCACGATGTCCGGCTCCAGGGCGGCGGCCTCGGACCAGCCGGCCGTACGCCAGTTGGCACCGCCGCCCTCCTCGGGCTCGATCAGGGCCACTCCCAGCTCGCCGAGGGCCCGTAGATCCGGCCAGGTCAGAGGCCTGGCCAGATACGCCGTCTCCGGACCGGCGGCCGACAGCGCCAGTACCCGGGGCGCACCGGGCCGCGCCGCCGCGCCCCGCAGCCGGGACTCCGCGCGGTCCAGTTCGGCCTCCGCGGGCCGGCCGGGCGCGTCCAGCGAGCGGGCCAGCTCCGTGAACCGGTCCCTGATGCCCTCGAACGTACGGTCCTTGCCCACGTCGAGGACGACCACGGGCAGCCGCTCCTCCAGACGCTTCGCCGCCTCCGGGTCGATTCCGTAGAACTGTCCGCCGCCGTAGCTGACGGCGACCACCAGATCCGGCTCCGCCGCGAGCAGCGCGTCCAGATCGAGGGCGCTGCCCGCGCCGAAGTCGCGCAGCTCGTCGAGAGGCAGCTCGCCCGCCTTCGCGGGATCGGGTGCCCCGCCGTCGTGGTGGGAGCCGAAGACACCCAGGGGGCGCAACCCGTGGTCCCACAGGGTCGCGCCCGCCTGTATGTAGGTCACCACCCGTGCCGGACGGTTCGGTACGACGGTCAGATGGCCGCGGTCGTCAGTGAACTCCCAGCGGTTGCCCGGGTTCATGTCTCGCCTCGTTCCGCTTGTGATTCCGCTCGTTCTGGCGCGGTTTCCTGTGTGCGGCGCCGGTACGCGCTGTTCGCGCGGGCGCCATCCACTGTCTGCCCACCTCGGACCGCCCGAACTCCCGCTCCACCGCCGTGCGGACTCCCGCCCCAGGGCCGTCCCGCCCGGTCCCGCGGCCCGATGATGGAGAATCGCTGATCGTGGCGGGTGGTTCGGCCGCCGCACGGACCCAGGGGCCCGATTCCCGCCAGGCCGGACAGGGCCCGGTGCCCGAAGACCCCTCAGCACGCCCGTACGGAGCGTATTCATGGAGCCCACCGCTCATGTCAGCAGAACCACCCTGCCCGGGGTCGGTGTCCGTTACGACCTGAACACGGACGCCGGAGAGCATCTGTCGGTCGTCGTGCACCAGGACGGACGGCGCATCCTCGCCTTCCACGATCCGGAGGACGACGACAACTGCAAGGAGGCCGCGTCCCTCGCTCCGCACGAGGCGACGGCGCTCTCCGAACTCCTGACACCGGACCCCGTCGCGCATCTGCGTCAGCATCTGGAGATCGATCTGCTCACCGAGCACATCCCGGTCACCAAGAGATCGCCGTACGTGGGCCGCACGCTCGGCTCCGCCCAGGTGCGTACCCGGACCGGCGCCTCGATCGTGGCCGTCCTGCGCCGCACGGACGCCTTTCCCTCGCCCGCCCCGGACTTCCGCTTCGCCCTCGGGGACACCCTCGTCGTCGTCGGTACCCGGGAAGGTGTCGACGCCGCCGCCGAACTGATCACCGGAGGATGAACGCCCGTGCACGACACCACCGCACTGCTCATAGAACTCGGCTCCGTCATCCTGGTCCTGGGCATACTCGGCCGGCTGGCCGGCCGGGTGGGCTTCTCCGCGATCCCGCTCTACCTGCTCGCC
>NZ_MAUD01000201.1 GCF_001700515.1 Streptomyces lushanensis
GCAGGACGACCTCGGCGCCGGGGCCGAGACGGCCGTCCCGCTCGATGTTCTGCGCGTAGACCTCGAATTCCGGACAGACCGGGCTGTCGATCACATACTGCGTGGAGACCCCGATGAAGCTGGAGTCGGCGATCCGGCCGGTGATCCGGTTGCGGCCCTCGGGCACGGTCCCGGCGTCGTCCGCGTGCACCAGCGATATCTTCTCGGGCCGTACGCCGACGAGCAGCCGGCCGCCGCTCGTGGTCGGCGCGGAGCAGCGGTCCGCGGGCAGCCGCAGCTTGACGCCGCCCGCCGTGACCACCACATCGCCGCCGCTGATCTCGGCGACCTCGGACTCGATGAGATTGGAGGTGCCCAGGAAGTTGGCGACGAAGGTGGTGTCCGGGTTCTCGTAGAGGTCGGCCGGGCTGCCGAGCTGTTCGACCTGGCCCGCGTTCATCACCGCGACCGTGTCGGCCATGGTCATGGCCTCCTCCTGGTCGTGGGTGACATGGATGAAGGTGATGCCGACCTCGGTCTGGATGCGCTTGAGTTCGAGCTGCATCTGCCGGCGCAGCTTGAGGTCGAGGGCGCCGAGCGGTTCGTCGAGCAGCAGCACCCGCGGGTGGTTGATCAGCGCGCGGGCGACGGCGACCCGCTGCTGCTGGCCGCCGGAGAGCTGGTGCGGCTTGCGCTTGGCGAAGTCGCCGAGCTGGACCAGGTCGAGCATCTCGCCGACCTGCTTGCGTACGGACTTGATCCCGCGGCGGCGCAGTCCGAAGGCGACGTTCTCGTAGATGTCGAGGTGCGGGAAGAGCGCGTAGCTCTGGAAGACGGTGTTGACCGGGCGCTTGTAGGGCGGCAGTTCCGTGACGTCCGTGTCCCCGAGGAAGACCGTGCCGGTGGTCGGATCCTCCAGGCCGGCGATCATCCGCAGCGTGGTGGTCTTGCCGCAGCCCGAGGCGCCGAGGAGCGCGAAGAAGGAGCCCTCGGGCACGGTCAGGTCGAGCGGCTTGACGGCCTGGAAGGAGCCGTACGTCTTGCTGATCCCGGTGAGGCGGACGTCGCCGCCGCCCCGGCTGGTGGATGCGGTCTCTGTCATGGATAACGGTCCCGGGGATGAGAGGTGGACGGGCGGGCGGCTCTTAGGCGCCGATGAGCTTGGCGAACTTCTCCTCGTACGCCGTCTCTTCCTTGCCGCTCAGCGAGCGGAAGGCGTGCGAGGAGGCGGCCATCGCCGCGTCGGGGAGGATCAGCGTGTTGTCGGCCATCGACTTGTCGATCTTGGTGAGTTCGGCGCGCACCCCGTCGACCGGGCAGACGTAGTTGATGTACGCGGCGAGCTGGGCGGCGATCGGCGGCTGGTAGTAGTGGTCGATGAGCCGCTCGGCGTTGGTCTTGTGCCGTGCCTTGGCCGGTACCAGCAGATTGTCGCTGGAGATGATGTAGCCGGTCTCCGGGATCGCGAACTTGACGTCCGGGTTGTCGCTCTGGAGCTGGACGACATCACCGGCCCAGGCGACACAGGCGGCGATGTCGCCCTTGTCGAGGTCCGCGGTGTAGTCGTTGCCGGTGAAGCGGCGGATCTGCTTCTTGTCGACGGCCTTCTGGAGCCGGGCGACCGCCGCGTCGAAGTCGTCGTCGCTGAAGCTCCCCGGATCCTTGCCGAGGTCCAGCAGGGTCATCCCGATGGTGTCGCGCATCTCGGAGAGGAAGGCGACCCGGCCCTTGAGCTGCGGATCGTCCAGGAGCTGGGAGACCGAGTCGACCTTCCGTCCGCCGGTCGCCCTGGCGTTGTAGGCGATGACGGTGGGGATTCCGGTCCATGGATAGCTGTGGGCGCGGCCCGGATCCCAGTCGGGCGAGCGGAACTGCTGGGAGAGGTTCGCGTACGCGTGGGGCAGGTTCGAGGGGTCGAGCTTCTGCGCCCAGCCGAGCCGGATGATCCGCGCGGCGAGCCAGTCCGTGACGCATATGAGGTCACGGCCGGTGTCCTGGCCGGCCGCGAGCTGCGGCTGGATCTTCCCGAAGAACTCGACGTTGTCGTTGATGTCCGCGGTGTACTTGACCGTGATCCCGGTGCGTTCGGTGAACGCGTCCAGCGTGGGGTAGTGCTTCTCGTCCTCGCTGACGTCCATGTACTCGGTCCAGTTGGAGAAGACGACCCGCTTCTCCGTCGCCGAGTGGTCGGTGGACGCGGGTCCGTCGCCCTCGCGCTTGGCGGGCGGGATCCCGCAGCCGCTCAGACCGGCGAGCCCGCCGATCGCGAGGGCGCCGGCACCGGTGGCGCGCAGCATCGACCGGCGGGTCAGGGCGCCCCGGCCACTGGTCATGCTGCGCCGCACGGCGGCCAGTTGGGCCGCGGAGAGACGGTCGGGCTCGTACTGCTCCATGCGCTGTGCCCTTTCGGGTGGGTGAGAAGACCGGCGGCCGGCCGGCCTAACAGCGGTCGCCGAAAATCGTGCGGTGCCAGTCCTTCCTGGCCACCGCGGTGTTGTCGTACATCACATGCTTGACCTGGGTGTACTCCTCGAAGGAGTACACGGACATGTCCTTGCCGAACCCGCTGGCCTTGTAGCCGCCGTGGGGCATCTCGCTGATGATCGGAATGTGGTCGTTGACCCAGACACAGCCGGCCTTGATCTCCCGGGTCGCGCGGCCGGCGCGGTAGACGTCACGGCTCCAGGCGGAGGCGGCGAGGCCGTACGGGGTGTCGTTGGCCAGGCGGATGCCCTCGTCGTCGGTGTCGAAGGGAAGAACGACGAGGACCGGTCCGAAGATCTCGGACTGGACGATCTCGCTGTCCTGCGCGGCGTCCACGATCAGCGTGGGGCGGTAGTACGCGCCCTCCTTGAGCTCGCCTCCGGGCGCCTCGCCGCCGGTGACGACACGCGCGTGGCCGCGCGCCCGGTCGACGAAGCCGGCGACCCGGTCCCGGTGGCTGTGCGTGATCAGCGGACCGAGGTCGGTCTCCGGGTCCAGCGGATCGCCCATGCGCACGGTCTCCATCAGCGCGGCGACTCCGGAGACGAACGCGTCGTACAGCGGACGCTGGACATAGGCGCGGGTGGCGGCCGTGCAGTCCTGTCCCGCGTTGATGAGCGATCCGGCGACCGCGCCGTGGACCGCCGCCTCCAGGTCCGCGTCGTCGAAGACGAGGAAGGGCGCCTTGCCGCCGAGTTCCAGATGCAGGCGCTTGACGGTGGCGGTGGCGATCTCGGCGACACGCCGGCCGACGGCGGTGGAGCCGGTGAAAGAGGTCATCACGACATCGCGGTGGCCGACGAGATGCTCACCGGCGTCCGGGCCCGCACCGGTGACGACGTTGATCACACCGTCGGGAAGTCCGGCGCGCCGGGCGGCCTGCGCGAACATCAGCGAGGTGAACGGGGTGATCTCGGCGGGCTTGAGCACGATGGTGTTGCCCGCGGCCACGGCCGGGAGGATCTTCCAGGCGGCCATCTGGAGGGGATAGTTCCAGGGCGCGATGGAGCCGATGACCCCGATCGGCTCGCGGCGTACGTAGGAGGTGTGGTCGCCGCTGTACTCACCGGCGGAGACACCTTCGAGACGGCGGGCCGCGCCCGCGAAGAAGACGGTGTTGTCGACCGTGCCCGGTACGTCGAACTCGGTGGAGAGCCTGATCGGCTTGCCGCACTGGAGCGTCTCGGCGTACGCGAAGTCCGCGGCCTGTTCGGCGAGGACCTCGGCGAAGCGGTGGAGGGCGTCGGAGCGCGCGCCGGGAGTGGCGCCCGCCCAGCCGGGGAAGGCGGCGAGCGCGGCGGCGACGGCGGCGTCGACATCGGCCGCGCCCGCCAGTTCGTAGCGGTGGATCTCCTCGCCCGTCGCCGGGTTCACCACGGCGTGCGTACGTCCCGACGTACCCTGCCGCGGCAGCCCGCCGATGAACTGCGCGCCGTCCGCGAAGCGGTCCCGCACCTGGAAGCGGTTCGTCATGACGCTCTCCATTGGCCCAGTTGTAGCTCCGGCTTCAATTGAGTGCCGATCCTGACAGAGCACATGCTCCTCAACAAGGGATTCCGTTGTTGCCTTTTGGTTACGCAACGGAATCGGTCGACCATGTGTCGCTTCGGCAGGCTCGGAGGCATACGGAGTGTCAGTGGTGACTGACAGACTCGCGTGCATGACGCATCACCGGGGGAGTGTGATCCGCACGGCGGCGGAGCTGGTCGAGCGGGCGGAGCGCGGCGGAACGATGAGGTATGTGTGCTTCTGGGGGCACACCCCGCGGCGGGACGGCGCGCTGGACGCGAGCTGTCTCAGCCAGTGGTGGCCCTCGCCCTTCACGGTCGCCGGTGTGGAGTACGCGACGGCGGAGCACTGGATGATGGCGGCCAAGGCCCGCCTCTTCGGGGACGAGGAGGCCGAGCGCGCGGCCGTCGGCGCGGTGAATCCGGCGCTCGCCAAGAAGGCGGGCCGGCTGGTGCGCGATTTCGACCAGGCCGTCTGGGAGCGCGAGCGCTTCGGCATCGTGGTGGCGGGCAGTGTCCACAAGTTCGGACAGGATGCCGGGCTGCGCGCGTTTTTGCTGGGCACGGGCGAGCGGATACTCGTCGAGGCCAGTCCGATGGACCGGATCTGGGGCATCGGACTGGCCTCGGACGACGAGCGCGCCCGGGATCCCGCGCGCTGGCGCGGGCTGAATCTGCTGGGCTTCGCGCTGATGGAGGCGCGTGAGCGGCTCCGGTCGATATGAGGGACCCGGGGCCCGGGTCAGCGGCCGGCGCCGGCCACGAGCGAGGTGGCGAACGGATCGGTGTCCGTCGTGTCGAGGCTCTCGTCGTTGGCGAGGGCCCAGATCAGGAAACCGAGGAACACGGCACTGATCAGCGTGCCGATCGAGCCGAGGATGATGCCCGCGAGCGCCATCCCGCCATTGGTCGCCTCGCCCCGCCGGGCCTTGCGGCGGCCGATGACCCCGAAGATCAGCGCGAGGACTCCGACGATGATCCCGACGCCCCAGAAGCAGAAGACGACGACGGCGATGATGCCCAGCACCATCGCGGTGGTCCCCATGCCGTTCGACGGGCTCGGCTGCCAGCCGGCGGAGCCGTAGCCCGGGTAACCGGGAGCGGGATAGCCGGGAGCGGGGTAGCCGTAACCCGGGGTGGCACCGTACGGCGGCGCCGACTGCTGGGCGCCCGGCGTCGGCTGCGGCGGGACGCCCGGGTAGCCGTACGGTCCCGGGGCAGGCTGGGCCGGTCCGCCCGGGGCGGTCGGCGGCGGTGGTACGGCGCCGGGCTCGCCGCCGGGTATCCCGACGACCGTCGGCTGCTCGTGCACGGTCCCGTCCCGCGGCCCGTGCGGTCCCTGGTGCGCCGCCGGGCCGTCCGGCGGAATCCTGTGCTCCGGTGGAGCCCAGGGATCGCTCGGCTCGTAGCCGCCGGACGGCCGCTCGCTCTTGTCGGACATTGAGCCTCCCCCATCGTGATGCCGTCATGCTAAGGCCTGCCCTCCACGCGGAACCGGCCCGGCCTACGATGATCCCTGACCCGAGCCGCCCCGGGCAGGGGCGGGCGACGCGGCTCGCGGAACGCCGTGCCGGCCTCACCACAGGCGTCCGCCTCACCCTCCGGAGGATCCCGATGACCGATCTGCGCCCCTTCATCGCGGGGCTGCCCAAGGCGGAGCTGCATGTCCACCATGTCGGCTCCGCCTCGCCCCGTATCGTGGCCGAACTGGCCGCCCGGCACCCGGACTCCAAGGTGCCCGCCGACCCGCAGGCGCTCGTCGAGTACTTCACCTTCACCGACTTCGCCCACTTCATCGACGTCTATCTCTCCGTCGTGGATCTGATCCGTACGCCCGAGGACGTCCGGCTGCTGACCTTCGAGGTCGCCCGTGACATGGCCCGGCAGAACATCCGCTACGCCGAGCTGACGATCACGCCGTTCAGCTCGACCAGCCGCGGCATCCCCGAGGTGGCCTTCATGGAGGCCGTCGAGGACGCCAGGAAGGCCGCCGAGAGCGAGCTGGACGTCGTCCTGCGCTGGTGCTTCGACATCCCGGGCGAGGCAGGGCTCGAAGCGGCCGAGGAGACCACCCGGCTCGCGGTCGATCTGCGTCCCGAGGGCCTGATCGCCTTCGGGCTCGGCGGTCCCGAGATCGGCGTGCCCAGGCCGCAGTTCAAGCCCTACTTCGACCGCGCCATCGACGCCGGGCTGCACTCCGTACCGCACGCCGGTGAGACGACCGGGCCCGGGACCGTCTGGGACGCCCTGCGGGATCTGCGCGCGGAGCGCATCGGCCATGGCACCAGCGCCGTCCAGGACCCGGAGCTGCTCGCGTATCTCGCCGAGCACCGCATCCCGCTGGAGGTGTGCCCCACCTCCAACATCGCCACCCGCGCGGTCGCCGATCTCGACGAGCACCCGATCAAGGCGATGGTCGCGGCCGGTGTGCTGGTGACGGTCAACAGCGACGATCCGCCGATGTTCGGCACGGACCTCAACCAGGAGTACGCGGTCGCGGCGCGGCTGCTCGGACTGGACGAGCGGGGGCTCGCCGATCTCGCGAAGAACGGGGTCGAGGCGTCCTTCCTCGACGCGCCGGGCAAGGAACGGCTCGCCGCGGAGATCGACACGTACACCGCCGCATGGCTCGCGCGGTAGGAACGGTGACCGGCGACGGCGGGGAAGCCGCGCGGACGGTGGTCGCCGTGGGCCACCGCGGCGATCCCTACCGCATCCGTGAGAACACCCTCCCGTCGATACGCTCGGCGCTGGAGCGAGGAGCCCACGCCGTCGAGATCGATGTACGGCTGACCAGGGACGACGTGCCCGTCCTGCTGCACGACCGCACGACGAGGCGGCTCTGGGGCCATGACCGGCCCCTGGCGGAGCTGACGCACCAGGAGCTGGACGAGGTGAGCGCCGGCGGAGTGCCGACCCTGCGGGAGGTGCTCACGGCGGTGGACGGAGCCCGGCTCATGATCGATCTCCCGGGTGCCACGGAGGAGTCGGTGCGGACGGTCGTGGGTACGGTGCGCGAGTGCGGCGCCGCCGAGCGTGTGTACTACTGCGCGGGCGCAGGCGCGATGCTCGCCGTCCGGGCCGCCGACGCGGGCGCCGAGATCGCGATGACGTGGACGACGCTCGCGCCGCCACGGCCCGCGCTGCTCGCGGCGGTCCGGCCGCGCTGGCTCAACTACCGCTTCGGGCTGATCAGCCGGGAGCTGGCCGACCGCAACCACCGCGACGGGCTGCTGGTCTCGGCCTGGACCGCCGACACCCGGCGCAGCATGCGGAGGCTGATCGCCCGCGGCGCAGACTCGATCACGACCAACCGCGTCGATGTCCTGGCCGCTCTTCTGACCGCCGCCGCGCCTCCCGGCTCGTAGGGCACCACTGCCGGCGGGGCGCGTGCGCTCCGGCATCGCCCGCGACCGGCGCCGAGGTGCCGGGAGATGACCGGCCGTCAGCAATGGATACGCAGGCGGACGACCATGACGTCTGGCGCCAGACCGTCCAGGTACGCGTTGGCGGAATCGAGGGGGCTGCTCCCGGACTCAGGCGTGGAGGTGACGTGGATCCACGTTCCGTCCAGGGTGAGCAGGTGTTCCGTGGGAACCGTCCACTCGGGCTCTCTCATCCGATACGGGGTCTGACCGGCGAGACAAGGGTCGAGCGCCGCGGCCAGTTCCGCGGCGCGGGTGCGCATGCCCTTGAAGTCGAGCAGACCGCGCGGGCCTCCGTCGCACTGTCCGAGAGCCCCGTCACGGGGTTCCCACGGGAGTCCAGCGGTGCTCGGACAACGCGGGAGTCGCCTTCGTGGCCTGGGAGCACGTCGAACTCCTCGCCCGCCCGGCCGAGCCACCACTGGTCCCATTCGCCCCGGTAGGGCTGGTGGTCGCCGTTCATGTCGAAGGGCGCCAAGGCCGTTTCGATCGCGGCACGCAGGTCGTGATGGGAGTCCGGCCGCAGGCAGACCGTGACCATTTCGTTCGCCATGAGCTCGCTGTTCCTCCGCTGGACGGAGTTGCATGCTGACACGGAGGGCGGCCGCTCGGCGCGCCCGTTTCCGCGGCCGGCCGCCCCAGGCCGGTGACGACGCTTCGCCGGACCTGGAGCCGCTGGAGCCGGGCGCCTCTCCTGCGCGCGTCGGCGTCCCGACCCCGACGAGGAGGAAGTCGCGGCGAAGGTGGCGCGGTTCGGGGTGGGCCGCCGTGAGCCCTGACGGCGGCGCGAGCCCGTACGGCGCCGGATGCCGGGACCGTACGGGGCGGGCGGCGGACAAGCTGTCCGCCGCCCGCCCCGGGCCACGAGCGCCGGGCGCCGGGCGCCGGGCAGGCGCGTCAGGCGTCGAGCGAGGTCATCACATGCTTGATGCGCGTGTAGTCGTCGAAGCCGTACGCGGACAGGTCCTTGCCGTAGCCGGACTTCTTGAACCCGCCGTGGGGCATCTCCGCGACCAGCGGGATATGGGTGTTGATCCATACGCACCCGAAGTCCAGGGCCTTCGACATCCGCATCGCACGCGCGTGGTCCCTCGTCCACACCGAGGAGGCGAGGGCGTAGTCGATGCCGTTCGCGTACTCCAGCGCCTGCGCCTCGTCCGTGAAGGACTGGACGGTGATGACCGGGCCGAAGACCTCGTTCTGGATGATCTCGTCGTCCTGCTTGAGCCCGGAGACGACGGTCGGCGCGTAGAAGTAGCCCTTCTCCCCGACCTGATTGCCGCCGGTCTGCACCTTGGCGTGCGCGGGCAGCCGCTCGATGAAGCCGGAGACCCGCTTGAGCTGGTTGGCGTTGTTGAGCGGCCCGTACAGCACGTCCTCGTCGTCCGCGGCACCGGTCCTGGTCTCGGACGCGGCCTTGGCCAGCGCCGCCACGAACTCGTCGTGGATCGACTCGTGCACCAGGACCCGGGTGGCGGCCGTACAGTCCTGGCCCGCGTTGAAGTAGCCCGCCACCGCGATGTCCTCGACGGCCTTGGCGATGTCCACGTCCTCGAACACCACCACCGGAGCCTTGCCGCCCAGCTCCAGATGGACCCGCTTGACGTCCTTGGCCGCGGAGCCGGCGACCTCCATCCCGGCCCGCACGGAACCGGTGATGGACGCCATCGCCGGGACCGGGTGCTCGACCATCGCCCGGCCGCTGTCGCGGTCGCCGCAGATGACGTTGAAGACGCCCTTGGGGGCGATCGCGCCGATGATCTCCGCCATCAGCAGGGTGGAGACCGGCGTGGTGTCCGACGGCTTGAGCACCACGGTGTTCCCCGCGGCGAGGGCCGGTGCGAACTTCCACACGGCCATCATCATCGGGTAGTTCCAGGGCGCGACCTGGGCGCAGACACCGACCGGCTCACGGCGGACGATCGAGGTGAAGCCCTCCATGTACTCGCCGGCCGAGCGGCCTTCGAGCATCCGGGCCGCGCCCGCGAAGAAGCGGATCTGGTCCACCATCGGCGGGATCTCTTCGGTACGGGTGAGCTCCAGCGGCTTGCCGGTGTTCTCGGACTCGGCGGCGATCAGTTCCTCGGCGCGCTCCTCGATGGCGTCCGCGATCTTCAGCAGTACCTTCTGCCGCTCCGCCGGGGTGGTGTCGCGCCAGCCGGGGAAGGCGGCCGCGGCGGCCTCCATGGCGGCGTCGACATCGGCCTGTCCCGAGAGCGGGGAGGTCGCGTACACCTCGCCCGTGGCCGGGTTGACCACCTCGATGGTCCGCCCGTCGGCGGCGTCCCGGAACTCCCCGTTGATGTAGTTGCGCAGCCGGCGCACCTCGGTGGTCACTGCCACCCCTCCTCCTGGTCGCTCATGCTCGGATGTCCGATGGGTGAGACACCCCAACCCTAGTCCTTCGGCCGACGCTTTCGACAGGCCAACCCCCCGGGAACTTCGGATTCAGTGAGATAGCAGCCCTTCAACAACGAATATCATCGCTGGAGGGTTGCGGGACGGAGGAGTCGCAGTGCACAGTGAGGCGCGTGGCCAGTCGTAGCGCAGACTCCAGATCAGACTCCGGGCCCGGTTCCAGGACCGGGAACGGGGCGTCGTCGTCGATCGACGCCGTCTCCCTCGCCATCATCGAACAGCTCCAGGAGGACGGACGGCGGCCCTACGCGGCGATCGGCAAGGCCGTCGGACTCTCCGAGGCGGCCGTGCGCCAGCGCGTCCAGAAGCTGCTCGACCAGGGCGTGATGCAGATCGTCGCCGTGACCGATCCGCTCACCGTGGGCTTCCGGCGGCAGGCGATGGTCGGGATCAATGTCGAGGGCGACATGGAGACGGTCGCGGACGCCCTGGCGGCCATGGACGAATGCGAGTACGTGGTGATGACCGCGGGCTCGTTCGATCTGATGGTGGAGATCGTCTGCGAGGACGACGACCACCTGCTGGAAGTGATCAACCGAAGGATCCGCGCGCTCCCCGGCGTGCGCTCCACCGAGAGTTTCGTCTATCTGAAGCTGAAGAAGCAGACCTATATGTGGGGAACCCGATAGCCGTGAGCAAGGACCTCTCCAAGACCGCGTACGACCACCTGTGGATGCACTTCACCCGCATGTCGTCCTACGAGAACGCACCCGTGCCCACCATCGTGCGTGGCGAGGGCACCTACATCTACGACGACAAGGGCAAGCGCTACCTCGACGGTCTCTCCGGGCTGTTCGTGGTCAACGCCGGCCACGGCCGCCACGAGCTGGCCGAGACCGCCTACAAGCAGGGCCAGGAGCTGGCGTTCTTCCCGGTGTGGTCCTACGCCCACCCGAAGGCGGTCGAGCTGGCCGAACGGCTCGCCCACTACGCGCCCGGCGATCTCAACAAGGTCTTCTTCACCACCGGCGGCGGCGAGGCGGTCGAGACCGCCTGGAAGCTCGCCAAGCAGTACTTCAAGCTGACCGGCAAGCCGACCAAGTACAAGGTGATCTCACGCGCCGTCGCCTACCACGGCACCCCGCAGGGCGCCCTGTCGATCACCGGCCTGCCGGCCCTGAAGGCGCCGTTCGAGCCGCTCGTCCCGGGTGCGCACAAGGTCCCGAACACCAACATCTACCGCGCGCCGATCCATGGCGACGATCCCGAGGCCTTCGGCCGCTGGGCCGCCGACCAGATCGAGCAGCAGATCCTCTTCGAGGGCCCCGAGACGGTCGCGGCCGTCTTCCTGGAGCCGGTGCAGAACGCGGGCGGCTGTTTCCCTCCGCCGCCCGGCTACTTCCGCCGGGTCCGTGAGATCTGCGACCAGTACGACGTCCTGCTCGTCTCCGACGAGGTCATCTGCGCCTTCGGCCGGCTCGGCACGATGTTCGCGTGCGACAAGTTCGACTACGTACCGGACATGATCACCTGCGCCAAGGGCATGACGTCGGGCTACTCCCCGATCGGCGCCTGCATCGTCTCCGACCGGCTCGCCGAGCCGTTCTACCAGGGCGACAACACCTTCCTGCACGGCTACACCTTCGGCGGCCACCCGGTCTCGGCCGCGGTCGGTCTGGCGAACCTCGACATCTTCGAGCGCGAGGGCCTCAACCAGCATGTTCTCGACAACGAGGGCACGTTCTTCGACACCCTGAAGAAGCTGCACGATCTGCCGATCGTCGGCGACGTGCGCGGCAACGGTTTCTTCTACGGCATCGAGCTGGTCAAGGACAAGGCCACCAAGGAGACGTTCACGGACGAGGAGACGGAGCGCGTCCTCTACGGCTTCCTCTCCAAGGAGCTGTACGAGAACGGGCTGTACTGCCGCGCCGACGACCGTGGCGACCCGGTCGTCCAGCTCGCGCCGCCGCTGATCTCCGACCGGTCGACCTTCGACGAGATCGAGGGGATTCTGCGCTCGGTGCTGACGGAGGCCTGGACGAAGCTGTGACGGCGAGCCCCGCGCCGCCGCGGACGTGTACCACGCTCCGGCGGTCCGGTGGACCGGGCCGCGATTGACCGGACCACCCGCATGACGGCCCGGGTGCCGCCTTTCGAGTGAGAAGGGCGGCACCCGGGCCGTGTGCTGTCCGCTCACCCCGTTCCGAATACCTAGCGTGCCCTGTGACCGATCGTCGCCGCCTTCGTTCACCCGGACGGCGGAGGTAAGTCCGATCAGAACCGAGGTGTACGCCATGGTGGCCCCGCCTGACAACGACGTGCTCTGGGCGCGTTCCCTGACCTACTCCCACAATGGATCGCCCGCGCTCGACGGTGTCTCGCTCGGCGTGCGCGAGGGCGAGATCCTCGCCGTGTACGGCCCGCGCGGCAGCGGAAAAACGACTCTTCTGCGCTGCCTGTCGGGTCAGCTCGTCCCGCAGGAGGGCGAGGTCTGGTTCAACGACTCGCCCGTCCACACCATGAGCGCGGTCGTCCGCGAACGGCTCCGCAGGGACCGCTTCAGCTGGATCGACCCCGCTCCCGCGCTGGTGCCCGAGTTGAGCGCGTGGGAGAACGCGGCGCTCCCGCTGCTGCTGCGCGGCGCCCCGCACCGCGTCGCCAAGACCGCCGCGATGGAGTGGCTGGACCGCCTCGACATCGGTGACTGCGCCAGGAAGCGTCCGTACGCCCTGCTCCAGGCCCAGCGCCAGCGGATCGCGGTCGCCCGCGCCCTGGTCACCACGCCCGCGGTGCTCTTCGCCGACGAGCCGACGGCCCCGCTGCACCGTACGGACCGGGCCCAGGTGATCCGTACGCTGACCACCGCGGCCCGTACGCACAACATCACCGTCGTCCTGGCCACCCTGGACGAGGAGGTCGCGGCGCTCGCCGACCGTACGGTCCCCCTGGTGGACGGACGCCGGGTCAGCTCCCTGGGGCCCTCCGAGGCGGAAGGTCAGGCCGCGTGCTCGCTCTCCGTCTAGGCCGTGGCGCCCGCCCCCTGGCCCTGCTGCGCCGTCTGCTGGTCGTGGCGGCGTCCGCCGGGGTCGGCTTTCTCCTGCTGTGCACGCTGGGCTGGGCGATGAAACATCCGGTCGGCTCCCTGCCACGGCTGCTGTGGTGTCTGATTCCGCTGGCGGCGACGGTGCAGCTCGCGGTCGCGGTCGCCCGTACCGATCCCGGCACCCGGCCACGCACCGGACTATCGGCGGTGGGGCTCGGCCCGGCCCGGCTGACCACACTGGCCGCCACCTCGACCGCCGTCTCCTGCACCCTGGGCAGCGTGGTGGCGCTGCTGTGCTTCCTGCGTCTGCGGAGCGATCTGACCGGGACGCTCTTCGCCGGGCAGGCGGCGGACCTCCTCGCCAGGAACCAGCCGCTCCCGCTGGCCGCCGTGCTGACGCTGCTGGCACTGGTGCCGACGTTCGCGACGGCGGCGACCGGACTGGTGATGCGGCGGCACACCCGCAGGACCGCCCGTCCCGCGGAGAGTACGGACCCGGCGCCCGCGCCGACCGGACTGCCCTGGGGAGTCGCCCTCACCACGGCGGGCCTGGCGATCGAGACCTACGCGAGCCGAGGAGGCGGCGGATCCACGCCGCCGCTGCCGGGCCGCTTCGACGGCAGTTCGGCCGGGGTGCTGGCGGGCTGGTCGCTGACGGCCGTCGGGCTGGCCCTGGCCGGTCCCGGCATCACCTATCTCTGCGGGCGGCTGCTCCAGACCGTGCGTCCCGGCGCGATCCGGCTGCTGGCGGGCCGCACGCTGATGGCCGAGGCCCATGGGATCGGCCGTCCGCTGGGCGTCCTGTGCGCGGTGCTCTCGGGTGTGTTCGCCGCCAACTCCCTCTACGGACCCCGGGACGAGCCTCCCTTCGGCCCGCTCACCGGCCTCGGCGCGGCCCTGGTCATCGGCTGTACGGCGGCCACCCTGCTGACCGCCGCCCTGGAGACACGGCAGGCCCGGGTCCCCACCACCACGACCCTGCACCATCTGGGCGCCCACGCCGGACTGCTGCGTACGGCCGCGGCGGTACGGGCGACCGCGATCCTGGCGATCTTCGCCCCACTGACCTGGATGGTGGCGGCCCTGGCGGCGGTCCCGCTGACGACGTAGGCCAGAAGCCCGCCGTCCCGTCCGGGACCGGACGGCGGGGGCCGGGAGTGTGCGGGGCCGGGGATCGACTCCCCGGCCCCGCGGCCGTTCTCACCCCGCGTCGTCGCACGCGGCGGCCGATCTGGCGTACAGCGTCACCTGCGCTCCCCGGACCCGCTCCCGCGCGCAGGCGTGGAAGTACGTACGGAGCACCGCGCGCTTCACCGCTTCCCGTGCCACGGCGTCCTCGGGCTCGCCCGGCGGATCGCTCAGCACCACGATGCGCGGTGTGGACAGCATCCGTGCGCGGATACGGTCGGCGGACATCTCCTCGCCCTGGAGAGAACCGGACGCGGCCGGGCTCTCTTGGAGGGCCAGATCGTCCAGGGTGTCGAAGGGGCCGGTGGAGGAGAGCTTCCACTCACGGCGCCGCGCGGGGGTGAACATCACCCCGTCCCCGTCGGCGGAGACCTCTTCGACCGCCTTCCCTATGGCCGTCAGATCGTCCTTACGGCTCTCGGGCGTCCGCAACTGCCGGCTGACAGGGACCAGGACGAGCGCGAGTACGGCCATCAGCCCGGCCAGGGCGGCGACACGGACGGCAGGGCGGTGCGCGCCGCCCGGGTGGTGCGCGCCACCGGTGCCGGGCCACCGGCGCGACCTCAGCAGCCGGTCCAGCGTGGTGCCGAGCAGCAGCGCGATGCCCAGATTGGTGAAGAGCACATACCGGTCGACGTACATGGACGCGTAGAGGGAACCGAGCAGCAGAGCGGCGGTGGGGACCACGGCGAGAGAGAGTCCCACGCTCCGCACGACGGCATGGCCAGAGCCCGAGCCGGTGTCCGCGCCCGCGCCGGTGTCCGAGCCCGCGCCGGTGTCCGTGTCCGCGCCGGTGTCCGTGTCCCGGCTCCGGCCCTTGCCTCCGCCCGTCCCCAGATGTCCGGCGCAGAGCAGGGCGACCAGTGCCCACCCCGCGATCTCGCACCACTCCCCCGCCTTGGGCCGGCCGATCCAGGAGACCTGATCGGACTGGCCCATGCTGAAGAGGATCAGCGGAAGCGATCCCGCGAACGCGAGGCCGGCGGCGACGCGCCAGCCCCGTGCGTTCCTCGGCCCGGGACGGATGACAGCGACCGAGACACCGTGCGCGAACAGCGCGAGTACGGCGAACTCATGGAGCCAGATCGCGGTCAGGCTCACCAGCGAGTAGAGCGCCCAGCACGTGCGGGACGGTCTGTCGAGCGACCGGACCAGAAGGTAGGTGGACCACGCGACGAGCGCGCACACCATCGCGTAGGAGCGCCCCTCCTGCGCGTACATCTGGATGTCCGGGACAAGGGCGAAGACCACTCCGCTGAGGACTCCCGCCCGTGCCCCGGCCAGCCGGTGGGCGATGAGCCCGACACACCCCGCCGCCAGCGCTATGGCGAGTACGGAGGGCAGGCGGAGCGTGAGCAGGCCCCCGTCCCGGAGTCCGAACAGGGCGTGCATGAAGACGTAGTAGAGGCCGTGGACGGCGTCGGCGTGATGCAGCAGCCGCCAGATCTCGGAAAGACTCCGGTGTGCCACCTGATAGGTCACGGACTCGTCGCGCCACATGGTGCCGTCGCGCGTGATGCCCCACATGCCCAGGGCGAGGGCGGACGCCGCGGGTATCAGCCCCGCGGCCGGCCGGCCGGGTCCGGGACGCCCGGATATCCGCGGGGGCGAGGCGCCGTCGGGGCTCTCGGCCGCCGCGGTCCCGGCCGCGGCCTTCTCCTGGAGTTCGATGCCTGACCCCTTCAGCGGATGGAGCGGCCCCCGCGGGGGCTCCGGACCGTCCCGGCACGGAGGGACCACGCTACTCGACGCCCGGTCGCCGCACCCCGGAAGCCCGGTGCCCCACGCTCCGGCGCCTCGCCCTACGACGGTCGCCGAAGCCGCGTGTCACGGTCGGGCAGCACCACCACGTCCTCCGCGGCGAACACCACTCCCACCACCGCGCCCTGCCGCGGCGCGTCCCTGAGGCCGCACTCGGCCTCAAGAACCGGTCCGCCGCCCGAGGGCCCGTCGGGCCGCAGCAGCACCGCGACCCGGCTGCCGCGGAACGTACGCGCCTCGACCGTGCAGCGCAGCCCTTCGCCGGGCGCGACCAGCCGTACACCGGCCGGTCTCACCAGCACCGACCGCTCCCCTCGCGCCGATCCTTCCGGCACCGGGATCCGTCCCCAGACCGTATCGGCCGCATCGCCCCCCACCGTCGCGTCCACGACGTTGTCGAAGCCGAGGAAGCGCGCCACGAAGGCCGAGGCGGGCCGCTGCCAGACGGCCACCGGCGTGCCGGTCTGGGCGACACGCCCGTCCCGCATCACCACGACGCGGTCGGCGAGCGCGAACGCCTCGCCCTGGTCATGGGTGACGGCGAGCACGGTCGTACCCAACCGTCCGAAGAGACCGCGCAGTTCGACCACCAGCCGCTCGCGCAGGCCGCGGTCGAGCTGGCCGAGCGGCTCGTCCAGCATCAGCAGCCGTGGCCGGGGAGCCAGCGCACGGGCCAGCGCGACCCGCTGCTGTTCACCGCCGGACAGCTCGGCGACGGCCCGCCGCTCCGCACCCTGCAGTCCGACGAGGTCGAGCGACTCCGCCACCCGGCCGGTCCGTTCGGCGCGCGGGACCCCGCGCATCCGCAGCCCGAAAGCGACATTGCCACCCACGTCCCGCTGCGGAAAGAGCTGGTGGTCCTGGAACATCAGCCCGACTCCGCGCCGGTGCACGGGCACTCCCGACTGGTCGGCGCCCTCCAGCAGCACCCGCCCGCCGTCCGGCGGCGTCAGCCCGGCCACCACACGCAACAGGGTCGACTTGCCGCTCCCGCTCGGCCCCAGCACACACACGGTCTCGTGCTCGGCGATCTCCAGGTCGACCGCGTCGAGCGCGACCCGGTCACCGAACCGTACGGTGATGTCCGACAAGGTCAGCAGGGCCATCAGAACTCTCCGGAGCGGTCGGTACGGATACGTTCCAGCGCCAGCAGCGACACCGCGCACACCACCATCAGTACGGTGGACAGGGCCATGGCCTGCCCGTAGTTGAGTTCGCCGGGCCGCCCGAGCAACCGCGCCACGGCCACCGGCAGCGTCGGCCGGTCCGGGCGCGCGATGAACACCGTCGCACCGAACTCACCGAGCGAGACGGCGAACGCGAAACCGGCCGCGACCAGCGACGCCCGCCGCACCAGCGGCAGATCGACCTCCCGCCAGACACGCAGCGGTGACGCCCCGAGGACGGCCGCCGCCTCACGCAGCCGTCCGTCCACCGCCCGCAGTACCGGCAGCATGGTCCGTACGACAAAAGGGACGCCCACCAGGGCCTGGGCGAGCGGCACCAGAATCCAGGAGGCCCGCAGATCGAGCGGCGGCTTGTCGAGGGTGATCAGAAACCCGAAGCCGACGGTCACCGCGGAGACTCCGAGCGGCAGCATCAGCAGCGCGTCGAAGCCTCGTACGAGCCGGCCCGCGCGGCGGGTGAGGGCGGCGGCGGCGAGACCGCCCACCACCAGCGCCACGGCCGTCGCGACCAGCGCGTAACGCAGTGAGTTCCAGACGGCCTCCAGCGGAGGTACGAGAAAGGTCCCGCCGCTCGCCTCCACCGAGCCGAGCGCCCGGTAGAAGCCGAAACCGTACCCGCCGGGCACGTCGAGGGAGCGCTCGACCAGTACGCCCAGCGGCAGCAGGACCAGCAGCAGCACGGTGCCGAGCACCGCGCCGAGCAGCGCCCACTGCCCGGCGCCGCGCGGTCGGCGCGCGGTCAGCGCGGGATCGACGAGCCTCAGCGCGCCCTCGCGTCGGCGCACGGTCCACGCGTGCACGGCCAGCACGCCGCCGACCGCCGCGAACTGTACGAGGGTGAGCACGGCCGCGGTGGGCAGGTCGAGCAGTTGCGCGGTCTGCCGGTAGATCTCCACCTCCAGGGTGGAGTAGGCGGGGCCGCCCAGGATCTGTACGACACCGAAGGACGTGAAGGTGAAGAGGAAGACCATCAGCGCGGCGGCTGCCACGGCGGGTGCGAGGGCCGGCAGTGTCACCCGCCACCAGGCCATGAGCCGGCCCGCGCCCAGCACCCGCGCGGCCTCCTCCTGGCGCGGATCGAGCTGGGCCCACAGACCGCCCACGGTCCTGACGACCACGGCGTAGTTGAAGAAGACATGCGCGAGGAGGATCGCCCAGACGGTGGTGTCGAGCCGTACGCCCCACAGCTCGTCGAGCGGTCCGCCGCGCCCGAGCAGCGCGAGGAAGGCCGTACCGACGACGACCGTGGGCAGCACGAACGGGACGGTGACGACCGCGCGCAGGAACTGTCTGCCCGGGAAGTCGAAGCGCGCGAACACGTACGCGCCGGGCAGGGCGATCAGCAGGGTGAGCGCGGTGGAGGCGAACGCCTGCCAGGTGGTGAACCACAGGACGTCGAGGATGTCGGGACGGCTCAGCACGTCACCGACGCGGCCGAACCGCCAGACGCCGTCGGCCTTGAGCCCGCGGCCGACGATCGCGGCCACGGGATAGGCGAAGAAGACCGCGAAGAACGCGACGGGCAGGGCCATGAGGGCGAGCCGGACGGCGTTCGCGCGCCCGGCCCTGCCCCGTGCCCCGGTCCCGGGGCCGTTCGCGGCGCCATCGGTCGCGCCGGTTCCGGCCCCGGGTGTGGGAGCTACTTCACTACGAGTGAGGTCCACGACTGGATCCACTGCTCACGACCGGCGGTGATCCTGTCGGGTGCCATCGTCTCCGGCTTGTCGACCGTCGTGCCGAACTCGGTGAACAGCTCCGGCAGCGGCACGTCCTGGACGACCGGATTGACGAACATGTTGAGGGGCATGTCCGCCTGGAAGGTCTCGCTGATCAGAAAGTCCAGCAGGGCCTTGCCGCCCGCCTCGTTCCTCGCGCCCGTGAGCAGCCCGGCGAACTCGATCTGCCGGAAGCAGGTGCCGGTGGAGACTCCGGTCGGGGCCTCCTTCGGCCGCGGTTCGGCGTACAGCACCTCGACGGGCGGGCTGGAGGCGTACGAGACGACGAGCGGGCGGTCGGCCTTGGCCTTCCTGCCGCCGGCCGAGCCCGAGAAGTTCTCGTTGTAGGCCTGCTCCCAGCTGTCCACGACCTGGACGCCGTTGGCCTTCAGCTTCTTCCAGTACTCCTGCCAGCCGTCGTCGCCGTACCGCGCGGCCGTGCCGAGGAGGAAGCCGAGGCCGGGCGAGGAGGTCGCGGCGTTCTCGGTGACCAGCAGATTCTTGTACTCGGGCTTGAGCAGATCGCCGAAGGACCGCGGCGGCGCGAGCTTCTTGTCCGCGAAGTACTTCTTGTCGTAGTTGACACAGATGTCACCGGTGTCGATCGGTGTGACGCGGTTCTTGCTCCCGTCGAGCCGGGTTTCCGCGTCGACCCGGTCGAGGCCCTTCGCCTCGTACGGTGTGAACAGACCGTTGTCGAGGGCGCGGGAGAGCAGGGTGTTGTCGACGCCGAAGAAGACATCGCCCTGAGGCGAACCCTTGGTCAGGATCTCCTTGTTGAGGGCCTCGCCCGCGTCTCCGCTCTTCAGCACCCTGACCGTGTAGCCGGTGCGCCGGGTGAACTCCTTGAGCACGGCGGGAGTGGCGTTGAACGAGTCGTGGCTGACCAGGGTGACGGTCTTCGACGCCGTCCCGCCACCGCGCGTACCGGCGCTGTCGCCGGACGGCGCCGAGCCGTCTGACCCGCCGCAGGCGGCGAGCGAGGAGACACCGAGCGCGGTGGCGACCGCCGCGACCGCCATTCTCCTGACACTGATGATGCTCACTGATTTTCCTCCTGGGATGTCCAGGAGAAGACGCGGCCCTGCCCGGGGTCCGGACGGACCGGACCGCGGGCAGGGCGCAACAGCTTGAGTGGTGACCGAACTTCCTACCCAGAATGACCTGGGCGAGGTTCAGAGGGTCTGCGACCGCTGCCCGCTCTCACGGACATGTGCCGCACTCTCAGCGCTGTGGCGCTCCCCTGTCGGAAAATATGCAATGCGTTCGCGTCAAGGCTACACGCACGGCATGTCCGGGCCCGGTTCACCTCCGGAACGGTCCCGCTCATGGGCGGATCCGCCGGCCCGGCGCCCCCGCCCACGCGGCACCGACGCCCACAGGGCGCCGGTGTCCTACCGCTCCGACGCGGCCAACTGCCCGCACGCTCCGTCGATCTCCTGGCCGCGGGTGTCCCGTACGGTCACGGGCACCCCATGGGCCGCGATCGCCTCGACGAACGCCTTCTCGTCCTCGGGGCGCGAGGCCGTCCACTTCGATCCCGGTGTCGGGTTGAGCGGGATCAGATTGACGTGCACCCGCTTGCCCTTGAGCAGCCGGCCCAGCCGGTCGCCGCGCCACGCCTGGTCGTTGATGTCACGGATCAGCGCGTACTCGATGGAGACCCGGCGGCCCGACTTCTCCGCGTACTCCCACGCCGCGTCCAGCACTTCCCGTACCTTCCAGCGCGTATTGACCGGGACGAGGGTATCGCGCAGCTCGTCGTCGGGCGCGTGCAGGGAGACCGCGAGCCGGCATTTGAAGCCCTCGTCGGCGAAGCGCAGCATCGCGGGCACCAGACCGACCGTCGACACGGTGATCCCGCGCTGCGACAGGCCCAGACCGTCGGGCTCGGGATCGGTCAGCCGGCGGATCGCACCGACCACCCGGTTGTAGTTGGCGAGCGGCTCACCCATGCCCATGAAGACGATGTTCGACAGCCGGGAGGGCCCGCCCGGCACATCACCGTCGCGCAGGGCGCGCATCCCGTCCACGATCTGGTGCACGATCTCGGCGGTGGACAGATTGCGGTCGAGACCGGCCTGTCCGGTGGCACAGAACGGGCAGTTCATCCCGCAGCCCGCCTGAGACGAGATGCACATCGTGACCCTGTCCGGATAGCGCATCAGCACGGACTCGACCAGGGTGCCGTCGTGCAGCCGCCAGAGCGTCTTACGGGTGGTGTCGTCGTCGCAGGAGATGTGCCGCACCACCGACATCAGATCGGGCAGCAGCTCCGCCGCGAGCTTCTGACGCGCGGCGGCCGGGATGTCGGTCCACTGCTCGGGATCGTGTGCGAACCGCGCGAAGTAGTGCTGCGAAAGCTGCTTGGCACGGAACGCCTTCTCGCCGATCGCGGCGACCGCCTCACGGCGCTCGGCGGGAGTGAGGTCGGCGAGATGCCGCGGGGGCTTCTTGGCTCCGCGGGGCGCGACAAAGGTGAGTTCTCCGGGTACAGGCATGGTGGATCCAGTGTCGCAGACATACGAAGGGGGCCCGCCGTCCTGTGGACAACGGGCCCCCGTACCGCATCGGTCCTGGCCACAGACGTGACCGGAGGCGCCGGGTCAGGAGCCTACGAAGATCACCAGCAGCAGCCAGACCACCGGCGCCGTGGGCAGCAGCGAGTCGAGCCGGTCCATGATGCCGCCGTGCCCCGGCAGCAGCGTGCCCATGTCCTTGATGCCGAGATCCCGCTTGATCATGGACTCGCCGAGATCGCCGAGTGTGGCGGTGGCCGCGACCGCCAGCCCCAGCAGCAGGCCCTGCCACCAGATCCCGTCGTGGATCAGGAACTGCATGCAGAGGGCGCCCGCCACCATGGCGAAGACGATGGCTCCGGCCAGTCCTTCCCTGGTCTTGCCGGGACTGATGCGCGGCGCGAGCTTGTGCGTACCGAAGCGCCAGCCGACCGCGTAGGCGCCCGTGTCGCTGACGACCGTGAGCACCATGAACATCAGGACCCGCCGCGGACCGTCGTCCGCCGTGAGCATCATCGCCACGAAGGTGGCCAGGAACGGCACGTAGAACGCGGCGAAGATCCCCGCGGTGACGTCCTTGAGATAGCCCTCGGGCGGTGCCGTCATCCGCCAGACCAGCACCGCGAGCGCCGTCAGCGCCATCGCGACCCAGGCGCCCTCGGCACCGCGCAGATAGCCGGCGACGACCATCGCGGCGCCGCCGACCGCCAGCGGTACCAGCGGGGCCTTGATGCCCTTCTTCTCGTCGAGCCGCGAGGTCAGCTCCCACAGCCCGACGACCACCGCGACCGCGACGACACCGACGAACACGGCCTTCACGATGAAGAGCGACGTCACGACGAGCACCCCGAGGCCGAGGCCCACTCCTATGGCCGCGCGCAGATCACGGCCCGCCCGCTTCCTCGGTGGCGGTGGTGACGGTGCTCCCATGGGCTCCTGTGGCGTCTCGTCACGGAACAGAGGGCCGCCCGGCCGAGCACCCTCCCGGTCGTCATCCTGGTCCCCGCCGTTCGCGGGTCCGTCGGGCACGATGGGCATGGGCCGAGTCTGCTGCGTGTCCAGCGCGTCGTACGCGGGACCCGCCGGAGCGGCCCCGTGGTCGGTCGGTCCCCAGTAGTCGGTGTAACCGGAGTAACCGGCCGTCGGCGGGGCCCCCCGGGAAGAGTCGTTCATCAGACCTCGAGCAGCTCGGCTTCCTTGTGCTTGAGCAGCTCGTCCACCTGCGCGACATACTTCGCGGTGGTGTCGTCGAGCTCCTTCTCCGCGCGGCGTCCCTCGTCCTCGCCGACCTCGCCGTCCTTGACCAGTTTGTCGATGGTCTCCTTGGCCTTGCGGCGGACCGCGCGGATCGAGATCTTCGAGTCCTCGGCCTTGGTCTTGGCGACCTTGATGAACTCCTTGCGGCGGTCCTGGGTCAGCTCCGGGAACACCACCCGGATGATGTTGCCGTCGTTGCTCGGATTGACCCCGAGGTCGGAGTCACGGATCGCCTGCTCGATATTGCGCAGCGCGCTCTTGTCGAACGGGGTCACCACGGCCATCCGCGCCTCGGGCACGGCGAACGAGGCGAGCTGGTTGATCGGGGTCAGGGCACCGTAGTAGTCCGCCACGATCTTGTTGAACATCGCCGGATGTGCCCGCCCTGTGCGGATCGCGGCGAAGTCGTCTTTGGCGACCAGGACGGCCTTCTCCATCTTCTCCTCGGCCTCGAGGAGGGTCTCTTCGATCACCACTTGCTCCTGCGTGTCTTGAGTGGGCCCGGCGTGCGCGTGGGCCGGCGGAACCTGCGTCGCGTCTTCTCCTGCACGGTGTCCGACCGGCAGGGCTCTGTCCATCCCGTACGGGGCCGGCCCGGATCAGGTCCGGGTGCCCTGGTCGCTCACGAGCGTGCCGATCTTCTCACCCTTGACCGCACGCGCGATATTGCCTTCCTTCAGCAGTTCGAAGACAAGAATCGGCAGTTTGTTGTCCTGGCACAGCGTGATCGCGGTCATGTCGGCGACGCGCAGATCACCCGCGATCACCTCGCTGTACTCCAGGGCGTCGAACTTGACGGCGTCGGGGTTGGTCTTGGGGTCCGAGTCGTACACCCCGTCCACGCCGTTCTTGCCCATCAGCAGCGCCTGGGCGTCGATCTCCAGGGCACGCTGGGCGGCGGTGGTGTCGGTGGAGAAGTACGGCATGCCCATACCGGCGCCGAAGATGACCACACGGCCCTTCTCCATGTGACGCACGGCGCGCAGCGGGATGTACGGCTCCGCGACCTGGCCCATGGTGATGGCGGTCTGGACGCGGGAGTCGATGCCTTCCTTCTCCAGGAAGTCCTGGAGGGCCAGGCAGTTCATCACCGTGCCGAGCATGCCCATGTAGTCGGAGCGTGCCCGGTCCATACCGCGCTGCTGGAGTTCCGCGCCGCGGAAGAAGTTGCCACCGCCGATGACGACCGCGATCTGGGCGCCGTCCCGGACGACGGCGGCGATCTCGCGGGCGATGGCGTGTACGACGTCTGGGTCGACGCCGAGCGCTCCCCGGCCGGCGAACGCCTCACCGGACAGCTTCAGCATGAAGCGGCCGTGCTTCGTGCCGTCGTCGCTCTTATCGGCTTTGTCGGCCTGTTCCATGGAGATCTCCTCGTGCACATACGAAGAAGGCCATTGCCCGGGGGTCCTCGCGGTTCCCAATGCGGCAATGGCCTCCTCGTCAGATCTGCGGTCGCCCGGCGCGTACGCGGACGACTGCGTCAGACCCTATCGGGGTCTTCGGTCGATCGCGTACGGACTCAGATGCCGACCTTGATGCGCGCGAAGCGCTTCAGGGTGACACCGGCCTCGTCCAGCACCTTCTGGACGCTCTTCTTGTTGTCCTTCGCGAACGCCTGCTCCAGGACGACGACCTCCTTGAAGAAGCCGTTGACGCGACCCTCGACGATCTTGGGCAGGGCAGCCTCGGGCTTGCCCTCCTCGCGCGAGGTGGCCTCGGCGACACGGCGCTCGTTCTCGACCGTCTCGGCCGGGACCTCGTCGCGGTTGAGGTACTTCGGGGCGAAGGCGGCGATGTGCTGCGCGACGTCCTTGGCGACCTGGGCGTCTTCCTTGTCCAGCTCGACCAGCACACCGACCTGCGGCGGAAGGTCGGGCATGGTGCGGTGCATGTAGGCGGCCACGTAACCGCCGGTGAACTGCGCGAAGCGGTCCAGGACGATCTTCTCGCCGAGGTTGGCGTTCGCCTCGTCCACATACGCCTGGACGGTCTTGCCGGCCTCGATCTCGGAGGCGAGGAGCGCCTCCAGGTCGGCCGGGGACGTCGCGGCGACATGGGCGGCGAGCGTGTTGGCCACGCTCTGGAACTTCTCGCCCTTGGCGACGAAGTCCGTCTCGCACTTCAGCTCGAGCAGTACGCCGGAGGTCTTGTCCTCGGAGATGAGGGAGACGACGGCGCCGTTCTCGGCCGAACGGCCCTCGCGCTTGGCGACGCCCTTCTGGCCCTTGACACGGAGGAACTCGACGGCGCTGTCGACGTTGCCGTCGGCCTCGTCCAGTGCCTTCTTGCAGTCCATCATGCCGGCGCCGGTGAGCTCGCGGAGCTTCTTGACGTCGGCGGCGGTGTAATTCGCCATGATCTGTAATTCTCTCTCGAAGGTCTGAAAGATCTACGGGTGAACGGCGGGGGCCGTGATGCCCCCGCCGTCAACTGCCGAACCGATGAAAGGTCAGGCCTGCTCGGCGTCCGCGGCCGGGGCCTCGGCCTCCGCGTCGGCGACCTTCTCCGTCTCGGCGGACGTCTGGACCTCTGCCTCGGGCTGGGCGGCCTCGACGGCCGTCTCATCGGCCTTCTTCTCGCCTTCGAGCAGGTCGCGCTCCCACTCGGCGAGCGGCTCGCCAGCGGCCTTCTCGCCCGGCTTGGAGTCACCGGTGGCGACACCGGAGCGGGCGATGAGGCCCTCGGCGACGGCGTCGGCGATCACACGGGTGAGCAGGGTGACGGAGCGGATGGCGTCGTCGTTGCCCGGAATCTTGTAGTCGACCTCGTCGGGGTCGCAGTTGGTGTCGAGGATCGCGACGACCGGGATGTGGAGCTTGCGCGCCTCACCGACGGCGATGTGCTCCTTCTTGGTGTCGACGATCCAGACGGCGCTGGGCACCTTCTGCATCTCGCGGATACCGCCGAGGGTCTTCTCCAGCTTGGCCTTCTCGCGGGAGAGGACCAGCAGCTCCTTCTTGGTGAGACCGGAGGCGGCCACATCCTCGAAGTCGATCTGCTCAAGCTCCTTCAGACGCTGGAGGCGCTTGTAGACGGTGGAGAAGTTGGTGAGCATGCCGCCCAGCCAGCGCTGATTGACATAGGGCATGCCGACGCGCGTCGCCTGCTCGGCGATGGCCTCCTGGGCCTGCTTCTTCGTACCGACGAACATGATCGAGCCGCCGTGCGCGACCGTCTCCTTGACGAACTCGTAGGCGCGGTCGATGTACGACAGCGACTGGAGCAGGTCGATGATGTAGATGCCGTTGCGCTCGGTAAAGATGAAGCGCTTCATCTTCGGGTTCCAACGGCGGGTCTGGTGACCGAAGTGGACGCCGCTTTCCAGCAGCTCCCGCATCGTGACGACGGCCATGGCCGTACTCCTTGAGATACTCGGTTGTCGCGTCCACCGGACGGCGGATGCGCCTGACGTCCCGGTGCGCTGTGCCACGGAGGACCGAGAAGCGCTGACATCGGCGCGAAGAGGGCCGATGGCGGGGCGTGCGAAGTCGACCCGGTGACCCGGATCGCCACAAGAAGTGTACGGGACCTTCGCACCGACGGGTGACGGCGCTGTCCACAAGCGGTCGGCTGTCCACAGAACCGGTCCATGATCAACGCGATCATGCCGTTCCGGGGCACGCTGGGCGCCATGATCACTGTCCGTACCGACACCTGTCGCACCGGCCGTTCCGCCTGGCCCGTCCGGCCCTTGGGTCCTGTCGTCGCGCTCGTTCTCGTGCTCGTTCTCGCGCTCTTCGTCCCGCTGTTCCCACTGTTGTGCCACCGCGCCGTCGCGGCCACCGGGGCGCGGGACGGGAGCGGCGGGAGCGGCGGCCGGGTCTTGCCCGTCGGGCCGCGGCCCGTGGTGCTGCGCGGCTGGGAGCCGCCCGCGTCCGCGTACGGCCCGGGTCATCGCGGAGTGGATCTCGCCGTTGTCCCGGGAGCCGTGGTTCGGGCCGCCGCGGGAGGCCGGGTCTCCTTCGCGGGCCGGGTCGCGGGCCGTGGAGTGCTGGCGATCACCCTGACCGGCTCGGGCGTCCCGCCGTCACGGATCACCTACGAGCCGGTGGAGCCGCTGGTCTCCGAGGGCGACGAGGTGACCGCGGGCCGGCCGGTGGCCACCGTGTCCACCGGCCTGTCGCACTGCGCCGCGAGCTGTCTGCACTGGGGCCTGCTGAGAGGCACCGTCTATCTGGACCCGCTGTCGCTGCTGCCGCCGGAGCTGCTCCGGCTGGGCCCGTCCCGGCTGCTCCCGGTCCTCGGTGTCCCGGAGACCGCCCCAAGCGCGATGCCTCCGCCGCCCCTCCCGCCCGCGGCGTCGGTGGCGTCGATGGCGTACGGCGTACCGCACGCGGTCGTCCTGTGGGCCCTCGCGATGTGGGCGCACCGTGCGGGGCGCCGCCGGGCGGGCGCGCGCCGGCCCAGGCCGGCGCGCAGGCTCAGCCCCGTACGCCGCGCAGCGCCATGGACACCGCCGCCTCGGCGATCTCCGGTGGAGCCTCGGCCGCGCCGAGTTCGATACGGCGGACCGCCGCGTCCACCACGCCCTGGAGCAGCATCGCGGCGAGCCGGGGCTGGTCATGGCCGAGTTCGCCGAGGGCCTCCACGATCATGGCGATCAGACCGCCGTGCGCGGCGCGGATCTTCTCCCGGGCTCCCGCGTCGAGTTCGCTCGCGGAGATGGCCACGACGGCTCGGTGCCGGCGGTCGCCGACCAGCGCGAGCTGCTGCCGTACATAGGCCTCGATCTTGGCCTCGGGCGTCCGCGCCCCGGCCATGGCCGCCTCGACCTCCGCCGCCCAGACCGGGAAGTCGACGGCGCACAGCTCTTCGACGACGGCGGCGCGCGAGCGGAAGTACTCGTAGACGGAGGACCGGGCGAGGCCCGTGCGCTCGGCGAGTGCGGGGAAGGTCAGCGCGTCCGTGCCGCCTTCGGACAGCAGGGAGCGTGCGGCGTCCAGCAGGGCGCCGCGTTGCATGGTCCGGTGCTCGGCCACCGAGGCCGCTCGAATCCTGGGCACGCCACCTACTTTACGGATGGGGCGTCTCCGGTACAGAGTCAGCGTCCGACGTCGGCCAGCTTGGCCCGCAGTTGCAGCACGGACTTGGTGTGGATCTGGCTGACCCTGCTCTCCGTCACGCCGAGGACATGGCCGATCTCGGCCAGAGTGAGACCTTCGTAGTAGTAGAGCGTGACCACGGTCTTCTCCCGGTCGGGGAGCGTATTGATGGCGCGCGCCAGCAGCCGCCGCAGTTCGCGGTCCTCGGCGACCTCCACCGGGTCGTCGGCGGCGGTGTCCTCCAGGGTGTCCATCAGGCTGAGCCGGTCGCCGCCCTCGCCGCCGACATGCAGCAGTTCCTCCAGCGCCACGACATTCGCCAGGGACAACTGGCTGAAAACCGCGTGCAGCTCCTCCAGCGCGATTCCCATCTCCGCGGCGACCTCGGCCTCGGAGGGCGTGCGTCTGAGCTGCGCCTCCAGCGTGGCGTAGGCGCGCTCGACGGCTCTGGCCTTCTGCCGTACGGAGCGCGGGATCCAGTCCAGGGCCCTGAGCTCATCGATCATCGCGCCGCGGATCCGGGTGATCGCGTAGGTCTCGAACTTGATGGAGCGTTCGATGTCGAACTTCTCGATCGCGTCGATCAGCCCGAAGACGCCGGAGGAGACGAAGTCGGCCTGCTCGACATTGGACGGCAGCCCCACACTGACACGGCCCGCCACATACTTCACCAGCGGTGAGTAGTGCAGGATCAACTGCTCACGCAGCCGCTCGTCGCCCGTGGTCTTGTACGACCGCCACAGCTCGTCGAGCGACGAGGGTGCCGGGGGCCGTACGGCGCTCCGTGCAGCCGGGGGCGCTGCCGCGCGGTCAGACCCGGAGGTGTGCTGGGGCATGCGTTGCCTTGAGCCGTTCTGCAGTCGAATGCGGGGGACGTCGTCTGTCTGGGGCCGGAATGCAGGTGAGCGTAGCGTGAGTGGAGCGTCGCTCCACGCGTGCAACAGGCGACCGCGCCCGCTCCGGTGGACGCCTTCGACCACACCTTCGATCCACGGCCGACACCGCTCGCGCCGGTCCTTCAGGCATCGCTGAGGGAGTCGCGGAGATCATCCCTCTCACCCTTTCACCCGAATGCCCCAGGTCAAGTACCGCCTCGCCGCGCGGTGGCCGTCGGAGTCGGCCGGGAGGCCAGCCGCCAGCCGTCTCCGTGGCGCTCGGCAAACCCCAGGGAATGGAGTTCGTACAACCTGCCGAGCGTCTCGTCGGAGCCCGTGCCGGCGCTGCGCGCGATCTCCGGCCCGGTGGCGGTGCCCCTGGCCGGCAGCGCCTCCAGGACACGCGCGCTGACGGGATCGAGCAGGTCCCTGGGCAGTACGGGCCCCCGGCGCGGCGGTGCCAGCTCCCCCATGTCGCCGACCAGCTCGATCACCTCCGCGGCGTCCGTGACCAGTACTCCTTCGCCGCGCAGCAGCTCGTGCACACCGGCCGAGAGCCCGCTGGTGACCGGCCCCGGCACGCCCATCGTGGAGCGGCCGAGCCGCAGTGCGTCGCGCGCGGTGACCAGGGAGCCGCTGCGGTACTGCGCCTCCACCACGACCGTGCCCCGGGTGAGCGCGGCGATCACCCGGTTGCGCAGGACGAATCTGCTGCGGGTGGGGTGGTCGCCCGGCGCCAGCTCCGCGACGACCAGGCCCTGCTGGACGATGCGTCCGATCAGCTCGGCGTGACCGCGCGGATAGACCACGTCCACGCCGCAGGCCAGCACGGCCACGGTCGCGCCGCCGGCGGCGAGCGCGCCCCGGTGTGCCGCGCCGTCCACACCGAACGCGGCGCCGGAGGTCACCACCCAGCCGCGCTCGGCGAGACCCGAGCCGAGGCTCGCCGCCATATGTGCCCCATATGAGGTACACGCGCGGGCGCCCACCACGGCGACGGAGCGCAGCGACCAGATCCGCAGGTCCGCGCGGCCCCTCACCCAGAGCCCGATGGGCCTGCCCTCCCCGAGGTCGTCGAGCTGACTGGGCCACTCGGTGTCGCCCGGGCAGACGAACCGCCCGCCCAGCGCGGCGACCGCCGCCAGATCGCGCTCGGGCCTGGCCGCCTCGGCCCGTATCCGACAGCCCTCCAGCCGCTGCTCGCCGACCCCGGTGAGCGTGCCGCGCCCGGCGTCCGGCGAGGTGAGCAGCTCCAGCACACCGGCGGCGCCGAACTCGCGCAGCCACCGCCCGCCGCGCTCGTCGCCGGGCTCCAGCACCCGGGTGAGCGCCGCCCGCGCCAGCCGCTCCTCCGGGCTGACGCCCGGCGTCATGACGGCGCTCCGGCCGCCGCGCCCCGGGCGATACCGGTGCGCAGCTCCAGCGCGAGGGCGACATCTCGTGCCTCAGGTCTGCCGTGCCCGGCGAGATCCGCGACCGTCCAGGCCACCCGCAGCACGCGGTCGAGGCCGCGCGCGGTGAGCAGTCCGCGCTCCAGATCGCGTTCGGCGGCCACGAGCGCGCCGGGCGCGACCGGCCAGCGGGTACGCAGCTCATGGCCGGGCACCTCGCTGTTGACCGCCCAGGGAGTGCCGTCCAGCCGGGCCGCCGACCGGGCCCTGGCGTCCCGTACCCGTGCGGCGACCTCCGCCGAGGGCTCGCCTCTGCCGCCCTGGCCCATCAGGTCCTCGCGGTGCACGGGCTGGACGTCGACCCGCAGATCGACCCGGTCGAGCAGCGGCCCGGACAGCCTCGACTGATAGCGGCGGATCACCGAGGGCGGGCACTCGCACCCGGCGCCGTGCAGGGTGTGCCGCCCGCACGGACAGGGATTGGCCGCCAGGACCATCAGAAAGCGGGCCGGGAGCCGCACCACTCCCGCGCTGCGCGCCACCACCACATGTCCCGACTCCAGCGGCTGCCGCAGCGCGTCCAGCGCGCGCCCGGAGAACTCGGGCGCCTCGTCCAGAAAGAGCACGCCGCGGTGCGCCAGCGACACCGCGCCCGGTCGGGGCAGTCCGTTCCCGCCGCCGACCAGGGACTGCATGGTGGCCGAGTGGTGCGGCGCGCAGTAGGGCACCGTACGGACCCGCGGCTCGCCGGGAGGCAGAATGCCCGCCACCGAGTGCACCGCCGTGACCTCCAGCGACTCCTGTCCGGTCAGCGGCGGCATGATCCCGGGGAGCCGCTCGGCCAGCATGGTCTTGCCCGCTCCCGGCGGTCCCTGGAGCAGCAGATGGTGCCCGCCCGCCGCGGCCACCTCCAGTGCCTTGCGCGCCGCTGCCTGACCGGCCACATCGGCCAGGTCGGGCCGGTGCCCCTCGCCCTCCCCGACCCCGGCCGCCAGACCGGTGCCGACGCCCGCGCCCGGCACCATCAGCCCGGCGGTCATGGCGTCCGGACGTCCCGTCACGGTGTCCCGGGGTTCTTCGGGCACCGGCTCGTCGGTCAGTACCGCGATGAGCTGCCGCAGGCTCCGCACTCCGAGCACCGACACCCCGGGCACCAGCGACGCCTCGCCCGCGGTCTGCTCGGGGACGACCACCTGGCGATAGCCGGCCTCGGCCGCCGCGAGCACCGCCGGCAGCACCCCGCGCACCGGTCTGACCCGCCCGTCCAGGCCCAGCTCCCCGATCAGCACCAGATCGGCGATCGTGGCGGCGTCGAGGCGCTCGGCCGCGCCGAGCACCGCCGCGGCCACCGCGAGATCGAACCCGCTGCCGCCCTTGGGCACGGAGGCCGGGCTCAGCCCCACCGTGAGTTTCTTCTGCGGCCACTCGGCGCCGGAGTTCACCACCGCCGCCCTGACCCGGTCCCGGCTCTCCACCAGGCTCTTGTCCGGCAGCCCCACCAGCGTGAACGCGGCCACGCCCGGCTCCAGGTCCGCCTGGACCTCGACCACCACGCCCTCGACACCCACCAGCGCCACCGAACACGCTCGGGCGAATCCCATCAGGCCACCCCCCGCGCGTGCTCGACCTCGGGAGCGCCCCGCCGGGGCACAACCACTCCGACCAGATCGATCCGCACACCGCCGGGCGGCGGGCCGCCGCACCGCTCCAGCCAGCAGGCGGCGAGCCGTCTCAGCCGGTCCGCCTTCTCCCGGGTCACGGCGGCCATCGGATGCTCGAACGAGCCGGCCCTGCGGGTCTTCACCTCGCAGACGACCAGCACATCGCTGCCCCGGGCGTCGCTGTCCCGGGCCACGATGTCGATCTCGCCCGTCCTGCCGCACCGCCAATTGCGTGCCAGCACGGTCATTCCCGACTCGGCCAGCCGACGCGCCGCCAGCTCCTCACCGAACCGTCCCAGTGCCCCCGTCGCGTTCATCTCGGCACCACCTCCGGCACCGACTCTGACGCGACCGTCCGCAACGAGTGGATCTTGGTGGACAACTCACCCGTTGTGGAAAACCCGCTCACCCGTACGAGCGGACGGGCCGGCCTCCACGGCGGGCCCGAGCCTCACGGCGGGCAGGCACAACGGCGCGCCTGAAACCCTCCGGCTCACGCACCCTCCGGCTCACGCCGCGGGTCCACACCCTCCGGCCCACACCCTTGAGGTCACGCCAGTCCGGCCCACACCCCTGAGCTCACACCGTCCAGCCCACGCCTTGGGCTCACACCCCGGCTCATGCCCTTCAGCCGCCGGGCAGTTCGAGGTCACTTTTGTTCAGCTCCTCGATATTCACGTCCTTGAACGTGAGGACACGCACCTGCTTGACGAACCTGGCGGGTCTGTACATGTCCCAGACCCAGGCATCCGCCATCGTGACCTCGAAGAAGACCTCACCCTGCACCGAGTGCACCTGCATCTCGTAGTCATTGGTGAGATAGAAGCGACGCTCGGTCTCGATCACGTATTTGAACAGACCGACGACATCGCGGTACTCCCGGTAGAGCTTCAGCTCCATCTCGGTCTCGTACTTCTCGAGGTCCTCGGCGCTCATGGCATGTTCCCCTTCAGCCGTACGTCCCCCCATTGTGCTCCGGAGCCGCGCACCCTCAGACGATTTCGGGGGCGAGGACCACCGGCGGATCCGGAGGACCCTCGTCGAGCAGCGTACGCAGCAGCTCGGCGAGCCTGGTCGGGTACACCGTCTCACGCGCCGCCGAGAGTTCGGCGGAGGTCCACCACCTCAGCCCCGCGACGCTGCGCAGCTCCAGCTCGGTCAGCCCGTCCGACGAGGTCTCGGTCTGCGCCGTACGTGCCAGGAAGTACCACTCGTCCTGATCCCAGCGTCGCCCGTCGAAGGGAAAGGAGCACATCCGGCGCCAGAGCACGGGCCCCAGCTCCACCTGTGTGATCCCTGTCTCCTCCGCCAGCTCGCGCAGCGCGGCCTCCTCCCGGCTCTCGTCCCCCTCCAGACCGCCGCCGGGCGTGAACCACCAGTCCTTGTCCGGATCGTCCGGCTCGAATCCGTGCAGCAGCAGAATCCGGTCCTCGGGATCCAGCAGCACCACCCGGGCCACTTTGCGAAGCGCTCCCCGCCCGCCGTGCGCCGCCTCGGGCCCTCCCTCGGGCTTCGCCTCAGCGGACACCGGCGGACACCTCCCCGGCCCGCCGGGCCCGCCGCCCGCGCGACAGCCACCGGGCGACAGGTCCGTACGCCGCACCGCCCAGGATCAGCACCGTGCCTGCCACGACCGCCGAGGCCATCAGCCGTACCGGCCCCGCTTCGGACACCCCGCCCGGCAGCGCCGCGAAGGCCGCCGGCCGGTCGATCAGACGGCCGAGCGGCCAGACGACGGCATCGACCCGCGCGTCCACCGCGGAGAGCGGTACGGAGCCCTGTCCCGGGTCCTGGAGATGCACACGCGAGTCGAGCGAGCCGCTGCGCTCGTCGCCGAGCAGAAAGAGCTGTCCCGCGGGCACCGACGCCTCGAACTCGGTCGTGGACGCCACCCCGCCGATCATCCCGCGCACATACGGCTCCCGCATCGGTACGCCGTTCACGGTCAGCCGGTGGTCCTTGTCGCAGCAGGCGACCCGGTCGCCGCCGACCCCGACCACCCGCTTGACCATCGGCAGATCGCCCCAGTCCGCGTCGGTGAAGACCACCACGTCACCGCGCCGTACCTCGTCGCCGGACATCCGCTGGGCCAGTATCCGGTCCCCCGCGCGCACGGTCGGGTCCATCGAGTCCGTCGGCACGGTGTACGGCAGATACTCCACGGCCCCCCATCCGAAGCCCCCGAGGAAGAGCACACAGCCGACGGCCACGGCCAGCCCCGACAGCACACTGCCGAGACGGCCGTGGCCGTCCGTCCCCTGTCCCGCTTCCGTGGGCGCCGCCTGCCCGGGCGACTCCGTACGCCCTGCTTCCGTACGTCCCGTTCCGCTCATGCCAGCTACTTCCCCCACTCCGGAGAACGGCCGCTCCGGGAACGATCCTCGGAGACCGGCGATCCGGGACGGCACCCTACCCGGCGGTACCGCCGGCGGTCAGCCTCCTCCTGCGCCAGAGCACCAGAGGCACCGCCCCGGCGAGACCCAGCGCCCCGGGAGCCACCGCGGCGGCCGCGGCCACGTGGGTGTCGAGCCCGGACTGGCCGAAGGTGTCGGGCACCGGCAGGAACGACCAGCGGTTGACCGGCCAGGCGACGACGAAGGCGCGGCCCACCACCTCGTCGGTGGAGACCGTGCCGCGGCCGGGCAGTTCCTGGTGGTAGCGGGAGTCCAGCGAGTTCTGCCGGTGGTCGCCCATCACCCAGATCCGGCCCTCGGGAACCTTGATCGGCCCGAACGGCTCGTCATCACAAGGAGTGTTGCCCGGGTAGATGTACCCCTCCTCGTTCAGCGGGTGCCCGTTGACCTTGACCTTGCCGCCCTTCTCGCACGCCACCGTGTCGCCACCGACCGCGATGACCCGCTTGATCAGGTCCTTCTCCTCCGCGGACGGCATCAGCCCGATGAAGCTCAGGAACTTCTGCACCACGTTCGGATCGGGCGTGGGGGTGCCCTCCAGCCAGCCGCCCGGGTCGTGGAAGACCACGACCTCACCGCGGTCGGGCTCGGAACCGAACCAGGGGGTGAGCTTGTCCACCAGGACGCGGTCCCCACGCTGGAGGGTGTCCTGCATCGAGTCCGACGGAATCGAGAACGCCTGTACCAGGAAAGTCTTGATCAGAAGCGCCAGCAGCAGCGCGATACCGATCAGCAGAGGCAGTTCCTTCCAGAAGGAACGCTGCTTCCGCATGTCCGTGGATCCGCCGTCCTCGGCATCGGGTCCGTCGTCGTCCCGACCGACGTCCCGGTTGTCGTTGCGCTGTTCCGTCGCGTCCGTCACAGTCTCGGGCGACTCGGCGAGCTGCTCGTGTCCCTCCTCGGGACCATCGTGTCCGGATCGTGCGCCGACCGCCACATCCCCCACATCCACTCCTCACTCCGTGCGAGCGCTCCGCGCGATTACGCGGTGCCATCGCCTGCCGCCGATTCGGGACAGGCCCACCACTCCCATAACGAGCGGGAGTTCCGCAGGGCTCGGGAGCCGGATCAATCCGTTGAGATCCTGGGAGGACACACTATTCGACGCGCCTCGCGCCGTCGTCGGCGCGGCTCGCGCGTCCGAGGTCGAGACATCCGGTACGGAGGCGTCCGAGGCCGGAGCGACCGGCGCCGGAGCATCCGGAATCGAAGCATCCGGCACCGAAGCGTACGTCCCCCGCTCCTCCAGCCCGCGCCAGTGGTCGAACGGCCAGGCGATGACGACGGCCCGGCCCACGACCTCGTCCTCCGAGACCGTGCCGCGGAACGCCTCGTCGAGATGGAAGCGCGAGTCGGCCGAGTTGGACCGGTGGTCGCCCATCACGAAGATGCGCCCCGCCGGCACCTCGACCTCGAAGGTCAGCTCGGAGGGCACATTGCCCGGATGCAGGTACGGCTCGTCCAGGGGCACGCCGTTGACGGAGACCTTCCCGTCCTCGCCACAGCACTTGACGGTGTCGCCGCCGACCGCCACGACCCGTTTGATCAGATCCTGCTCGTCGGCGGAGGGCAGCAGCCCGATGAAGGTCAGCGCCTGCTTGATCTGTTTGACGACGACCGGCGAATCGTCCGGCGGCGGTTTCTCGTCCTGGAGCCAGCCGCCGGGATCCTTGAAGACCACGACATCGCCGCGCTCGGGTCTGGAGCCGAACCACGGTGTGAGTTTGTCCACCAGGACGCGGTCGCTGATCCTGATCGTCTGCTCCATGGATCCGGACGGGATCACGAAGGCCTGCACCAGGAAGGTCTTGAGGACGAGCGCGATCAGCAGCGCCACGGTGATCAGGATCGGTATCTCGGCGACGGCGGACCTGCGGCGCCGCCGCTTGACCCTTCGGGCGAGTCTGCGCCGCTCGGCGCGGCCCGGCAGCGCCCGGCCCGTGGTGGGCCGTGAGCCGGTCGGGAGCCTGGTGTCGGCGCCATGGGCCGCGGGCCGTCCGCGCTTACCCATGGGCGCCGTCCGGGCTCCGTACATCCCTGAAGGCGCCGGTCGGGTCCAGCCCGGACCAGCGCCCCGGCGGCCAGCCGATCCAGTCCGCGCGGCCGATGACCTTGCCGACGGGCACCATGCCGCCGCCCGGCTCGCCGAGATGGTCCCGGGAGTCGCGTGAATTGCTCCGGTGGTCGCCCATGACCCACAGAGTGCCCCGCGGTACGACGATGTCGAAGGGAACCCGGGAGGGCGCGTCACCGAAATGGAGATACCGCTCCTCCACCGCCCGGCCGTTCACCTCGACCCTGCCCCCTTTGTCGCAGCAGACCACCCGGTCGCCTCCGACCCCGATCACGCGCTTGACGAAATCGGTCTCGGCGGGCTCGGCGAGCCCCAGGGCCGCGGCGGCGCCGTGCAGCAGTCCGGTGACGGGATTCTCCCGCGGCGGCTGCCGGACGAAGGATCCGGTGCCGTCGAAGACGACCACGTCGCCGCGCTCCGGCTCGGCATCGAAACGGTACGCCAACTTGTTGACCAGCACCCGGTCCCCCGCCCGCAGGGTGGGCTCCATCGAGCCACTGGGAATCCGGAAGGGCTGCACCACGAAGGCGCTGAAGAGCAGTACGGCGACCGCGCATCCGACACCGAGCAGTCCCGCCCCACGCAGGGTGAGCGGGCCCGGGAAACGCCGTGGAGAACGCGCGGAGCGCGACCCCTCCTCCGTCCCCGTGGGGCTCGCCCCAGCAGGGAATCCGGAGGAGCGGTCGCGCTCCGTGTGCTCCGTTTCGGTGTCCATCGGGGCCAGAGCTTATCCGGCCCTCCTGTGGACCCGGGTGCGACGTGACGAACGCCGGACCGGTCGCGACTCAGTTGTCGCGCTTCTCCTTGATCTTGGCGGCCTTGCCGCGCAGCTCACGCAGGTAGTAGAGCTTGGCGCGGCGGACGTCACCACGGCTCACGAGCTCGATCTTCTCGAAGATCGGGCTGTGGACCGGGAAGGTGCGCTCGACACCGACGGAGAAGGAGACCTTGCGGACCGTGAAGGTCTCGCGGACGCCCGAGCCCTGGCGGCGGATGACCACGCCCTTGAACTGCTGGATACGGGAGCGGTTGCCCTCGATGACCCGTACGTGCACGTTGACCGTGTCACCGGGGCGGAAGGCGGGAAGGTCGCTGCGGAGCGACGAGGCGTCGACTGTGTCGAGCAGGCTGGACATATGGATCTGCTTCCTCGCTGATGCCACAGGTCATCGGCGGATGTCGGGAGAGGAGTTCGGAGTGCCGTTGGCGTCGGGCGGGCGTCGTTCCCCCTGTGGCAGGGGCGCACACCGGACGTACGGCAGCGGCCTATTCTTCCACGTCGTCCGGCCTGCGCCAAAATCGGCCGCCCGGCTCCGGCGACCAGCCCAGGATCGAGAGCGTCTCGCGGTCCTTCTTGTCGAAGGCCGCCGCGTCGCGGCGCTCGATCAGATCGGGCCGGTTCAGCGCCGTACGGCGGAACGCCTCGTCCCGGCGCCAGCGCGCGATCCTGCCGTGGTGGCCGCTCAGCAGAACGTCCGGAATCCCGCGCCCGCGCCACTCGGGCGGCTTGGTGTAGACGGGACCCTCCAGCAGATCGGCCATCTCCCCCGGGGCGAAGGAGTCGTCGCGGTGCGACTCGGCGTTGCCGAGGACACCGGGCAGCAGCCGGGCGACGGCCTCGGTGACGACCAGCACGGCCGCCTCGCCGCCGGCCAGCACGTAGTCGCCGATGGACACCTCGATCACCGGTATCCGGGTCGCGTACTCCTCCACGACCCGGCTGTCGATGCCCTCGTACCGCGCGGGCGCGAAGAGCAGCCAGGGCCGCTCGGACAGTCCGACGGCCACTTCCTGGGTGAAGGGGCGCCCGCTGGGTGTGGGGACGACCAGGACCGGTCCGTGCGCCCCCGTCTCGTAACCGTCCGCCAGGATCTCGTCCAGGGCCTCGCCCCAGGGTTCGGTCTTCATGACCATGCCAGGTCCGCCGCCGTAGGGCGTGTCGTCCACCGTGTTGTGGCGGTCGTGGGTCCACTCCCGCAGGTCGTGCACATGGACGTCGAGCCGGCCGCGCGCACGGGCCTTGCCGACCAGCGAGACGTTCAGCGGCTCCAGATACTCCGGGAAGATCGTGACGACGTCGAGTCGCATCAGTGCTCATCCCCGGCGGATTCACCGTCTGCGCCGGACTCGCCCTGCCCGCCGGCGACCTCCGCCCGGTCGTCGATCAGGCCGGGAGGCGGATCGATGACGGCCCGCTGCTCCTCCAGATCGATCTCCGTGACGATCTCCTCGACGAACGGGATCATCACCTCGCTGCCGTCGGGCCGTTCCACGATGAACAGGTCCTGCGAGGGCAGGTGGGAGATCTCGGTGATCCTGCCGATCTCCGTACCGTCGGCCAGGACGACATCCAGATCCATGAGCTGATGGTCGTAGAACTCCTCCGGGTCCTCGGGGAGTTCCTCCGGATCGACCTCGGCGATCAGCAGGACGTTACGGAGCGTCTCCGCGCCCGTACGGTCCCGCACTCCTTCGAAGCGCAGCAGCAGCCTGCCGCTGTGCACCCGGCCCGACTCGATCGTCAGCGGTCCGGCCGAGGCCGGGTCCGTGGCGAGTACGGCGCCGGGGCCGAGCCGCAGTTCCGGCTCGTCCGTACGCACCTCTACGGTGACATCGCCCCTGATCCCATGGGCGCGGCCCACCCGCCCGACCACCAACTGCACTGCTGCACCTTCTTTTCCGGCATCTTTTCCGGCACGACGGCAACGAGTTTCCCGTCGGCACGGCGGCGATGAAACGACACGACGGCGACGACGACACGACGGCGGAAGCAGCGAAGGCCGGAGAAGGCGGTGGCCCTCCCCGGCCCGTGCCGGTGTTCCAGCTCTGTCAGCGAACCTGGTCCACATCGACAAGGTCGACACGGATGCCACGGCCGCCGATGGCGCCCACGACGGTCCGCAGAGCACGTGCGGTGCGGCCGTTGCGGCCGATCACCTTGCCGAGGTCGTCGGGATGGACCCGGACCTCCAGCACACGGCCACGGCGCAGGTTGCGTGAGGCCACCTGCACGTCGTCCGGGTTGTCGACGATGCCCTTCACGAGGTGCTCGAGAGCCTCCTCGAGCATGCTCAGGCCTCGGTCGACTCGGCGGCGGCCGAGGACTCGGCCTCGTCGGCCTTCTTGTCGGACTTCTTGGCCTTCTGGGTGATGGCCTCGCCCTTGGGCTCGTCGCCGGCGTCCTTGGCGGCGGCCTCGAAGAGGGCGCGCTTGTCGGCCTTCGGCTCCGGCTGGAGCAGCGGCGCCGGGGCCGGAAGGCCCTTGTGCGCCTGCCAGTCACCGGTGAGCTTGAGGATCGCGAGAACCGGCTCGGTCGGCTGGGCACCGACGGACAGCCAGTAACGCGCGCGCTCCGAGTCGACCTCGATGCGCGACGGGTTCTGCACCGGGTGGTACAGACCGATCTCCTCGATGGCCCGGCCGTCACGGCGGGTGCGGGAGTCGGCGACGATGATGCGGTAGTGAGGCGAACGGATCTTGCCCAGACGCTTCAGCTTGATCTTGACTGCCACTGGAGTGGTGTCTCCTGGTCTTGACGTGGTTGGGCACAACGGGATGCCGCGTGGGGTTGCGGTACCCGATCCGCCCGATGGACGCGTCAGCCGGAGGAGAGAGGGGTCCTGTGCGACTGTCGAGTACAGCTCGCCATTCTGCCACACTTGCACACCGGGACGTGTCCCACGTCGGCGGCCCACTGCCGCGCACCTGGCCCCGCACCACCCCGCGTTCCGGCACGGGGTGATCAGCTCGCGGCTCCCACCACTTCCGGGATACGGAAGGGCTTCCCGCAGCCGCCGCAGACGATCGGCGCCTGGGCGAGGACCGAGGGAACGACCCGTACGTTCCGCCCGCAGTCGCAGACCGCCTTGACGCGGACCCCGCCGCCGGACGAGCCGTGCCGGGCGGCCGGACCGCGGAAGCTGCGCTTGGTGTCGGCGGCCGTCGCGACCGTGTGCGCCTTCAGCGCGCGCTGGAGGCGCTCGATGGTGGGGCGATATCGGCGCTTGGCCTCGGGGCTGAGCGAGACCAGCGAGAAACCGCTGCTGGGATGCGGCTCCTCGGGATGGTCGAGGCCCATCTCCTCGGCGATGGCCAGGAATCGGCGGTTGTGATAGCGGCCCGCGCGCGAGGTGTCGCGGACACCTCTGGCCGCGGCGATGCCGTGGACCGCTTCATGAAGCAGTCGTTCGAAGGAGAGTTCGGCGCCGCAGGCGGACGAGGACTCTCCGATCAGGGACTCTGGCGCGGCAAGATCCGGCAGCTCGGGGTGGGACCTCTGAATGTCGGCCCACGCCTGCGCCAGCTCTGCGGCGAGAACAGGTGGTGTCGTGCTCACGTCGTGAACAACGAGCCTGAGCCCTCGCGGGTTCCATTACGGGGCATCCCAAATAATTTGCACGTACCCGTCAGTTGCCGTTGATGCGTCCTGACGAGGGCGGGTGCGTCGATCTGCGGAGAAGCCTCACAGCTCGCCCCAAGGTGGTACGTAGCGCCGCGTACGCAGGGACGCGTAGACGATCTACGTCTTCCGGTCGTCTTCCCAGCTCACCGGGCGGGTATGCGGCGGGCGGAAACGCCGGGCCGGGCGGCGCCGCGCGGGCGCCCTCGGTCGGTGGGCGTCGGCGGGCGCGGGCCACGACGGCGACAGTACCGGGAGTGCCGTCCGCCTCCGGCACCGCCCTGTCCTCGGTGACCAGGCATCGTACGAACCCCTCGACGTGCTCCGCCTCGTTGATCGGATCCTGGTACCGGCACGGGAAATCGGGTGCCCCGGGCGTCGGAACCGATGCCTTCGCGACGACAGGAATCGTACGGCGGAGGGTGGCCGCCGGCGGGTTTCGGCCTTGCGCGCCGGGGTGCGCGCCCGGGGTACTCACGCTTTGCCGGCCACCCACTGGCCACGCTCCGGCTCGCACGCCGGTCGGCCGCCGCCGAGGCGGCGGAGACGGAGACGGAGACGGACAAATGTGCGCCTTGTCGCTGTCCGGAATCCTGTTTACTGTCGTCTCCGTGATCGGCCTCGACGAGCGTCTTCCGACCCGTAACGGCCTCGCGGCCCGGCTGCTCGCCGTTCTGCTGCTGAACCACGGGCCGGACACCCGGCTGCCGCGTGTCCGCGACTTCGCCGTGGAACCGGGTGTCGGAAACGGAACCGTCCAGGCCGCGTTCCCGCTCCTGGAGAACGCCCGGGCCGTCGGGACCACGGCCCGGGGCCGTCTCGGCACCTTCCCCGCCCGCTCCGACCGCTCGATACCCCGGCGGCTCTCCGGGCTCGGCACCCTGCCGGCCTCGATGCCGCTGCCGTACTCCCGCCCTTAGACAGGGCCCGCCACCGCGCTGCGCGCGGCCTTCGAGAAGGCGGGCGCGCCCTTCGCGATGCCCTCCTACCGGCCTCCGCGACAAGGACGGCCCGCCCGAGGAGATCCCCGGCGCGACGCGTCAGACACATCCTGGTCGCTGTCCGACCACCAGGGACAGATCGTCAGGGACAGAGGGAGCACCATGGACGCCCGGCTCGCCCTGCGTATCACGCTGTTCCGGCAGAGCGGCCAGGTCAGACCTGAGATCGCCGTGTTCGTCGGGGACGAGCTGAACGCCCTGGCCGCCGAGGGCAACACCGTCACCGAGGACACGGCGGCCATGCTCACCAGCCATCTCATGATGGCGCTGGACCGGCTTCTGGACGGGACACCGGTCGCCGGGTTCCGTACGGACGAGCAGGTGGCGGCCGAACTCGCCGGACATCCCGGGGCCGTGGCACGGGCGCGCGCCGTCTCCGTACGGGCCCGGCGTGAGCTGGGCGCCGAGCTCCCGGAGTCCGAGATCAACTTCCTTGCCCTGCATCTGGCCGTGCTCGGTCAGCACTCCGCCGACCGGCACCGCCCCGCGAAAGCCCCCTCGAAGGACCCCGAAGGACATGCCCCCGAAGGACCCACAAGAACCAGGGACAAGGACTGAGCCATGACAAAGATCCTCACCGGTGGCGTCGGCAGGACCGAGGTCGCGGACACCGTGAGCACCCTCGCCCTCGACGGACTGGAGATCACGGTCTCCAACGACATGGACGCCGCGCGGAGACTCCGCGCCGGCCGGGCCGACTACTACCTCGGCACCTGTCACACCGGCGCCGGCGCCTCCCTCGGCGTCCTCGTCGGGCTGCTGGGACAGCCGCTCTGCCACACCTTCGGCCGGTCGGTGCCCACCGAGGACCAGGTCACCGCTCTGCTGGCGGACGGCAAGAAGGTCTTCGGCTTCGCCCTCGACCAGATCGATGTGGTCGCCCCGGTCATGGCCCGGGCGATCGCCGCACGCGGCTGACCGCCCGTAGCCGCCTGCCCGTGGAGCGATGAACCGGCGCCCGGAGGAGACATCCCGTGAACACCGTCCTCGCGGCGAGCACCGGTCCGGACATGTCACCGGCGCAGAAGCTGCTCGTCGTGGCCCTGTGCGCGCTGACCGCCTTCGTCTCGCATCTGGCCCTGGCCGTGTTCAACGACGGCGTACGGCCCTTCATGCTCGACTTCGTCCAGGGACGCGCCAAGCGCTCCGGCACCACGGCGGTGTCCTTCGGGCTCTCGGTCGGCTTCGTCTTCGGGCTCGGCGCCCCGATGGCCCTCTCCAGCGGTGTGCTCAACCCGTGGCTGCTCTTCCTGCCCACCGACATCCTCGGCATCCTCGCGCCCAGGAAGTGGCTCGCGCCGCTGCTCGGCGGCGCCTGGGGCGCGGTGGTCGTCCTCGGCCTCAGCGGCGCCAATGACCTGGCGCACGATCTGCCCGTCGACTTCCTGAGCGCGATGCGGCAGATGTCGACACCGATCCTCTTCCTCTTCACGCTCTTTCCGGTACTCGCGATCACCAGGCAGTTCGGCCGGCCGCGCGGCGCCCTGGCCGCCGTGCTGGAACTCGCGCTCGTCATCCTGACCATGAAGCTCTTGCCCGGTGTCTTCGCCGGTTCGGCGGCCATGGCCGCCG